>JBOEGA010000163.1:0-7556 GCA_050633205.1 Methyloligellaceae bacterium | reverse complement strand
GCTTCCATCGTTGCTGGACTACCTATCGCCGGAATGCTCATTCTAATGTGCTATGGCTTGGCAAACTCTATGCACGAAGATTTCCCGCTTCCGGATGTAGAAGACAAAAAGGAACTGGAGTTTCTTGGACGATAATACAATCAAACTGTTGTAGGAAAACCTGCTACATCCATGAACCGTCAACATGTGGCTCATGGATGTAGTTTTTAATGATAAATTCAAATTATCCAGACTCGAGTTGTAACCACTCCATCGGCGACATTCCTAATTTTTTTCGAAATACCCGAGCCAAGGCTGAAGCGGTTTCATACCCGACCTCATTGGCAACCAGCCCCACGGGCTTATCCTGTCGCAGTAAATTTTTTGCAATTTCAATGCGAAACTCAATCAGGTAATCACCCGCCGAATTCCCTACAATCTTTTGAAACAAATCCGCGAACTTTGAGCGCGACATTGTCGACAAAGACGCAAGCTCCTGCAGTGTCCATGATTTTTCTGGTTGATCGTGCATTGCGTTTAACGCCTGTCCAAGCTGCGGATGCGACAGCCCCGCTAACATGCCACTGTTCGCTTGATCAGTTTCCAGCAAATGACGCACGATTTGTATCACCAGTAATTCTGCCAGACGGTCCATCATGATGTGTTTGGCATTTCGTTCTGTAAACGCCTCTTCAAACAACCACTCCGCAGTTTGCTTCAGTCTGGGATTTCGATCCAATGGCATGATCAGCAATCGCGGCAACGAATTTGAGAGTGGATTAGCTGATCCCGTACCATATCGCACAGTGGCACACACCACTTCTGTCTGGATATATTGGTCGGCACTGATTCGATGAGACGTAGGCCGTGGGTAAAATAGCAGTGACGGCTCTTCGACAACGACAGTTTCTTTTCTTACTTCACTCAGTGTTAGTCGTCCCTGCTTGAGAAGATGTATATGCCCAATACGATTTTCATGATCCTCAAATGATGTGACACCACATAACTGTCCGGAATAGAAAACACCAGCACTGATAGAAAAACGCCGGACAATATCTGAAAGTTTATCCATAACACCTCATTTTGGACGATTTGCGCCAATCAATGGACGAATGGCCCCCAATCGTCTGAATATCACGCGTAAAGTCATCATCACTGTTTTAAATCCAATTAACCTTTAAAAAGCAACGAGGATGACACACATGATCGCAATTAAAAAACCCTTACAAAAACTGGCACTGGCCAGCGTGCTTGCCTTTTCTGGCGCCTCTTTCGCTGTAGATATTGATCACAGTGCAGATGAGAACGATGTCGCTATCCAAGGCTATGACCCGGTCAGCTACTTTACCGCTTCAGCGGCACAACAAGGGTCTGACCAATTCACAGCAACGTACAAAAACGCCATTTACAAATTTACTTCAGCAGAAAACCGCGACGCTTTTAAAGCGGACCCAACACAATACGCGCCACAATACGGTGGCTTCTGTGCATTTGGCACCGCGATGGGTAAAAAGTTCGACACTGATCCAAACGCCTGGAAAGTCGTTGATAACAAATTGTATTTAAATCTGAGTAAGGATGTGCAAGAGAGATGGTTGGCAGACGTTCCTGGATTTATAGATCAAGCTAACGGCAACTGGGGAGACATTAAGGACAAGAATGCAGCGGATCTCTAAGAACCAAAGCCAGCCTTTGCTGATTGAATAAAGTCAGCTCACAGAATCCCGGATCCCTTGCATTCAAGGAGTCCGGGATTATTATTTATGAAGTCAACTCAGCTGTTATTTTGCGCCAAGTTTTGTCCTCGCTACAACGCCACTTTTTTAAATGATTTTATGTTGTGACTCGCAAATATGCTCAGAGTTGCCGTGCAAATTTCTAATCTCCACTATTCTTAATAGCTGCCAATGATCGCTTCGATTAAGTTACTCTAGTGAGCATAAAATTGTGATTAAGATCACCGATCGAGTGCCGATCAGTTACTGAGTTGGCATATTAAAACCAATTTAATAAGGATATTAAATCAATACAAGGAGATCAGTATGAAAAAACTGCTACTAAGCGCAGTCTTGTTGTTATCATTTTCAACTCAGGCCGCTAGTGAAGTTAAATCCCCAGTGATCAAGTCTATTGAAATCGACTATGAGCAAGGTGAGATCCGTATAGACGGCAATCATCTCACGGCTAATGATCAGTTGCCTAAGGTGACTTTGGGTCGCGAAGAACTTTTTGTTTGTCCGCTTTGCTATACCAAAAAAGAAATTATAGCTGCTGTTCCCGTTGATCTGTCCGCTGGTGATTACGCACTAAAAGTGAAAACCAAACAAGGTAAATCAACACGATATGATCTGACTGTAGGTGCAACCGGACCTGCCGGAATGGACGGTGAGACAGGCCCAATGGGTGAAACCGGACCTATGGGTCCTCAAGGTATACAAGGTGAACCAGGCCTGCAAGGTCAACCTGGGGTCGCAGGCGCAGATGGTTCTGCTGGACCTATGGGACTTCAGGGGCCAGCAGGTCCAATGGGTGAAACCGGTCCTGCCGGTCCAGAAGGAGTTGCAGGGCCATCGGGCCCCGCTGGAGAACCCGGGGCTCAAGGTGAAGCGGGTGCACCCGGAATTTCAGGGTACGAAGTCATTACTCAAACAGATGAACTTCTATTTAACTTTAGCCAATCGGCGTTCACCGTTGTTGCAAGTTGCCCGGAGGGTAAATCAGTACTCGGGGGTGGTTTTGACACTAACTTTAGTTCAAACGCCATATTTACTCGTCCAACCGCCAGCAATACCGGTTGGGAAGCCAGAATCTTCTATCGCGTTGAAAATGGCACTGTCCGTTTTCCTGTAACTGTTTACGCCATTTGTGCGGTCATCGCTTAAACCGAATAACGTATCACTTATTCCGACGCTCTATCCACACCATCAAATGCAGCATACAAGCCCGTATGCTGCTTTTACTTAACGCGTAATTCCACGAGTATCGACTTTAAATCTTGAGTATGAGTTATAGCCGCCATTGCTATGCGTCATAGTTTTTGAATTATTGTTCGCCAATGCTTGCACCGTTGTATACTGTTTTCGCCGAAAAAATGGTTTCCCAGGAGAGACAGATGATCGATGCAATGAAACAGCACGGTGCTTTTAGCTGGAATGAGTTGGTGACTAACGACATAGAAGGTGCCAAGACGTTCTACTCACAATTATTTAACTGGCAACTCGACGACATGACGAACGAAGGTATGGAATACACTACAGCCAAGGTAAGCGATCAGATGATGGCCGGCATGATGTCGACCCCGCCTGACGCTGGCAACATGCCTCCCATGTGGGGATCCTATGTCACAGTAGATGACGTTGATGCCAGTGCAAAACAAGTTGTTGAGCTGGGCGGTCAGGTGGTGATGGAACCGAGGGACATTCCGAATGTTGGCCGGTTTTGTGTCATTGTTGATCCGCAAGGTGCGGCGTTGTCTCTGATCACCTATTTTGACCAGTAATCGCGAGTCTGGAATCTATTAACAGTCACCTGATATTTTTGGTGACTGTTAATACACCCCTAGCCTAGCAGAACTTATCATCACGAACCTTCAAAACCCGAGTCGCTCAATACGGTTAACACACGACAGTCATGCGCCAGATTGTCATCACAGGCATCAATCATGGCCGTGAGCTCCTTCTCTAATCTTTGCAACTTTTCGATCCTTTCTCTGACCTCCAAGAGATGCTTTTTCGCAATTTCATCGGCTTCATGAGGTGAATGATGACTGCAACTCGATAAGTGCAGTAACTGCCGTATAGCCTCAAGATCAAATCCCAGCGCTCGCGCGTGTCGAATGAACCGAAGTATCGTTAAATGATTTTTCCCATACCGACGTTGGTTTCCTTCAGTTCGCTCCGCTGCCGGCAACAGACCTTGCTCTTCATACCAACGAATCGTTGGAATCTTGCAGCCAGTCTGTTTCGAAAGAGTACCTATTGATACATGCCCGTTCAAAATACGACATACCCCACGTAAACAGTTACAAAGTGATGATATTTTTTAAAAATTGCTTGAACCTCTAGTAACTAGAGATACTAAACTGTATTTATCGAAAAATAAAATCAGGCAATTTATTTATGGCTGGTCAATGCGGATGTTCAAAGACCACATTTGAAGGATTGGACGACAGATATATAAAAATACTGTGGATCATAATCGCCATTAACGGAATCATGTTTTTTGTGGAGATGCTGGCTGGATACGCAGCACAATCACAAGCCCTCAAGGCCGATGCACTGGATTTTCTCGGTGACACGCTTACCTACGGTTTAAGCCTCTGGGTAATTGGTAAGTCCATCACCCTTCGTACCAATGCAGCCTTGCTGAAAAGTTTTAGCCTGTTAGCTATGTCATTAATGGTCCTGACAACTACGATCTACCGTATTTTTGTTCTGGGTAGCCCTGATGCTATGACCATGAGTAGTATTGCGATACTGGCCCTGAGTGCAAATCTGTTAAGTGTATTGTTACTCTTTAAGTACAAAGATGGCGACTCGAATATACGTTCAGTATGGCTTTGCAGTCGGAACGATGCTATCGGTAATTTAGGCGTTCTCGCAGCTGGCGTTGCCGTTTGGTGGCTGCATTCCCCGTGGCCGGATTTACTGGTAGCATTACTTATGTCAGGGTTGTTTTTTTCTTCAGCCAGGCAAATTTTCATTCAAGCGCGTGCAGAACAGAATGAGATGCTTGACGCTACTACGTGACTATTATCACCTACCTGCAATGACCCGATGCCATCAAACCGAAAACAACCTGCAGACACAGTAAAAGTCGCTCTAAAGTTCTCTTATTTAAAAAATGCCCGTTTAGCAAAGAGACGCTTTCAGGGGCAACGCTATTTGCGTTAGAGTAATCCTTTAAGATTTGGGCTTATTTAATACGTTCACACACCGTTTCAATCACTTTTAAGGCTTGCTTGATTTGTCTCTCACTGAACCCATCACAGAGTTCGCTCACCCAGGCAGTCTGAATTTTATCAATCTCGATCATCACTTTATTACCAGTGTCAGTGATTGACACAAGCGGCGCCCTCTTGTGGTCGATGTTTGGATTAAAAGTGACCATACCCAGCCTATCCAGATCGTTTACGATGCGCTGCACGCCTTGACGTGTTAGGCCCATTCGTCTTGCGATTTGGGCAACAGTTAAGGCGTGCCCTGCGATATCAATAGCGCCCATAACCTGCCACCGGGCGCTTGTAAGATCGTATGGCTTCGTGAGCTGATTGCCTGCTGACAAAAGTGCACCATTCAGTCGAAACGTACCCAGGATCAAGCTCGTCATAGCGTTGGCTTCTTTAGATTTCTTCATTCCAATATATTCCCATTGCGGTTATATATTGTCAAATAGATCACGACTCAGATTTCTATACGTTTTTTACTAATCCAATTAAATCAATTTTCAGGATTCAATACATAGAAAACAAAAACCATTGACATCATGATTCCTTATTGGCAACATGTTGTCATGTTACGTACAAAGTTTCCCCGTATCTCTGGATATGTATAAAGCCATACAAATGAAACTATGACGTTGAATTTAATCTTCCATGAGGAGGCTCAGCTATGAAGACAAAGATCCACGCCGCAGCGGGTGTTATCGCATTTTTAACAATTCTCTCGTTCTGGACATCAACTGTTTATACCGAGCTTTTTACTTCACATGAAACCATCGCTTGGGTTAAAGGGCTTATTCTGAAGGGGATGTTCATTCTAATTCCAGCCATGATCATCGTGGGCGGATCCGGCATGTCACTGGGAGCTAAACGCCAGGATGACCCAGCGTTACGCAAGAAAAAAAGAATGCCGATCATTGCGTTGACCGGCCTGCTGGTTCTTCTGCCCGCAGCATTTTATCTTGAGATGAAAGCAAGCACAGGTCAGTTTGATATGTGGTTTTATAGTATTCAACTTGTTGAGCTGATTGCAGGCGGTTCAAATTTAACCTTAATGTTCTTGAACATACGCGATGGTTTGACAATGACGGGTAGGATTGGGCATATGCCGCCCACACTCAATGACATCAGTCTTAAGGTACAAAAAAATGGACCCGTCTTCCTAGCTGGTGAAGTACTCGTTGAAGCGAATGGTAGACCTTTAACACTCAATAAAACAACGGCTTTATGCCGCTGCGGAGCCTCCAAAAGAAAACCGTTTTGTGATGGTTCACATAATGACATCAATTTTGATGATTCTGTTTCCAGTGATCGGACCGACGACGAGTTGAAAGTCTATAAGGGTGATGCGATTGATGTTCATTACAACAAACTGCTTTGTTCTCATGCGTCTATCTGTGGCTCGCAACTTCCCGAGGTGTTCAATTCAAACAGCACTCAGTGGATAAACCCCGACAAAGGTGAAAAAGAAGCCATTAAACGTGTGATTCAGAAATGTCCTTCCGGCGCATTGAGTTTCTCCGAACCAAACGGCATACACCAGCACCTATTCTCAAACGAACACAAGATAACCATTGAGAAAAATGGCCCTTATCTAATATCCGGAATTGCATTAAAAGATATTGTGGCAGCGAAAGGTTCGTGCTCGGATAAATACGCGCTGTGTCGATGTGGCGCTTCAAAAAATAAACCTTTTTGTGACGGCAGTCATGTTGACATCGGCTGGCAAGATGCTTGATCACTCTTCTGCATAAATAGGGTTTGTTTAAGACAGGATATTGATATGAAAGTTATAAGGTATTTAGGCATCACCCTCGTGGTATTTTTTCTGTTGGGATGTGCTCCGGGACATAAGCTTGCTTTAAAGCAGCTCGAAGCGGATTCTCCAGGACCTGTATTATCTTTGCAAGGTTATGTGATCAAGGGGGAAAAACACAGGAACTCATTAAAGAAGCAGTGGACTACTCTGTCGGAACTTATGCGACAACAGCCAGGCTTTATTTCGAGTGACTTGAGTCCAGGTATCGGTGAATCAACTCTTTGGTTAGCTCATAGTGAATGGTCAAGTCTCAATGATTTAAAGAAAGCGTTTTCCAATCCCGAAGTGCTGGAGCTTGAATTAAAAATGCCTAAGCGGCAGTTTGAGCACCTTTTTTCTCAGGGTGCTATCGGGCATTTTTCTGCGCAATGACAATGAGGTAAACACTGTGGACTATTCGCTGCTAAAATATTTTCATATCCTCGGGGCAGTTTTAATGGGAGCTGGTTTAATTGGCGTATGGCTTTCAGATCTTCGTTCAAGACAGCATCGAGACTTGGTTAGGTTTTCTGAAGCAGTTCGAAATATCGCCGTTTTTTATGATGGCATAGTTGTTCCCGGTGCTCTGATTCTGTTGGCATCAGGTACCTGGTTTACCGTTCAGTACTATGACGGCTGGGGATTTTATAAAGTACCTTGGCTGGCCGGAATGATTGGGCTATTTGTTTTTGAATTCATCGAAGGCAATACCGTGACAAGGCTTTATTTCATGAAACTTCGTCGAATCACTCAAAAAGCACTCGATGAAGGGAAAATTACTGCTGAACTTGAAAACGAAAGGGCAAAACTGGTTCCAACGTTTACACACTATTTAGATGT
>JBOEGA010000162.1:0-23454 GCA_050633205.1 Methyloligellaceae bacterium | reverse complement strand
GAGGGTCCTTATGATGGTCTGGCTGAAAAACACAGCTGGAGTGAAAAACGGTCAGACCTTGTTGCTAATGCCATTACTCTTCATATGAACCTGATCCTGTCCAGCAGTCATGGAAGTGAAGCTGATTTGGTAAAAGATGGAACAGGAGCAGATGTAGCAGGCCTGAAGCTGGAGCTTCTCCACCAGGATCAGATTGATGGGGTCATACAGAAATACCCCCGCCTCAACCAGAATGATGACATCCTGAAAATAGTCCGGAGAGAGTCAGAAGAGCGCCCTTGCTGTCGAATGGCACTATTTTACAGAAAACTTGGAATGAGAAATGCCGTGAGAAAGTCACCATTTCGAGAGTAACTAGCCGTGAATACACGTTACTAAAAAAGCGCCCTGCAGACCGCAGAAGCGCTTTTTTAAAGCTTTTAATGAAGGGAATAACTTATTTTGTTCCACCAAATCTGTAGGAAATACCAACCAGGAAGTGATTAGTAATACCCTCAGTCTCAAGCGTACCGCCATTTTCAAGATCTGCTTCAATATCGGCGTAGCTTAACTTATACTCTCCAAACAGGGAAAAGTTATCATTAAGATCATATTTACCGCCAACGAGAACCTGAGCAGCAATACCGGTAACCTGATATTCTCTTGTACTGTCAGCACCACGATCAACCTCAACATGAGGAATAGCAAGACCAACACCAGCCCCCACATAAGGCCTGAAACGCCCAAACTGGTCATATTCATAAAGAACATTAGCCGTAACCAGATTCAACCCGTCCGTAAACTCAAGATGATCATAATTCGCCCCGATATTACCTACAGGGCTGCTACCTGAGCTCTTCTCAGCAGTCATCTTTGCATGTGTATAATCCAGCATAAACCCCCAGTTAGGAAGCGAAGAAGGCCAGTAAGTAACCCTTGCTCCCCAATAAGGGGCAGGACCAAACGAATCACCATCCCACTCGACATCTTTATGCGTAAATGAAGTACCACTGTCAGTATACTTCACATCACTGTCAAAACTCTCGCCAACGCCGCCATAAACACCAATTTCAAACGACCCGGCCTGTACATCGGCGCTAACCGCCGGAACCATCAATAAACCGGAAAGAATTCCCAATAATATTTTTTTCATTGCTCTAGCCTGATACCAGTTTTTTAATAAACCTTTGCAATCAATATGCACACCGTTCGCTACCGGATGTCAATGGTATTTAGGCAACACTACCGCATAGATTATAATGCTTCGAGCACTGATAAACCGCAGATTAGTCCCGTATTTTATCCACTCTCTGCTTCATTTTTGCTGCCTGATCAAAGCGGACCAGAGAGTAGTATACTGTAATTAACGCCTCCAGATGTGGCACCAGGTCTTTATGATTTGGACCGACAATACGCTCTTCAACAGTCAATGCTTTTATATAAGCACCTTCAGCTTCTCTGTAGCGACCATCAGAAAAGTAAGCTTGCCCAAGCACATGCCATGCTGCAACCGTATGCTTGTGTGTTTGCCCAAACCTGCGCTCTGCATAATCAACAAACTTACGGGCAATAACTGTCGCCCCTTTGGTATCTCCGGCATTCTGACTGGAAAGAACCTGCCTTTCAAAACTGGAAACCTGAGAGTCATCAGCAAATACCGCTGGTGCTCCATTAAAATACATAACAAATGCGATGAATAATACCGCGCCTTTATGAATCCCGTGATTAATCATATCCACTGACCTTCATAACGTACGAACCTGAAACTACTGATACTCTCTTTAATACGAGTAATATAAAGCAAAATGAAGACCATCAGGGAGCGGATTATTACTTGTTTGTTGCAGGATATAACTCATTTAACGGCACTGACTTACCGGTATCCTGAACAATCCGGCAATGAAATCTCTTGAGCAATCGGGGGTGATGCACTCCGCACGAATGAGCAATCATTCCAACTCCATACCGCATCTTCTCAACAAAATTTTTCACGCGGACTGCTTTATTCTCGGGATTAAGTCCTTTCTGTAAATGACGGTCATGTGTAGTAATCCCTGTAGGGCAGGTATTCTTGTTGCATTTCAATGCCTGAATACATCCAAGTGCAAACATAAACCCACGCGCAGATACAACCACATCAACACCCGCAGAAAACGCCCAGGCCACTTCGGCAGGTGTTATTAATTTTCCGGAAGCAATAACCTTAATCCGATCCCTCAGACCATGTTTCGTAAGAATATCAACCACCATCGGTAAGGATTCCTTGATTGGGAGCCCTACATTATCCATAAGCGGCATTGGTGCTGCACCAGTTCCTCCATCCCCGGAATCTATAGTGATAAAATCAGGAGCTTTTTCCAGCCCCCTCTTTATGATCTCCTCACACATGGTATCCAGCCAGCCATAGGCCCCGATAACGGCCTTAAAGCCGACAGGAAGTCCACTTGCCTCCCTGACCCGTTCGACATAATCCAATAACTCAGGCACATTATCTATTTCAGCATGACGGTTCGGAGATATGGAGGCCTTGCCAGCCTGAATGCCACGAACAGCAGCAATTTCAGATGTTACCTTTTCTGCAGGTAATATACCGCCCTTTCCAGGCTTTGCCCCCTGGCTCATCTTGATCTCTATCATCTTGACTTGAGGCCGCGCACCAAGTGCCTTCAGCTTCTCTTCATCAAGCTCACCACTCTCATCCCTCACCCCGTATTTTGCGGTACCAATCTGAAAAACAATATCGCACCCTCCTTCCAGGTGCCATTCAGACAATCCACCTTCTCCGGTATTCAGCCAGCACCCCGCCATTTTAGCTCCTTTAGACAAGGCACGAACTGCAGGCTTTGACAGGGCACCATAGCTCATCCCGGAAATATTTATAATGGAAGGAGCTTCATAAGGTTTAGCTGAATAGGGACCAAACTGAACTGGAGGTGTCGCCTGCGCATCCTCATCAAGGGTCGGAAACGGACAATTCACAAATATAACAGTGCCAACCGGCGTCAGGTTCTTGGTAGACCCAAAGGCAATAGTATTATCAACACCTTCTGAAGACTTATAAACCCATTCTCTCTCAGCCCGGTTAAAAGGCATCTCTTCACGATCCATTGCAAAGAAATACTGGCGAAAAAACTCTCCGAGCGTCGAAAACAGATAGCGAAACCTTCCCAGTACCGGATAATTCCGCCGCACCGCATCTCTGGTCTGGGAAATATCAATCACAAACAGAATAATAATAGCAAGAACAACCAGGCCAACTGTAAATACAAAAAGACTGGCCAGCAGCCCCAGACTTTCCTGAGTAATAATAGAAAGTAAATCCATTTTCATAATATCAACCCCGCCCTTATATGAAGTGAACAGATTAAGTAATAACTCATAAGCAATAAATACACCCATGCCAAATCACGACCACATCAACACAGATAAAATCAATATTACCAAAACAACAAAAAAGGTTGTCACCACAAACCAATAACACTAAACTGCTCCCAGTACCGCTTCCAAAAAAACAAAATCCGGCCCCGTAGCTCAGCAGGATAGAGCACCAGATTCCTAATCTGGGGGTCGCGCGTTCGAATCGCGCCGGGGTCACCATATATTTCAGGTCCGTTCCAGACACATGGGTTACAGATTATTCTCGAGACATGAGTAACACTTTTTCATCAAATGGATTGATGACTGGTTCGAGTCTGCATGTCTCATGGTCAAAGTATCCCAGGTCGTATTGCATAAAGCTTACGAGCCAGATTTTATCAGCAACCTCCTTAATTCCCACATTCTACCCGGCAAAGACAGTGCTCAGATTTATCTTTCTCCAATTGTAACAAATTCTTCCGCATGTTGTCACGGTTACGATTTTATCGTGGAATGGATAATCCAGTTCCGGCAAGCCTTTGCACTCTCTATCAGATGGAGAATATAATTCTGAAGGACATAACATTTCCAGAGCCTGATGAGGACGTTCGGCATTGTAATATTCGACAAATTCATCAAACTTTCCCTGTTGTTGCAGAAAGTTATCTCCGGCCGGTTTTGTTGTTTTCTGCTTGAGCGTGAGGTGCATCCGTTCATGCCTTCCATTCTGCTGAGGGCATTCTGGTTTGATGCGTTTAATCTGTATACCTAGCCGGAGCCACCAGACAGAAAGTCTTGACAGTCAGAACAGGACGTTGGGACTGGAAAAGGGAACACCATTGTCCGTGCGGATGGCCTGAGGTAATCCGAACTCTTTGAAAACTCTTTTCCAGTAGAAACACAACCTGATCATATCAGACTTCATAGCGGTTTAGGCAACAAGCCTCCTGATCAGGAAGCGGTTGTAAACCATGACCAGCATTCTAAGAATTATTATACTCCCTCAACTTCTTTTACACGCATCAAAATTATCACACTTAAAATATATTTTTATACGTAACTTTACTAACTACTAACAAGTTTCTTAATATTTTCATTACCTGACGCAATTACTGACGTCATCGCCTTTTCTGCAGCTTTTGCATTTCCTGCGCATATGGCATCAACAATTCTTTTATGCTCTTCCACCACCAGAAGCATACGCTTTTGATCGCGGTTTGGAGAGGTTCTTTTAAAAACACCAAATAACGCTGCCTCAATAAGACCTGCCAGTGTATTGAGAAAGGAGTTTCCCGATGCTTTCAGAATTGCCTTATGAAGCTTCAGATCTATAGCGGCGAACTGAGCATGAGTATGGGTTGATTCCTCAAACTCTTCTATAATCAATCTCAGTGAAACCTTGTCTTCCTCTGTCGCATTCTGTGCTGCGAGTGCGGCGGCTGATGGTTCAAATATTAGCCTGATATCAAAAAGATCCGAAATAAATTCAGGTTGAACACCTTCTGCAAAATGCCAACGCAGAATGTCCTGATCAAACATATTCCACTCGGTTTTCGGCAACACCATGGTTCCAACTTTTGCTTTGGAAGTAATCAGCCCTTTTGCGCCAAGAGTCTTTTTGGCTTCGCGAACAACCGTTCTCGACATGGCATATGTCTCTTCCAACTCATTATCTGTAGGTATCAGAGAACCGGGGTTGTATTTTCCCAACACAATATCTTGCCCTATTTCTTCAACAAGGTGTGCATGGCTGTTTTTTGTTTTGTTTTTAAATACGTTTTCGATAGATGGTGTCATAATTGTGTCGCAAGCGCCTGTGTCGTAGTTCGTCTGGTTTCAGATATCCACTGCAAAAGCTTCTGCAAAACAATAAATGAAAACAGCAATGCTCCAATGAAAATTTTTGTCCACCAACTGGACAGAGTTCCATCAAAAACAATATAAGTCTGGATAAGCCCCATAATTAAAACACCAAATAATGTTCCAAGAATAAATCCTGCCCCACCGGTCAACAAAGTTCCTCCAATCACAACAGCAGCAATAGCATCAAGCTCTACGCCAACCGTAGCAAGAGAATATCCGGCCGAGGTATAAAGAGAAAAGACAATGCCCGCCAGACCAGCCAGAAGGCCTGATAGAGCATATATACAGATAGTCGTTTTTCCTACCGGAACTCCCATAAGCTTTGCAGTCTGTACACCACCGCCAAGAGCATAGATATTCTTGCCAAAACGGGTGCGATGAGCGATAAAAATACCCACGATGAAAACTAGGACCATCAAACAGCCTATCAAGGTCAAACGCCCACCTCCGGGCATTACATAATAGAGCTGCTTCAAAGAAGTATAGAATGATTCGCGTATGGGGATCGAATCTGTTGACAGCACAAATGCCATTCCTCTCGCAAGAAACATTCCCGCCAGAGTTACTATAAAAGCTGGCATTTCAAGAAAATGTATGATTGCCCCCATAGCAGCACCAAACAGACTGGTAATCGTAAGTACCAGAATGAAAACAAATGCTGGGTGAATGTCAGTGTTTTTGAGAATAACGGCCAGAAATACGCCGGTAAAAGCGATTACCGCGCCTATGGAAAGATCGATTCCGCCAGAGAGAATAACAAAGGTCATTCCTACTGCTGCAATCCCCAGAAAGGCGTTGTCTGTCAGAAGATTTCCAATCACGTGTGTTGAGAGCATATTGGGATATTGACTGAAGCAGATCAGATAGGCCAGCACAAAAGTTACAATAGTCATAATAAGTGGAAGATGGTGCGACTTCATGCTGTTTTTCCTTTTATCTCAGACGCCTTGCTAGAAACATTTTTTATACTGATGGCAAGATTACGAATCACCGGAGACTGAATTATCAGGATCAATACGATAATAACTGCCTTGATCACGAGATTAAATTCCGGCGGGAAACCGGAAAGAAGTATTCCCGTATTAATTGCCTGTATTATAATGGCTCCAAAGAGTGCCCCGATTATACTGAATCGCCCACCAAAGAGAGAGGTTCCTCCAATAACCACAGCCAGTATCGCGTCCAGTTCAAGCCAGAGGCCTGCGTTATTTGCATCTGCTCCTTTAATATCAGCGGCAACAATAACGCCTGCTATTGATGCACATACCCCGGCAACAAGATAGACAGTTATCAGCAATACTGTACTGTTTATTCCGGCCAGATAACCGGCCCTCTGGTTTATACCGATTGTCTCTATAAGCATACCCAGCGCCGTTCGTCTTATTATCAATGTCACGAGAATTCCTGAAATTACCCATATGAATACGGGCATTGGCAAACCAAACAGAACCCCTCCTCCTATAAAGAAAAGCCCTTCATTCAAAAAAGTGACAATTCGCCCTTCCGTTATCAGCTGTGCGATGCCCCTTCCCGCAACCATTAAAACAAGCGTGGCAACAATGGGTTGAATATTTAATACTGCGACCAGAAAACCATTCCATATGCCGCAGAGAGCACCGACAGCAAGAGCCCCGGATAATGCCACCGGCCAGTCATACCCGGACTGAACCAGAGTTGCTGCAACCGCCCCCGCAATCGCCATAACAGCACCAACGGAGAGATCAATACCTTTTGTTGCAATAACGAGAACCATACCAATTGACAAAAGTGCAACCGGTGCCCCTCTATTGAGAACATCTATCACGCTGCCGTAAAGCCTGCCATTAGCAATTTCGATTTTGAAGAAGTCAGGGAAGATAAGAAAATTGAAAAACAGGATTATCGCAAGTACACTCAGCTGCGGTAGAAACTTCAAAAATGGTGACAATCTGCTATAGTTCATTGGTTATCACCTTATCATTTTGTCCTCCAGCTATGGCCTGCACAATATCATCTACAACGATATTCTGACCGTTCAGCTCCGCAACATGCACACGATCTCTCACAACAACGATTCTTGAAGAGTATGCCAACAGCTCCTCCAGTTCTGATGAGATGACGAGCAATGCAAGGCCCTTTTTGCGCAGGTCTTCAATAAGCTGGATTATTTCAGTATGGGCACCTATATCTATACCTCTGGTTGGTTCATCAAGAATTAGAAACTCCGGATCTGTTGCTAGCCAGCGCGCAAGTAGCGCCTTTTGCTGATTACCCCCGGAAAGATTTTTTATTGGTGTTTCCTTGTCTGGAAGACGGATATCCAGAGTTTTGATATAATGATCAGCAATCTTTGCCTGCTTTAGCCGGGATAAAGGTTTTGCCCACCCTTGCCGTGCCTGCAACGCAAGTATTATATTTTCCCGAACGGAAAGATCTCCAATAATACCTTCCGTTTTGCGGTCCTCGGGACAGAGGCCAAATCTGTACCTTATCGAATCCCGGGGAGAAGAGAGTTTTACGGGATTGCCACGCAAATAACTGCTGCCCGTATCAGCTGTTACAATTCCAAATATTGTTTCAGCAGTTTCAGTACGCCCGGCACCGAGAAGCCCGGCCACTCCGATAACTTCTCCCTCTTTTATGGTCAGACTAAAGGGATCTATATGCCCACTTCTGCCAAATTTTTCAAAGCGAAGCAATTCCCTGCCTGCATTGCTCTCCTGGCGCTTCAATGATGTTTCTGCTTCAAGCTGACGTCCAAGCATCATTGTAATCAATTTTTTCTGCGGAATATCCGCGATTACATCACTCCCAACCCGTTCACCGTTTCTCAGCACTGTAACCCGATCGGACAAAGCATAAACCTGGTCGAGAAAGTGGGTGATAAAAACGATCGCAATACCGCGTTGTTTGAGTTTCTCAATCACTGAAAATAGAAGCTGGACCTCTGTTTTATCAAGACTGGCAGTTGGTTCATCCAAGATTAGTACTCTACCAGAAAGATCAACTGCTCTTGCAATTGCTATGACCTGCTGCACTGCAATCGAGTACCGCGATAATAGTGCTCCGGGATCAATGCTCAAACCAAACTCGGATAAAAGCTTTTTGGCCATTTTGTTCATAACCGAAGCACGTACTATCCTGAACGTCCTGGGTTCACGCCCCAGATAAAGATTTTCTGCAACTGTAAGATTTGGCATCAGGTTTACTTCCTGGTAAACCGTGCCAATACTCATATTCTGGGAATCCAGAGTGTCACGAGGATTTATCTCCCGACCTTCCAGTAAAATTGTTCCCCCATCTTTATGATAGGCGCCGGTGAGACATTTAATAAGAGTTGACTTTCCTGCCCCATTCTCTCCGAGAAGAGAATGCACCTCTCCCGGATACAGATTAAGATCAACATTCTTTAGAGCCTTAACACCAGGAAAACTCTTGGTGATGCCCTTCGCTTCCAGTACGGGTTTATTTTGTTCCGGCATTTGTAACACTGTTTACAGACATTCTTTTGTTATATTTTCAGATCTTTGACGGAAAAAGGGTTGGCCGTTTTTCGGCCAACCAGTTTGCGCAGAAAAATATACCCTAGTATCCAAGGTCTTTTCTTGTCTCATAGACTTTCATAGGATCGTCTTTCTGGGTGTAGAGTTTGGACTCGGTTTGTATCCATTTTGGTGGAACCGTGCCGTCCTTTTTAAATTTCTCAAGCACATCGAACGCTGGTCCTGCCATATTTGGAGTCAACTCAACTGTAGCATTTGCTTCACCTTTAGCCAGAGCCTGAAAGATATCCGGAACAGCATCAATGGAAACAACAAGAATATCGGAACCAGGTTTGAGACCAGCTTCTTTTATGGCCTGAATTGCTCCAACCGCCATATCATCATTGTGGGCATACAGCGCACAGATATTCTTGCCGCCATTTTCAGCCTTCAAAAAGCTCTCCATGACTTCCTTACCCTTGGTACGCGTAAAATCACCAGTCTGGCTTCTTATTATCTTGAGGTTTGGAGACTTGGCAATGGCTTCACCAAAGCCTTTTTTTCGGTCAATTGCAGGCGAAGACCCTGTTGTCCCCTGAAGTTCAACAATATTGCATTTTTTCTTCCCAACAGTATCAGCAAGCCACTTACCCGCAACTTTACCTTCATGAACAAGGTCTGACGTCACTGCCGTCATATAAAGTTCTTTAGGAGCCTCAATAGTTCTGTCAAGAAGAATAACTGGTATCTTTGCTTCTTTCGCTTCCTGTAATACGGAATCCCAACCTGTTGCTACGACAGGAGCGAGCAGAATTGCATCAACCCCCTGAGCAATGAATGAACGAATAGCCTTTATCTGATTTTCCTGCTTCTGCTGTGCATCTGCAAACTTAAGGTTGATCCCTCTTTTTTTTGCTTCCTGTTTGGTAACAGTTGTTTCAGCCGCTCTCCAGCCTGACTCAGATCCAATCTGAGAAAAGCCAACTGTGAGTTCAGCTGACATAGCTGAGAATGTAGCAAATACAAGCAACACAATTCCTGCCAGGATACTCATAAATCTCATTTGTAGTCCTCCCTTGATCTTGTAGCATTTATTTAATGGATGTATTATAAGTAATATTGTATGACTTTTTAAAGATAAAAAAATTTAAACTTTTGACTAATAGGCATTGCAACCTGTTTGATGAATGAATTCATTAGTAAGAAGTAGGGGAAAACCGGAATGAACCAGAAAAAAATTGCATTGGCAGGAATAGGAAAGATTGCAATAGATCAGCATATACCTGCTCTTCAACATTCAGATGAATGGGAGCTCGCAGCCGTTATTTCACGGCATACAACTCTGGAAAATGTGGAATGTTATACTGAACTATCAGAAATGCTTCAGGCCCGCCCGGATATTGAGGTCATATCTCTTTGTCTCCCGCCGGTCCCCAGATTTGTATATGCAGTCGGAGCTATCAAGGCAAAAAAACATGTTATGCTGGAAAAACCTCCAGGAGCGACAATCAGGGAGTGTCAAATACTTGCAGATATGGCAGATGCAGAAGGTGTTTCAATTTATGCAAGTTGGCATTCCCGTGAAGCCTTTCAGGTGCAGGTCGTCAAAAACTGGTTAAAAAACAAACAACTGAACCGCCTGTCTATCACCTGGAAAGAGGACGTCAAACGCTGGCACCCAGGACAGACATGGATTTGGGAGCCGGGTGGTCTTGGTGTATTTGATCCCGGTATAAATGCCCTGTCTATTATGACCGAAATTATATCCGAACCTGTACATGTGTCCTCATCAAAACTCTATTTCCCGGAAAATTGCCAAACTCCTATTGCTGCCAATCTGTTTTTTAATCACCCTGATAATGCGAGAATATCTGCTGAATTTGATTTCAGACAGCAAGGCCAGCAGATCTGGACGATAGATATTGAAGCAGATGATGACCATCTCAAACTATCCAATGGAGGGGCTGAGCTTGAGATCAATGGTGTCGTACAGCCTGCTAATCAGGAAGGCGGCCTTTCTCTTTCCGGAGAATATCCGCGCCTTTATGCCAATATGTATCAACTGATCAGATCCGGAAACTCTAACATGGACCTGACGCCAATGTCTCTTGTCGCAGATGCATTTTTGCTTGGCGAACGGGAAATCGTTGCCCCTTTTTATGAGTAATCACTGCTCATAAAAACCCAAAATATAATAAATCGCAGGAGTACACAGTGAGTAACCGGCAAATAATCAGAAACTTCGGAACTTGTACTGATGGTAGTACAGTCCATCTGGTAACTCTGGAGAACGGAGGCACCATCGCAAGCATTATGACATGGGGAGCCAGTCTGCAGGACTTCAGAAGACATAATACAGACTACGCACTTATACTTGGCAGCCCGGAATTTTCTCCATATTTAGGTGACATGCGCTATTTTGGAGCAACAGCCGGTCCTGTTGCCAATAGAATTGCCAACGGAAGAGCCCCACTGAATGGAAAGTTTCTGGATCTTGATAAAAATGAAAACGGCATCACAACTCTACATGGTGGGCACCCGGGATGCAGTGACCTGAACTGGAAACTGGCAGGGTATGATAGTCATTCATGCCGGTTAACCCTGCACATGGAAGATGGACTATGTGGGTTCCCCGGCAACAGGGATTTTGCAACCACATACACTCTCGAAGAAGATGGGGCTCTGGTTATTGAGATGGAAGGCCGTACTGATGCTCTGACATTCTGTAATCTCGCTCATCACTCCTACTGGAATCTGGATAATCAGGACACGATTGCCGCACACAGGCTAACCATATATGCAGACAGCTATCTACCAGTTGATCATCATAAAATTCCTATTGGATCTCCCAAAGCTGTGAGTGGTACCTCCTTTGATTTCAGAACTCCTAGTACTATTGGCAAGAAAGGGTACTCTCCGCTTGATCACAATTTTTGCCTCCAGCCGTCAGAAAAAACACTTAATCCCGCATGTATACTCGAAGGAAGCAACGGCATAAAACTGTCCGTTCAAACCACCGAACCGGGACTACAGGTCTATGACGGCGAAGGACTCTCAACTGAATCTGTTGGGCATGAAGGAAAGTCTTATGGCGCTATGGCTGGAATAGCACTCGAACCCCAACTCTGGCCGGACGCCCCCAATCAGACAGAATACCCGTCTATTTTGCTCTACCCAGGGGAGGTCTATCATCAGATTTCCCGATTTGAAATATTTGATAATTGAGTTTGGTATATGAAAAACAATGTAACACAGCTACCCGGACCCTGTTGTGAACTTGGCGAAGGGGCCTACTATGACAGTACAGGCAATACGGCATGGTGGTTTGATATTGATGGAAAGACACTTGTGGAATACAGCCTTTCCAATGAAACAGCCCACGGACACAACTTGCCCAAAATGGCCAGCATGATTGCACGGATTGATGACGATCGTCAGCTTGTGGCTATGGAAGATGGCCTGTACATCAGAACTATATCTGATGCATCCTTGAAACTTTTACAGCCTCTTGAAGCTGATAATCCGGCAACCCGCTCTAATGACGGACGCGTTCACACATCCGGTAATCTATGGATTGGCACCATGGGAAAAATGGAGGAGAAAGAGGCAGGAGCAATCTACTGGTTTAACGGCAATGAAGTCCGCCTGCTGTACCCTGATATCTCAATCCCCAATTCCATATGCTTTTCTCCCGATGGAAAAATCGGTTATTTTGCTGATACGGCTTTGAATACAGTCTGGCGGGTTAATATTGATGCCTCTACCGGGCTTCCGACAGATAAACCTGAAGTCTTTCTGAAAGGTACGCAACAAGAGGGCGGAGGTTTTTTTGATGGAGCTATCACAGACTCAGATGGTAACTTCTGGAGTGCCTCATGGGGAGGCGGAGCAATACATGGTTTTGCACCGGATGGTAATTGCTTTCAAACAATCAAAATACCTGCAAAACAGGTTACCTGCCCTAGTTTCATAGGTAGAGATTATAACAAAATGTTTGTTACAACTGCCTGGAAAAAAATGAGTAAAGAAGAAAAAAACTCTGACAGAGGTGCTGGCTACTCATATCTGATTGATGGAAATTTTAATGGCAAAGCCGAACCGGAATTCAAACTCACAGAATAGAATTCTCCTCACTGGTCTTTCCAGTTGTCTCCAGATCCAGAAGGACCAGTTTTTTTAATCTGTTTGCAGTCGGTGACAACTCCCTCCCCTTCAGGGTAATCAGGCTATACGGCCTGATTTCAATTTCCCTGTCCAGTGGGAGGGATTGAATTTTAGCACCAATATTATTACCCGCAAGCAGCTCCGACACTTCTCTTGCTATAGGAGCTATAGCTGTAGAATTTGCCAGTATGGCAAGCGTTACAAGAAGAGATGTTGTATTCACTATTTTTTCCGGAAACGGCTCCTCTGTCTCAAGAAAAGCCATTTCTATTATTTCTCTTATTGGTGTTCCTGTGGGCTGTAGCACCCATTCATAATGTGTCAAATTGGACATAAACACCGTTTGCAAGGCAGAGAGAGGATGATCTTCCCGAACGATAAGATCTATTTTTTCACTTCTTGCCCGGAAAATATCAAAATCATTGGCATCCATAACCGATGGAACACGAGCCAGAACAAAATCATGCTTCCCTGATTGTAACTCTTCAACAAGCGTATTGCTTGTAGAGACACTGACATGAACTTCTATGCCAGGAGACACCGCTTTCAACTGCTGGATTGCGGGAACCAGATAACCAAGCGCTGCTCCTGTAACTGCCCCCACCCTGGCGATACCACCTTTACCTGTTTTCAACTCCTCAACATCACGAAAAATATCCCGCATTTCAATTAATACAGCCCGCGCACGTTTTGCCAGAGCTCTTCCAATCAGGGTCAGCTCAACACCTTTGGGGTGCCGCTTATAAAGCTTTGCATTCAACACCTGTTCCATCTCCCCCAGAAGACGAGAAGCCGCCGGTTGCGTTATATTCAAAATTTCCGCAGCAACAGTAATCCGTCCATGATCAGCTATAGCAACGATCAATCGTAAATGATTAATTTTCAGGCGCGTAAGATAATTTTCAAGCATTACGCTCTCTCCAGAGGTAGCTACATTTATTATACCAATAATGGTATATGAAAAAAAGTATATGGTATTTGAATGATATATCAAGCTTGTATACGATTTTACTTGCAGTAAAGTCGAGGAGAGAAAATGTATATCAGTCAAACTAGGGATGGTCGTGTTATATGGCGAGTTGAAAATCAGGCAAATGTCATAAAAAATACATCTACGACATATGAATTTGTCCTAACTGCAATATCTTCCGGCCTCACTCTAGGCGGCCTTGTTGCACAACGAGGACTTGGTGAAACTGTTGATCTCCAGGATCTGTTAAAAAATGACCTTCTGGATTGCCCTATACGGCACCCTGATGCTGCACATATGTTTCTGACCGGAACAGGCTTAACGCACCTTGGTTCTGCAGAAACCAGAGATACCATGCATTCTGAAGAGACACCGGAAGAGCTGACAGACTCCATGAAAATGTTTCGTCTGGGCCTTGAAGGCGGTAAACCTGCCAAAGGAGAAACCGGTGTGCAGCCGGAATGGTTCTACAAGGGAACCGGCCATACGGCAGTTGCACCAGGACAGTCACTTACATCTCCTGACTTTGCAATGGACGGCGGAGAAGAACCGGAAATAGCAGGCGTCTATGTTATATCCGAAGACTGTAAACCATACAGAGTCGGCTTTGCTTTATCGAACGAATTTTCAGACCATCTCCTTGAGAGCCAGAATTACCTATACCTTGCCCACTCCAAGTTGCGCCCAGCCTCTTTTGGTCCGGAAATTCTTGTTGGAGAACTTCCAAAGAATATAAGAGGCATGTCAAAAATAATGCGAAATGGAGAAACAGTCTGGGAAAAACCCTTTTTATCTGGCGAAGAAAACATGTCTCATTCTGTCAGCAACCTTGAACATCATCATTTTAAATACGGCTTGTTCTGCCAGCCGGGCGACGTACATATTCACATGTTTGGAACGGCAACCCTGTCCTTTGCAGACGATGTTGATCTTAATGAAGGTGATATTTTTGAAATATCGGCTCCGGATTTTGGATTACCTTTATGCAACCCCCTGGCAAAGGAAAAAGAGCGACACATCACGATAGAAGGATTGGCATAGTGGATACTTTTCCAATATATCCGGACCTTGAAAACCGCTCCGTTTTTATCTCTGGTGGAGCAACTGGCATCGGGGCGTCCATTGTTAAAGCATTTGCAGAACAGAAAGCCCGTGTCTCTTTTTCAGATATAGAAGGTCGACAAGGGGAAGCTCTGACCAAAAAACTTAACGATCAGGGATACAACGTATGTTTTTATTATTGCGATATAACAGATTGCAAAAAATACCAATCTGTTATCGAAGAAACTGCTACAGTTTCCGGGCCTGTTTCAATCCTGATAAATAATGCAGCCAATGATATCCGTCATTCTCTCAGCGGCCTTTCCTCTGAGCAGTTTGATAATCTGATCGCTGTAAACCTGAAACATGCCATGTTTGCGTCGCAGTCTGTGGCACCTATGATGATAAAAAATGGAGGCGGGTCTATTATAAATTTTGGTTCAACCGGATGGATGAAAGGAACGTCAGGCTATCCTGTGTATGCGGCCAGCAAGGCGGCAACACACGGAATGACAAAAGGACTGGCACGAGAACTTGGGGCTCATAAAATCAGAGTGAATACACTGGCTCCGGGCTGGGTTATGACTGAAAAACAGAAACGCCTGTGGGTTGATGATGCCGCCATTGATGAAATTTCAAAAGGTCAGTGCCTTCCAGGGGATTTGCTTCCCGAACATATTGCTCAGATGGCCTTGTTTCTTGGCTCCAATGCCTCTTCCATGTGCTCCGCCCAGATGTTTATTGTTGATGGAGGATGGGTATGACCAATTTTACTCCGGCCCCCTGGCCAAGAAAACTCAGGTCAACAGAATGGTTCGGCGGAACTTCGCGAGACAGTATTTACTATCGTTCATGGATGAAAAATCAGGGATTGCCATCAGATTTATTTGATGGACGACCCGTTATCGGTATCTGCAATACATGGTCTGAACTGACACCCTGCAATGCTCATCTACGTGATCTTGCAGAACGCGTAAAACATGGCGTTTATGAAGCGGGAGGTCTCCCCGTTGAGTTCCCGGTTTTTTCCACCGGAGAGAGCACACTGCGTCCCAGTGCAATGATGTTTCGCAACCTTGCAGCCATGGATGTAGAGGAGGCAATTCGCGGAACACCAGTTGATGGTGTCGTGCTTCTGGTTGGATGTGACAAAACCACACCGGCACTGTTGATGGGAGCCTGTAGTGTTGATCTTCCTGCAATTGCTGTTAGCGGTGGACCTATGCTTAATGGTCACTGGCGTAACAGTACAATTGGTTCAGGAACAGCCCTGTGGCAAATGTCAGAAATGGTAAAAACAGGCAAGCTAAAACAGAATGACTTTCTTGATGCTGAACAGGCCATGTCACGTTCTCCCGGTAGCTGTAATACTATGGGAACAGCGAGTACTATGGCCTGTCTTGCAGAAGCTTTGGGAATGACGCTTTCCGGTAATGCTGCAATTCCAGCGGTTGATAGCAGAAGACGAATAATGGCCCAGGTGTCGGGACGGCGTATAGTAGAGATGGTCCGGGATGATTTGAAACCATCGGATATTCTGACCCGCAATGCTTTTGAAAATGCAATCATCACCACTGGAGCGATAGGTGGATCAACCAATGCCGTGATCCACCTGCTTGCCATTGCAGGCCGAGCAGAAATTGATATTACACTTAAAGATTGGGACCAGCTTGGGCGCGATGTACCGACAATTGTAAATCTTATGCCTTCAGGAAAATACCTGATGGAGGAGTTTTTCTATGCCGGTGGGTTGCCTGTTGTTCTGAAATCTCTGGCGGAGGGTGGACGATTACATAAAGATGCATTGACCGTTTCCGGAAATTCAATATGGGAAGATATAAAAGACGTAAAAAACTGGAATGAAGATGTTATCCGCCCTGTAAACAATGCCCTCACAATACAGGGGGGAATTGCTGTATTGCACGGAAATCTCGCTCCAGACGGGGCTGTCCTCAAACCTTCTGCAGCCTCTGAGCACCTCATGCAACATAAGGGACGGGCAGTTGTTTTTGAGAATATAGATGAATACCGGAACAGAATTCAGGATGAAAACCTTGATATTGATGAAACCTGTATCATGGTCCTGAAGAATTGTGGCCCTAAAGGTTATCCCGGTATGGCAGAGGTCGGCAATATGGGGCTCCCTCCCAAAATACTTCGTAAAGGTATCACGGATATGATCCGTATATCGGACGCAAGAATGTCGGGTACAGCCTATGGCACAGTTATTCTACACACATCACCCGAAGCCGCTGCAGGTGGCCCGCTTGCAATAGTGCAGGATGGAGACATGATCGAGGTTGATGTTTACTCAAGAAAGTTGCATCTGGACATTTCAGAAGATGTATTACAGGAGCGTCTGGCAGCATGGAAGCCGACAATACCACAACCAGCCTCAGGGTACGCCAGATTATTTTATGATCATGTTATGGGTGCCGATACCGGTTCTGACTTTGATTTTCTTCGGGGACAGCGCGGGCATGATGTACCAAAGGACAGCCACTGAATGAATGGAGATAATATGTTAAAAGGAATGCATCTCATAGCAGGAGAATGGGTTGATAATAATGATCAATTTGAATCCGATCCCGCAGATGGTCCTTCCCATAAGTTTGCATCCGGGACTCGGGATCATGTAAACCAGGCTGCTGAAGCAGCAGAAAACGCCTTCGCTTATTTCAGTCAGACATCCAGAAAGGACCGTGCTGCTTTATTAAGATGTATCGCCGATAAAATTGAAGAACTTGGGGATGCGATTACACAAATCGGCTGTCAGGAAACCGGCTACCCGTCCGCACGTCTGGAAATGGAACGGGGACGAACAGCAGGGCAATTAAAATATTTTGCTGACATTATAGAACAAAAAGACTTTCTTGATTGCCGCCACACCCCTGCCCTGCCCGATCGCACTCCTTTACCAAGACCGGATATCCGTCTGATACAACGGGCTGTAGGGCCTGTTGCCGTATTTGGTGCATCAAACTTTCCGCTGGCTTTTTCAGTCCTCGGTGGGGATACAGCATCGGCACTGGCCGCAGGCTGTCCTGTCGTTGTTAAAGGCCATCCCGCACATCCGGGCACTGGCGAACTGGCTGCACAAGCCATCAATAATGCGATCCGGGAGTTAGGCCTGGAACCCGGTATCTTTTCCCTTATACAGGATAGTCCCGCCAGTGGTCACACTGTCGGAACGGCCCTTGTCCAGCACCCTCTTATTAAAGCTATTGGTTTCACCGGCTCTCACAGAGGAGGGCGAGCTTTATACAATCTCTGTGCTTCCCGTGAAGAACCAATTCCTTTTTTTGGTGAGCTTGGCTCAATTAACCCCGGTTTTGTTTATCCCCATGCGCTGGCATCACGCGGAGAACAAATTGCCGAAGGATGGGCACAGTCTCTTACTCTTGGTGTTGGCCAGTTTTGTACCAATCCGGGTGTAATGATCCTGCCAGATAATGCACACACTGAAAATTTTGTACAGACAACTAAAAACACCCTCACAGCTATAGAGAAACAGATAATGCTGACTGAGGGTATTGCCCATACATACAACACAACTGTCGCAGAATTAAAAAACAATACTGATCTCACTGAAATATACTGCTCGCCAAACAATGATAGAAATGCATCACCCGCTTTTTATGTTACGACAGCAGATACATTCCTGCAAAACAGGAAAATCAGTGAAGAAGTCTTTGGCCCCTGCGGCATTGCTGTTATTGCCAGTGATATAAAGCAATACATTGACCTTGCAACCAATCTTGAAGGCCAACTTACAACCACTCTACACATAGATAGTGAAGATATCGATCAGGCAGAGGGGCTTATCCGAATTTTGGAAAGAAAATCTGGTCGAATACTGGCAAATAATTTCTCAACGGGTGTTGAAGTCTGTGATGCAATGGTTCACGGAGGACCATATCCGGCAAGCACCAATTTCGGCGCGACATCTGTGGGTGGCCTTGCGATCAGACGTTTCCTCAGACCTGTCAGTTACCAGAATATGCCAGCAGAATTATTACCTGAGGATTTGAAGTGAGATACTCATACTTTAACGTAACCTGAACTTAAAGTACGAAGTGACGTTCTCCCCTATTATGGGCTCAACTTTTACCTCATGAAAGAGCTGTATTTCAGAACATTTATGGGGGGAAGTCACCTCTATGATACTACTCTGGCTTCAGTTAAGGTATGGAAGATGTCGCTGTTCAAGAGGTCAGTCTTAGGTAGCAAAATACACCAAGTTTCGTAATGTAAGTGATGATGAAATATGAGTTTCAATAAGAGAGAGATCTTTTTTTAACTAATGAGTCATATTGTTCGGGACATGCTCTAGATTGAAACAGCAAAAGCAAGTAATCTGGAGCTTATAAATATCTATAACAGGTCGTCAAGACTACTACATCTTATTTTTCCATAAAGACATTTCCGCTAATGCCTTTCTTCTTCGCTTCAATTGCAATAAGATTAGCCATATTCTGAATTTCAGGTTTCACAGCTTTAATTATTAAACTCTCCTCCATAACTTCACGTAACCAGACAGCATTAATTGTGCCGTATACAAAATCATCAGATAATATTGGTACAGCGATTGCAGCTACATCCGGTCCAAAGTCTAATGGTTCAACCCAGTATTGTTTTTCTCTAACTCCATAACCTTGTGATCGGGTTTCACTAATAATTTCCTCTATCTTTCCACTTTCAATAAATATCTTTTCTTCTTTATCCCCCATTTTGAGAATAGCTTCAAAATGCAATTCTCTTTCTTCTTTCGAACAGTAGGCCAGATAGGCTCGGCCGTGAGCAGATTTGACCATTGACGGCTGTATGTTGTATGCTCCTGTGGGGGCAAATAAACCTTTTAAACGGGTTGATTCCAGTATTTGAATTTTGCCAGGATAGATACTGGTAGCAATATCGGATGGCCAGTGTATTTTTTTTTGCAGTTTAATCAAATATTGAGATGATAATTCGGCTAATGGATGTCCAAGAGCCTCTGTTACTAAAGTCTGTCCCAGTGAGAAAGGTAACTCATACCGCCCCTCAGACAGATGCCTGCGTACCCAACCATGATCAGACAAAGTTGCAATTATTCTTAACAAAGTTGAATTAGATAAGCCAGTTGCTTTCCTTAACTGTAATAAAGAGGATGCTCCTCGCGTCGCCAGATGCTCAACAACTGAAATTGCCCTTTGAATAGACTGTATTCTTTTAGGACTATCCATTTTCTTCACTTCTCATCCCATTGTCGGTTCACATTGTGAACTAATTATTTGATCCTGTCCAGATTATCAAATTAGAATGCTTCTTAAGGACATAAAGTATTTTCAGGAGTAGGCAATTGATAGCTTTTAGGCGAAGACAATTGATAGCCAAGGATACAGGTATTTGGAATAAAATACTTAAAGCTCGTGGTTATATGGCAGGCGTCTTTTCTATCATACTCGCACTTGGAGCAATTAGAGTTGCCGGTTTTGGGACGTTCGATGATTTTCAGCAAAGAGTTGGAGCAGTCATAGTTGCAGCAATAATTGTGCTATTAATCAAACCTTTATTTAAGTCAACCCCAATATTCAGATGGGCAGGTCTCATTATCGACTGTGCTCTTCTTGGATGTATCTGTGCTTCCGGTTTTTGGTTTTATCTGATTTCTGAGGAATTGTGGTCCGGTCTCTATCTTTTTGAACCCTGGGATATTTTAATGGGGTCGTTAGGCATCATATCCGTTTTGGAACTAAGTAGACGCGCTATTGGATTTCCACTGTTTTTTGTATGCTTGATAGCTATGGGATATGCATTGTTTGGAAACTACCTGCCATCCACTATACGGCATGCAGGCTTTGAGTATGGGTCACTCATTGAAACATTATGGTATTCTTTCGATGGGGTCTTTGGTGGACCTGTTTCTGTCGTCACATCTTTGATTTTGATCTTTGTAATATTTGGTACTGTGTTAGAGGCAATCGGAACAGGTGAAGCACTATTGCTGGTTTCAAGAAAGCTGACAGCTACAACACGGGGTGGGCCAGCTCATGGAGCAATTGTTGCATCGGGATTGTTTGGCACAATTTCTGGCTCCACTGTCGCTAATGTTGTGGGGACGGGAGTGTTCACCATGCCCATGATAAAAAAACATGGCTTTCCCTCACAGTTTGCTGGAGCGGTTGAAGCCGCGGCTTCAACAGGTGGTCAGATTATGCCACCGATTATGGGGGCTGTTGCATTCATTATGGCTGATGTTACAGGTATTCCATATGTACAAATAGCACTGGCAGCACTCGTACCATCTTTATTTTACTATCTCAGCCTGTTTGTTTACGTATCTATAAAAGCTGGAAAGCATGGTTTAAAAGCTTCTCCTGACGCACTAAATATTGTCCTTAACCGAAATCATTGGCTTCTATTAATTGGTTTTATTATCCCGTTATGTGTAATAATTGGATTATTACTTGATGGACGTAGCCCTGCAAACGGAGGTTTTTGGGCTACACTGACTGCTTTGATTATAGGATTTATTGTTTCACCGGCCTTTAGGAATAACCCCCGGAAAATTTTAACAGCGCTCATGAATGCAGGTAAGGCAAGTGCGGTCTTGCTTACTGCAGTGGCAGCCGTTGGAATAATAATCGGGGTAATGAATATGACCGGGCTTGGCCTTAAGTTTGCGACTAATGTTTTATTCGTTGCCGGCAATGATCTGTTTATTGCTCTGCTCTTGACAATGATAGCATGTCTTATACTGGGCATGGGGATGCCGACTGTTCCCGCATATCTCATTATAATTCTTGTGATGGGACCGGCACTTGCTAAAATGGGAATACCTATTATCGCAGCTCATCTGTTTGCAGTATACTATGGTGTCTTATCGGTAATCACACCGCCGGTAGCATTGGCAGCATTTGCAGCAGCACCAATCTGCAATGCAAAGCCACTGGCAATAGCTATTGAAAGTTGTAAGCTTGCCACCGTAGCTTTCTTCATCCCTTTTGTGTTCGTCTACGAACCTTCCCTCCTGCTGATAACAGATTTTAGCTTAGAAGCATTTGTATGGGCATGTATACGTCTCTGTCTGGCTATCTGGTTACTCTCTACGGCATTTGAAGGCTGGTCGGGTATGGACCTGAAGTACGGTGAACGTGTGGTCCGGTTTGCCGCTGCAATAGCACTTTTAACACCAGAATTTTACAGCTCAGTCGCAGGTCTGGTGCTTGCTGTGATTGTGCTCAAAAGAGAAATCGCATCAATATTCGGAATTCGTCAGGCAGTTCATAACTGCTAATTTTGGGGAGGAAAGTATGAAGCAAATAATTCTTATTGCACTGACAGCTGTGCTTGCACTTGTATTGCCAGCGCAGGGAAAAGATTTGATAAAAATGTCAACCCTGGGGCCTGGTTCTTCGCCCAACCTTGTTATGACTACGTTCGCGACAATAATTAATAAACAAAGTCATGGAAACATAGAAATACAGGTTAACGCAACTGGAACCGCACCGAAGCACGCGATTGAAGCAGCTTCAGGCAAAGTTGATTTATTTATGTATGCGCCAATTGTTCATCACTTTATGAAACAACGCAAGGCGATGTTTACAAAAGTAAAGAAGGCTCCTGAACTCGCAAAAAAATTGCGAGGAGTTCTTTCATTCCCGATAGGTGTGTATCATTTTACTGTATATGAAGAGTCCGGTATAAAGTCACTCAAGGATATAAAAGGTAAAAAGGTATTCTTGGGGCCTCCTGTAGGCGCAGCTAGCGTAATAGCAGCAGGTGTAATTAAGGCTGTAACAGGTTATGAAGCCGGTAAAGACTATACGGCAGTAAAGCTTGGTTGGGGTCCTGCAGCTCAGGCATTCCAGGATCGTCAATTGGATATATATGTTAATCCTACAAATGCGCCGAGCCCTGTTATTCAACAGGTAGCTCTTTCACATAAATTAAGATTTCTTGGACTTTCAGAAAAAGACCTGAAAAACGAAGAAGTAATAAAACTTTACAAACGCCCTGGCGGAAAGATTGGTGTTATTCCTGCCGGCACCTATGGAAAAAATCAAATGAATGATAACGATGTTACTTCAATTGCAGCGATTGTCGGGGTTGGTGTAGGTAAACATGTCCCGACAGTAGTGGTATATTCAATGACTAAAGCATTTTGGGAGAATATTGAATCTGAAACTAAAGGCGCCCCGTGGTTGCGTGCTGTAAAAATAGAGAGTGCTTTTGACCAGATGAATTTGCCTTTGCATCCTGGAGCATATCTTTATTACAAAAAGCGCGGCCTTGATATCCCCGAGAAGCTAAAACCTTGATAATATAGAATAACAGGCTGTCAGTCGAAAATAACTGTTAGCCTGTTAAGTGCTTATAAGCTAAATGTATATACTTATGATCAGAAATGGAGACAGTAATGGGCGATATAAAAAACGTCCTGTTCATAATGTGTGACCAACTAAGATGGGATTATCTTTCCTGCTATGGACACCCGCACCTTCACACTCCTAATATAGACTGGCTTGCCAGCCAGGGTGTGCGTTTTAACAAGGCCTATGTGCAATCTCCCATATGCGGTCCGAGCAGGATGAGTTTCTATACAGGTCGATATGTAATATCACATGGCAGCACCTGGAA
>JBOEGA010000161.1:0-31318 GCA_050633205.1 Methyloligellaceae bacterium | reverse complement strand
CTGGTGGAGGTCATTGATCTAACCCCTGGCCATGAGTAAATACGAAAGCCTTGCCCTTCAGTATGCCCTTACAGAAAAAGTCTGTCAGTTCCCGATTTATTCCGGGTGTTACCCAAATCAAAAAAACAATTCCACCACAATCCGCTAAACTTACAAATAACCATAAATAATGATACAACCCCCTCTCCGGCAAAATATACGCCCCTCGCAGGAGTTAAAAACGAAGTGAAACAAATCTGGAAACCTGCCATACTCCGATTATCTATTGTGGCAGCCTATGCAGCAACTCTTTATATCATAGCGTTCGGCTTGAATCAGGTATCTGAAAGGGCAGGGGTGATTGCCACATTGACATTTATCCCTCTCTTCTATGGCAGTGCCATCCAGATCATTCTCGATCCCGACAACAAACAAAGCTTCACTTATGTTCTCTCAAGAGGATTAATCGTCCTGACCTGCATTTTCACAGCTTTAGTGCTGATAGAAATGGAAACATGGATTTGTATTGCCATGGCAATCGTCCCGTTTTTTGCACTGATGGTGTTAGGGCTCTTCCTGATGCGTCACCTTTTACAATACTTAAAGTCCCGAAGATCACAGACACAGCTAAATCTGTCCCTCTGGTTTTTGCCTCTTTTTCTGACACCGTTAATGGACACAATATCTTTTCCAAAACTGGACAACATCGTCACAACAGAAATAACCATAAATGCACCTCCGGCACTGGTCTGGAAAGAAACAATGGAAATTCCTGAAATCCGGAGCCATGAACGCATATGGACATTCACACACAACATAATGCTCTCTCCACAGCCAATAGATGCTGTGCTGAATGGCAATATTCGTCAATTAAGATGGACAAACGGCGTCCGCTTTCAGGAACATATTACTAAGAAAATTAACAACCGCTTTGTCGCCTGGGATTTTGTTTTCAATGAGCCGGAAACACTCGAACTCATAGACCCACATATCAAACCACAGGGTGGACTTCTCAATCTGAAAAATGGCTCCTATTCACTAACGCCTTTGGATGGGAAACGAACCAGACTTATTCTTAAAACTCATTATAGCTTACAGACACCAGTAAATTTTTATTTAGAGCTGTGGGGCCGGGTTCTGCTTCAGGACTTCCATACAAGCGTTCTGACAGTCATAAAAAAGCGGGCTGAGCAAAAAAACGCAGATATGTCCTAATTTAAGAGTGGCTTCTTTATATATTCCAGTCCTTCCCTCAGTCATATCCTGCAGGACATCACCCCCAGATCCGGACTTTCCTGTCTTTCATTTCAAACAAAATATAATCCCGATAAATCAGGGACACTGCGGAGATCACTGCGAAACAGGCATAGAGCACAGCCATTGCCATAGCTGTGATGATAGGAATATTATTTATATCAATACCGTGTGGTGGCTTCATGATATAGCCTCCTGATATTTCCAGAGCAACTAATGGGACAGATGCAACAGCCATAATAAAAGTCAGGGCAAGCATTGGCGGAGTATAAAGAAGCGTATTATGAAGGGCAGCGTTGGACCATTTCAGAGCTTCCTGTTCAATCGCAACCCTGGGAAGCACAAACAGCATCCTGACCAGAGCTTGAAGAACAACAATACCAAAGATGAGCAGGGCTATAGCAACTTTCAGAAAAATAAAAGACAATTTATTAGGGGTGAGAAGTCCAAAGATACCTGAATACTCAATAATAAAATTTACGGTGGGGGGAATAATTGACATCAGAATACCACCAATGACCGCTACAATTAAAGCATAGTATATCACAGCGCGCGAAGGTATCAGAATCGGAAAATATCGCTTTTCACCCAGTATAATTTTCTTATGTAAGCCAACTAATCCGGACAAAAAATAAAGCCCGGCATATATCGCAATCCCAACAGCCACATAACGGATACCATCCAGGGTAATAGGTACCGACTTCTGAAGCAGACTTAAATCCATAGAAATAATACCCGCAATAATCAGGCAGGGGATCATAAGTAAAATTGTTATTCGATAGTTTTTGACTGGAGACCAGAGTGCCTCGGTTATTATTCTTATCATTGTTTTGCACCTGCACTGTTCCGCATACGGCCTACACGCTATAGCAATTGATACGGGGCTGTAAAGATAGATATTCCTCCAGCGAGGGCGCCAGCGGATGACCCCTGCTCCCTCATCCACTCCATGATACACAACAATAAGCATCGCCAATTCGACCCGCACCAGAAGCAGCGCATCGCGCCGGGATGCAACCCCAATCAGCCGTAATTTCTATTTTATACACAATAATGATTGAATAAGGATGATAAATAACTATAAAACACATATAATACTGCTGAAAATAATTGTGTAAACCAAGGGAACCTCATGATCTGCAGGGCAACTTACATCGGAACAGCAACACTTTTACTCGAAATCGGTGGGCTGAAGTTGATTACTGACCCCACTTTTGATCCCGCAGGCGCCTGCTATCATGTTGGTAGTACAGGGCGAATGGCGAGTTATACAAGCGTGGCCGAGCCAGCGCTTTCTGCTGAGGAAGTTGGGACCTGTGATATCGTCCTGCTGAGCCACGATCATCATGGTGATAATTTCGATGATGCCGGCCGTGAATTGAGCCGGAAGGCGGGGTATGTGCTAACAACACAAAGCGGTCAGAAAAGACTGACAGGCAAGCATAAACTGACAAATGTACAGGGTATGAAGCACTGGGAAACCAAAGAATTTGATACCCCCGCAGGGTTCAGGATTAAAGTCACTGCAATTCCCGCCAGGCATGGACCACCCATCATCGCAAAACTTGCAGCCGGGGATGTTATCGGATTCGTTCTTGAATGGGAGGGGCAGGAAAAAGGTGCTGTTTATATTTCCGGCGATACCCGGCTGTTCAGGGGCGTGTATGATGTTGCAAAGAGATTTAATATTGGCACTGCCATCCTGAATGTAGGCGCCGCAGGTTTCTGGATTACCGGACCTATGAGATACACCATGACGTCAAAAGAAGCTGCAAAAACAGCCACCCTGCTACAGGCACCACAGGTCATTCCGCTGCATTTTGAAGGCTGGTCCCATTTTCAGGAAGGACGCAATGAGATCATAAAAGCCTACGAAGCAGCCGGACTAAATGAACGCCTGACGTGGCTTGAACGCGGCAAAGCGATGGAGGTTGTGTTTTGATTGTTATGTGTGGAGCATTGGATGTAGATTACAAACCCCGACCTGCTATGGACACACCCGCTTATAGCGCCCTACGAGAAAATGCTCACATCAACTGCACCCAAACCCCCGACCGGCAGTGCCCAACACTTAATAGAAATCACTTATATCAGTTAATTCCATGTCTAAGGCATTTTCACATATTGACACAAAATTACGGGTAGCTCTTATAAATGCGTCCCTCTTTTTGTGCGGACTACGAGTAAATGGCAGACATTTCTGACAATCAATAACAATTGCAAACCGATAGGTGCATCCGCCTGCGAGTTTGATTTGATCTCCTTCACCAATACCAAAGCCGCTACGTACCAGAGTAATATGATCTTGAGGTTTGAACATTTCACCGCATTCGCATTTTCTCCTGATGCGCGCGCTGTTGAACATATCTATCTCGGGCTCGGGATAATATTCCAACTCAACACCACATTTACACTGAGTGCTTTCAAAAGGGTTAATAACCTCACTGCATTGATACAAAAAGTCATCCGAGAAATGCAGAACCAAGTCATAATAGGTTTCTTTAGGGTGATGATCAGGTAGTGAGTTGAGGGGATAATGCAATATCTCATTTTCATCAAATGTTATTTCCCATCGTAACAAAAGCTCTTTACGATCCAGCATGTTCTTTACTTTTGCGGGGAGTGTACCATTTTCTTCTTTAAGCATTTTAAAGTCTGGGCTATGATGCTTCTTAACCTCGTATTTTGCAGGGCAGGATCTATCCAAATATCCATGCTTGAGCCATTCCGCCAGCAAACTCTCAACCTGTTGCTCGGAAGGCCTGAAACTATTATCTTTCGGAATAAGAAAGTGTTGGTATTCTAAGCCCATAGTGTGTTTCCATAATTATTATTGATTAACTTTCAAATATAACGAGAATACAGCCAATAGCAACAAATGTTTGATACCTCCGCCGGTCGGGGTTTGTAACCCCGACTGATAATTCTTGCCAGCTTGTGAGCAAAAGAAAATCAACAGTATCCTAACCAATACAGCTTAAAAACCGCCCAAAGACAAAGCAACAAATGGATGCTGAAACAATGCCACTTGCACGTGTTAATTCCGATGCACAATACGGATGCTACTTTATCACACCAACAATCTGGAACTGGTATTATATTTTTGATCGCTATGAACGCTGGCAAATATTGGCTGATAGCCTGAAATATTGTAAGAAGAATAAAGGTCTGGAAATATTCTCATATGTTTTCATGCTCAAGTTTATTCCAGTGACTGAATAACATGATCCAATACAAATGCCGCTAAGGCTGTCGTGCCTTCATTATCCCTTCTATGCCAGAATGATACTGCATATTTATTTGGAAGATAATAACTGGGGTCATAAACTATCTTAGAACTGTCGCCAAAACTTATGCTTTGAATATAAACGACTGACGGTCTTTTCACTTTATCGAGAATAATGAAAGAGTCATCGAGGCAGGCTTGAAGTGGCTTTTGTTTGAAATCTTTAACTTGATTAGCAAGTTCCCGGTATGATTCCGCCTCCTTAAAACTATCAAGATATTCCGGCCACTTATTCTTAAACAACTCCATCTTGAGGGCATCATTTTTTTTCAATAAAGATTTCGCAAATATGCGCTTATAGAAATAATCTGACGAAGCTAAATATATGATCTTTCTATACTCGTCCTTTCCTCTTTTCTTTAGTTGCTGATACACTTTTCCAGTATCCCGAAGGAATATCAGAAAATTGCGTAGATCAGAACGAATGTTCTCTGGAAGCTTGGGTAAATTATCCCGGAGAGCCAAAAGTTTATGTAATGATTTTGAATTCCATGCAGTCAATAATATTAATCTGTTCGATTGTAAGAAAGCCCGCGTACTCTGACCATCTGCGTTTATTACCATTTCAGCAGAAACCCAACCTTGCTCTGCTCTATTAATAAACATTGAGTAACCAGCATGTGACAGGGCCTGTCCTCTAAAAATAGACAATATCTGTTCGTCTTGGCATCCTTCTTGGAACGTTCCTTTTTGCAAGGAAAACTTTGCCGTACTCAATGCATCAAGCACCTCTTTAGAGATATGTGTTACTTTCGAAATATCCGCATAAACTTGCAATTTCTCAGGTATCGAAATGCTTGGAAATTTTAGAGAAGAACTCTCAGCGAACACAGATGCTGGCATAAAAAGAAGTAAAATAAAAATAAACCATTTAGGCATATAGATTCCTTTTGTTCACACTTAAAATCGTTAGAATCAACTCAGCTCTTACCGCTACTTTCTTTACACCGAAAATATGAAGATAGTTACATATGAATGTGATTATCAACACGAAAATGCTATCGCCCTCGTTGCCCTCCGCCGGTCGGGGTTTGTACCCCCGATTGTTTATTCTTGCCAGCCAATCCAAAAGAAAAACGTCAGCTTAACTAAAAAAACTCTCACCCATTAAACAAACTCACTATCTTCGCAACCATTATCAAAAAAAGAAATAAGGCTCCAGGCAGGACAAATAAAAATAGGCACAAAAGATGTAACCTCCAGTATTTTTTCCCTTTCTCTGTATATCCATATCCAAATATTTTTTGGATATTTCTCGTGTTAATCCAGCCTGCATTCTTATAAATTTCTTTGTCTACGTTTTGCTCCATCAAAAATGCAAAATAGATCATCCCTATGCCGGAAAGCAGTAGGTAAGCTATGCCTAAAACGCCTGTCACACTAAACGAATAAATTATTACACTCAAAAAAATCTACCCCACCCCCATATACCCCCGTACAGGCTTAAACGAAGTCCGGTGATGCACCGTAATGCCGTGCTCCTCAATACCCGCAATATGAGCGCTCGTGCCGTAGCCCTTGTTCTTCTCCCAGGAGTAATGTGGAAACTTTTTCGCAAGCTTTTCCATCATCCGGTCTCTGGTTACTTTTGCAATGATCGAGGCCGCTGCAATGGACAGGGAATGACTGTCACCTTTTACAATCGTCACAGTCTCGCAAAATGTCTTTGGAGATTTGTTGCCGTCAATCAGCGCAACGATCGGCTTCGTCTCAAGTTTTTTGATCGCCTGAGACATCGCCCAGAGCGAGGCATGCAAAATATTCATCTTGTCGATCCGCGCAACATTCGCAACACCAACGCCCACCACTGCCGTTTCCATGATGCTGTCAAACAGCTGGTCACGTATTTTCGCACTCAGCTTTTTTGAGTCATTCAACCCATCCGGATAGTTTTCCGGATCAAGGATCACTGCCGCAGCAATAACCGGACCCGCCCAGGGACCACGACCCGCCTCATCGACTCCGGCAACCGGACCGTCGAAATTTTTAACGGCTTCGCGTTCATACTGAAAAGAGGGGATAACTTTCGAATCTTTTTTTGTCATGGGAACAGTGTGTAAATAAATGTAACTCTATGCAACTGTCTACGTAACTCTGCGTAATTTGGCGTAACAATAAGGGAACTGAAGCGTAACAATATGTGACATCAGAACAGCTCCATCTGGTCAGTGTCAGGTCTGGGGTGGACAAAGATGTCGGTTCTAAGTATATGATTTTGCTTGTTTAATTTGTGTCGACTTAAATATTTTTCAAAACGCTGCTGTATCAGTCGGGCATAGGCCCCATCCCCCGTCATCCGCTCCCCGAATTCACTGTTATAAAGTTGTCCCCCTCGCATGGAGCGCAGTATATTATAGACCTTTTTAGCCCGGTCAGGAAAATCCGTCTCAAGCCACTCCTTCATTATATCCTTCAATTCAAGCGGCAGCCTCAGCAGAACATAATGTGCGCTTGATACGCCAGATAAACGTGCCTGGTCCAGAATAGCCTCAATCTCGTGATCATTAATACCCGGAACAACCGGTGCCACCATCACCATCGTAGGAATCCCGGCTTCATGCAGAAGCTTCAGGGCTTCCAGCCGCTTCGACGGAGTACTGGCTCTGGGCTCCATGCTACGTGCAGTTTTACGGTCCAGTGTCGTGACAGATATACCAACCTTGGTAAGCTGCTTCCGGGCCAGTTCCGCCAGAATATCAATATCCCGCGTCACCAGCGCAGACTTGGTAACAACACCAACCGGATGATTGGTTTCATTGCATACTTCAAGTATCGTGCGCGTAATTTTATATTTCCGTTCAATGGGTTGGTACGGGTCGGTATTAGTGCCCATTGCGATCATTTTCGGCACATATTTCGGTTTGGCCAGCTCTTTTCTCAAGACTTCCGCAGCATTGACCTTAACATAGAGCTTGCTTTCAAAATCAAGTCCCGGAGAAAGCCCCATATAGGCATGTGTCGGCCGCGCAAAGCAATAGGGACAGCCATGCTCACAGCCCCGATAGGGGTTAATGGATTGCTCAAAAGGAATATCCGGCGATTTGTTGGTCGTCAGGACCGTCTTCGCCTTTTCTTCAAAAACTTCAGTCTTGAAAGGTTCAGCATTTTCAATGGTTCCCCAGCCATCATCAAAGTCATCTCTGGACAGATTTTCATATCTGCCTGAAATATTTGAACGGCTTCCTCTCCCCCTGCGTCTGTCTTCGTGTATAATTTTTTTAGGGTTTTGGGTCATAGTTCAGTGAAAAAACTATCCTGTGTGAAATTTTATTGATACTCTTATACCATAGAATAGGAACAAATAAAGAACAAACCGGTAAATATAAATTTTACCTAATCTTGCAAGCTAAGCGTCAGGCATGATAAGTCTTTTGATATGATTTCCGTAGTAATACCAACACTAAACCCCGACAAACGTTTCGCGGTTTGCCTTTCTGCATTGGTTCCTGCCGTCGTGAAAGGAATTGTAAAGGACGTTATCGTAGTCGACGGTGGCTCGGAAGGGACGCTGGTTTCCGAAATCTGCGATGCTGCGGGAGTTACCCTTGTTACAGCTGAAAAGGGCAGGGGGACACAACTTGCTGCCGGTGCCCGCAAGGCACGTGGAAAATGGCTGCTTTTCCTTCACGCAGATACAATTCTGGAACATGGTTGGGAGCAGGAAGCTGGCGATTTTATTGAAAAAATAGAAATGGCCGGACTGCCTCAAAGAGCAGGCGCTTTTCAGTTTGCACTTGATGATTTTGGGATGATGCCAAGAATTCTCGAAAGGCTGGTAGGCTTGCGATGCGGAATCCTGAAACTTCCATATGGTGATCAGGGTCTTTTGATTTCACAACAACTTTATAAGGAAATTGGCGGATATCAGGATATACCTCTTATGGAGGATGTCGATATTATCAGAAGGCTGGGACGAAGGCGCCTTGTCATGTTCAGAAATAAAGCCGTAACCAATGCAGCTCGCTTTAATTCAGACGGTTACATTGTCCGCATGGCAAAAAATGTGACCTGTCTCATGATGTATTATCTGAAAGTACCGACACGTATAATACAGCGACTTTACGGGTAGTTTTCATACCTCATTCAAACTACCGGGATAACAATAGTAATGACGACCAGAAACCTTGTTATAATGGTCAAGACGCCCCGTGCCGGACGCGTTAAAACCAGACTTTCCAGAGACATCGGACAAATTCCTGCAACATATTTCTACCGGAGCCTCGTAACAAACGTTATTCGCCGTGTATCTGCGGATACACGCTGGAATACTGTTCTGGCTGTCGCTCCCGATACTGATATCATTCACCCCTTCTGGCCCGCACATTTGCCCAGAATTGCGCAGGGGCAGGGAGATCTTGGCCATCGTATGCAGCATGTGATGGAAATAATGCCTGCAGGGCCTACAGTGATAATTGGTACAGATATACCGGAAATTGCCCCTGAACACATCTCTGCGGCCTTCAGGGCGCTGGGAAGCCATGATGCAGTGTTCGGACCTGCCGATGATGGTGGATACTGGCTTGTGGGCCTCAGACGCTCTCCCAGAGTGCTTCAGCCATTCAAAAATGTAAGATGGTCCAGTGAACACACCCTGAGCGATACGCTGGCAAATCTGAAGGGAGCCAGCATTAAGCAGATAATGACACTGCGAGACGTAGATTCAGGCGATGAATATCATGATCTGAAATCCATCGCCTCAAGGCTCATTTTATAGATTTAGCTGATAGGCTGTTGGCACCCATCTGTAGCTTGCACCCCGTTTTTCAACAAAACCAACAGCCGGGAATGGCATATGGTAGCCGGAAGCAGGGATTTTATCAGCAGCAACCATGTCCAGAATACGCTTTCTGGTAGCAGCAGCTTTTTCCTTGTCCATATCAAAGCGCACATGCCAGTCAGGTCTTTGCAGAGAGGCCACATAGTGATTGGTCGTGTCAGCCCACAGAAGAAGGCGGCTGTTACCACTTTCAAGGTGATATGCCATATGTCCTGGAGTATGGCCTTCCGCACCAATGGCTGTAATACCCGGAACAACAGTGCCTTCATTTTTAAGGAATGTCATTTTAGGAGCCAGTGGCACAACATTGCTTTGTACAATTTTGCCAACACGGGCCAGCTTGCCTTCAGCAACCTCTTTTGGAGACCAGAAATTATACTCTGTCTCGCCCATAACATAACGTGCATTAGGGAAAAGTGGGTTATTGCCTTCCATAAGACCGCCAATATGGTCGGGGTGGCAATGAGTGATAACAACAATATCAACCTGTTCAGGCTTGAAACCTGCAACTGCTAGCGTATCTTTTAGCTTACCTGCGCCCTTGGCCCGTCTTGCATTGCCATTACCTGAATCAAAAACAATAATTTCTTTTCCTGTATTAACAATAACCGGAGTAAAGGAAATTTCCATCTCTGTTTTAGGCAGGAAGTTTACAGCAGCAAGGTCCTGAACTTCTTTTTCTTCAACATTCTGCCCGAAAATTGGATGAGGGCCTTTTAATTTTATCGCACCATCCCAGATAGTCGTTACTTCGAATTCGCCTAATTTAAAGCGATAGTGAGTAGGATGTGCAGCACCAAGCTTTGCAGCGGCGGCCTGAACTGTTTGAGTATTTGAGGACAAAATTGCTGGAGCAGCAAGCAGGCCAGCTGTTGAGAGGAGCATTGTGCGTCGATTTATCGTTGTTCGCTTCTTTGTCATAGCGAATCCTTCCCAATTTGTACGTCAGTTTCAATCCGGTTATGTAATATATCAGTGAGATGGAACGATAAACTCTGTAAGTAAAACCGCCAAGACAAATTCTGGTGATTTACAGAATAAATCCGCCACAATACCAGCCTTTTTTACCAGGACGGAGTATTCAGCCATTTTATCTGAGCAAAAGTATCAATCGCATCCGGTTTTACCGACCTGACATGGCTGACAGCTTCTTCTGCTGTCATGCTGCATTCCATTAATAACCTGGCAGCAATCATTCCTGTGCGGCCACATCCGGCCCAGCAATGCAGTAATATCCGGTCTTTTTTGTGGGACAGGCGGTATCTGACAAGAGGCTTGAGATCAAGCCATACAGAACGAACATCAGTTTCCGGTATATCACAGTCCACAATGGGCATATGAAACCAGTCAATACGCTTCTCTCTTAGAATTTCGCCAATATGTTCCGCCCCGGCCTTTTTTAATTCATGTGTCTCTACGAGACTGACAACAACAGAAGGGTTCCACTGCTCGATTTGTTCAATATCCCCGCTCAGATCCCCATGAATTCCAGGGCATGGACTAATACCAATATATCCGCCGACAGGGGATTTAATTATCGGAAAAGCAGGGCGTCTGGATCTCATAACTCGTGCAGGCAGGAGATTCATCTTCTTAGTAAGACGCATTAAAGAACTGACCACGATTGAACCTCAGGAAATTTCATCAATATTGAGCCTATAGCAATCCCAGACCTCTAAGACTGGAACATCCATCTTTCCCAATGATAATATGGTCATGCACAACGATTCCCAGACCATCAGTTGTCGCAATAATCTTTTTCGTCATTTCAATATCTGCCCGTGAAGGAGTTGGGTCTCCTGAAGGGTGATTGTGTACAAGTATCAGCGCCGTTGCCGAAAGCTCCAGAGCCCTTCTGGAAATCTCCCTGATATAAACCGGAGTGTGATCTACCGTCCCCTGTTGCTGAAGTTCTTCAGCGATAACCCTGTTACGTTTATCCAGAAAAATGATCCTGAATTGCTCTCGCGTTTTATGCGCCATGATAGAGTGGCAGTAATCCAGCAACTCATCCCAGTTGTTTAATATAGGTTTTTCAGAAATTTTATGTTTCAGTATTCGTTGGGTTGCCGCGCCGATCAGGCGAAATTCGGTGACTATGGCTTCTCCTACGCCTGAAACTTCCTTTAGAAGTTGATCAGGGGCATTAATGACACCGGCAAATGACCCGAATTTTTTAATAAGGGCTTTTGCCAGTGGCTTTGTATCTCTGCGCGGGATTGTGCGGAAAAGCAGCAATTCCAGCAGCTCGTAATCTTCAAAACCATCAGCCCCGGTTTTAAGAAAACGTGCTTTCAGTCGTTGACGGTGTCCATGATAATGCATTGAGGGTGTGGCGGCCTCGGAGAGTGTTTTTGCACTTGCATTATCTGTCACAATATCGACCTCTGTCAGCTCTCAATATTATATGGTGGATGGTGCAATCCCTTGGGAGAAAGGGTGAATATCTCACAACCGTCGCTCGTGATGCCAATAGTATGTTCAAACTGGGCAGTCAAAGAGCGGTCACGGGTAACAGCAGTCCAGCCGTCATCCTTCATTTTTATATCCGGGCGCCCCAGGTTAATCATTGGCTCAATGGTAAAAATCATGCCTTCAGCAAGAACAGCACCTGTTCCAGGGCTGCCATAATGCAGAACATTGGGCTGATCATGGAAAACCTGTCCAATTCCGTGCCCGCAAAATTCTTTAACAACGCTGCATCGCTCTTCTTCAGCATAGGATTGTATGGCATGTCCGATATCACCCAGTGTAGCGCCCGGCTTTGCAGCAGCAATTCCGCGCATCAGGCATTCATAGGTAATCTCTATAAGCCTTTCCGGCTTCCGTTTAATTTCTCCAACGGTATACATCCGTGAATTATCACCGTACCAGCCATCAACAATAAGAGTGATGTCAATATTGAGAATATCACCGTCTTTCAGTGGTTTGGGGCCGGGAATTCCATGGCAGATAACATTATTAGGGGATGTACAGATAGAATGCCTGTAACCGCGGTAGTTCAATGTGGCTGGTACAGCATTATTATCAAGGGCGAATTGCAGCGCTATATCATCAAGTTCCTCAGTTGTAACGCCTGGTTTTACATGATCAACCAGTACATCTAGAGCTTCAGCTGCCAGTTTTCCCGCTACGCGCATTCCCGCAAAGGCTTTCGGACCATGAATTTTAATTTTATTATCGAACATATATATCAAGTTGGCTCTGGTTTTGAAAAAACACTGCCCCTGGCAGGTGGTTCAGCTGGAAGAGCGTACCTTCTCATTTGATAGTTGGTCAGTGGACTCTGAGCCCCTATTCCTGAAAAATAAATGGCACAGATCGTTTGACTTCAATTTTATTGGTAGATAATTGGCAAGAATAAGCGAGTATTTCAACACCTTCTTTTATGGCATTGTCCATTTCTTTGCTATAATTAGGGTCAATATCGCCTGCTATGGACATTTTTTCAACATCGTCACGCTGAATCAGGAAGACCAGCACTGCTCTGTGGCCCTGGGCAACCATGTCAGAAAGCTCCCGCAGATGCTTGGCTCCTCTTTCCGTAACAGAATCAGGGAATTCGGCTTTCCCTTTTTCCCTTAGAAGGTGAACATTCTTCACCTCGACATAACAGTCTGCGCGTTCTTCATCCTGCAAAAATATATCTATTCGGCTGTTTTTACCGTATTTGACCTCCCGTTTCAGGCTGTCATATTTATCTAGCTCAGGAATACTTCCGTTCAGTATGGCTTCTTCTACCAGCTTGTTTGGGTGGGCCGTATTTATCCCGACCAGTACAGGCTGGTCTTCTTCATGAACCTCAATCAGTTCCCAGGAATATTTTAGTTTTCGTTTGGGATTAGTGCTTTTCGATAACCAGATTGTGGATTCCGGTTCTTTTAGCCCAAGCATAGCCCCCGGATTTGCACAATGAGCTGTAATTTCTTCACCATTTTCCAGAATGGCATCAGCCATAAATCTTTTATATCTTTTGACCAGATTTGCCTTAATCAGAGGGGACGGAAATTTCATGATTATCGATTGTTCTCTAACGCTTTGTTTTTGCTCATCACATGTTAGCAGATAGTTTGCCTTGATTCATGACCATTTTTAATGTGACCCACACCTTAATTCCATATTTTCCCGGTTAATTCATTTGTATTGTTTCCTGAGTGAAGATAGGATTGCCAAAGTTATTTTGTGCCGAATACAGAATTACATGACGGGAAAGTTTTATGTCTGATAACAACAATATTTCTGAAAAAGAAGAGATTGTAACCGCTGCTCTTGTCGTTATTGGTGATGAGATACTGTCAGGGCGGACAAAAGACAGAAATATCGGTTATATCGCAGACCATATGACAGCAGTTGGCATCAGGCTTGAAGAAGTTCGTATTGTTTCTGATGATGAACAGAATATTGTCAATGCGGTCAATGAGTTGAGAGCAAAGCATAACTATGTTTTCACAACTGGCGGTATAGGTCCCACCCATGATGATATTACAGCAGACAGCATAGCGAAAGCTTTTGGTGTTGGTATTGATGTTGATCCGCGTGCTGTAGAGATGATGCTTGGCCGTTATAAAGAGAAACAGCTTAACGATGCCAGACTTCGTATGGCAAGAATACCTCATGGTGCTGATCTTGTAGAAAACAGCATTTCCAGAACTCCGGGCTTTATGATGGAGAATGTGATCGTAATGGCCGGTATCCCTGAAGTTATGCAGGTTATGCTGGACGCAGTTACACCAAAACTGAAAACCGGACATAAAATGCTGACGGAAACCGTTGATGTAAGTCTTCCTGAGAGTGATATAGCACCTTGGCTGAGACACGTTCAGGACGAATATCCGGATGTATCTATGGGAAGTTATCCATTTTTCACGGCAGGTACATGGGGGGCGAATCTGGTATTCAGAAGCACATCACAGGACAGGCTGGACAAAGCTGTTGGTACTCTTAAAAGTTTACTAATAGAAAAGGGACTACTTTCAGGTTAAGACTTCTGTCACAGCAACGACGGAACCTGATGAAACTTAATTGGACCAAATCTAAAAATGGCCTGCTTTGCCATTTTACAGGGGACAGAAATGGGAATTTTTCGCGAAATTTTTACCTGGTGGAACGGTAATACAATAGGAACACGTATGACCCTCTGGCGAAAAGGTAAATTCGTTGGCAAGGATGAGTTTGGCAATTCCTATTACCGGGAGCGTAATGGTCATCGGCGCTGGGTAACATATAACGGGATTTCTGACCCCACCACAGTCCCTCCTGATTGGCACGGCTGGCTTCATTATACAGTTGATACCCCACCTGTTGATGAGAACTACAAACCAAAACAATGGCAAAAGCCTCATAAGCCAAATATGACAGGAACCTCCGGCGCCTATCGTCCTTCCGGTAGTACGTTAAGTAAGGGGGAACGTCCCAAGGCCACCGGCGATTATGATGCCTGGAAGCCCGAATAAAATAAAAAAAATGAATTGGAATGCGGATGAACAATTATAAATTAATCCTGTTTTTTATAGTGGGAGGGCTCTCTGCATTTCTTGCAAGTTGTAAAAATGGTCCCGACTTGCGCCTGAATAAACCACAGGTCACGCAAAACAGTTCTGCTCCGGTCCAGTTAGGCGGAAGCAGGAATATCGCGGCTGCCCCAACTCAGGTTGTCAGTGTGCGTATGCCTTTGGATAGGGCGAAAGTTATCCGGTCAATCGAGAATTACCGAATAAACAAAAAGGCTCAGCAGGGATCATATAAGTTTGTAGGAGCAGACCTTAATGGCGATGGCCAGGCAGAGGTTATTGTATATTTGACAGGTAAAAAATGGTGCGCGCCTACTGGGTGTACACTTGTTATTTTTGCACCAGTCAATCGTTACAGCTATGAACCCATATCAACAGTTCGTAGGGTAAAAAAGCCAGTTCATATTGCTATGGAAAGCACAAACGGGTGGCGTGATATATATATTCGGGCAGGCCTTGCTGACTGGCCAAAGTCTCACAAGATTCAACTGAAATTCAGTGGCAACCGTTATCCTGGCAATGCTGTACTCCTTACACCTCTTAATCGCCGTTTCCAGATTATTGGGGAGGAGATCTTTACAGCAGCTACCCGTGAAGAACTGGATTTGATCAGGTCCTATACAAATACCGGGTATTAAACAGGTCTCTCCAGGTCTTAACTTTTATATCCATATAGCCAGCTATATTCTTTCAGCAATGACTGTGGAGAGCGATGGGAAATAACCTGATTTCGGGCAAATGCAAAGGGGCCGGTAAGGTGATAAATGGTTCCTTGCCTTTTTGATATTGTCTGCACCTTTACTGCTCTGCGATATCTGGTTTTTTGGTAATCCATTAGCTTTTGTTTAGGATTATCGGCACTATTGGCCAGCAGATCAGCCAGGCAAAGCGCATCTTCAATCGCCATAACCGCGCCTTGTGCCATAAAGGGCAGAGTAGGGTGAACAGCATCCCCTAACAATGCAATATTGCCAGCACTCCATTTCGGAGGACATTTGTGAGTGAATAAAGCCCACTTGGTCCAGTTCTCGACCCTCGAAAGAAAGCCTCTAAGGTCTGGAGACCATGCCTGAAATGCCCCGATCAGCTGTTCGGAATCTCCGCTTCGGTCCCATTGCTTACCAGGCTCTTCCGGATCATTTATCACCGCAACAATATTGAGAAGTTTCCCGCCTCTGACCGGATAATGCACAAGGTGACTGTCTGGTCCAAGATAAAGAGAGACCTGGGATTTATAGTAATCTGTAAGCTTATCAATCGGAATGAGGGCTCTCCAGGCCGTTTTGCCCGAATAGGAGGGTTGAAGTTTCGGATGTATATGACTTCGCACACGAGACCAGATGCCATCCGCGCCGATTAGAATTGAACCTTGTATTCTTTCACCTTTTTCAGATGAAATGGCAATTCCCCCCTCGTCAGTCTCCTCAATCTCCATAACCTGAAAGTCATTCATAAGGGTAACAGTTTTCTGATTGCGCACTGCTTTCAGCAATAGATTATGCAGGTCAGCCCGGTGAATAGTGTAATAGGGAGCGCTGTATAATTTTTCTGCCAGGGGAATAAGGGGGATAGTATTCAGAACGGTATTATTATAGCCGTTTTTGATATTAATTGATTCAGGTTGATAAATGCAGCTTTCGAGTTCTGCCGAAAGTCCCCATCCGGAGAGTATCCGCGTGGCATTTGGGCCAAGTTGAATGCCTGCACCAACTTCACTAAATTTTTCTGTTTGCTCCACAAGTATAGCAGCTATGCCCTTAAGGCCCAAAGCAAGCGCTAATGAAAGCCCGCCAATGCCCCCGCCAGCAATAAGCACAGGGTTATCCGAAGATATTTTCATAACCAATAGAAAAGCCTGATATTAAACAACTTCAATAGATTTGTAGAGACAATATGGTGGGTCAGATTCCTCTGGCTCCATATTGGAGTCGTATAAATAAAGAGTTGAGCAGTATGGACATATGATTTGATTGTCTTCGCCCATATCAAGGAACACATGCGGGTGATCATAGGGAGGTTGAGCGCCCATGCATTGAAATTCCTTTACGCCGATATGAATTTTTTCTGCGCCGATATCATTACAGAAATGAGGTACAACAGAATCCGCCATTGATTTCTCTCTATAGGAATTGAGTTGGAAATGCCAAATCAGTATATGGCATAAATCTTTGATAGAATATATATAAATGTTAGCCAATTAATTCAGGAGAGGTTTGATGCAGACATTTAATTCGGATGGAGTGGAAATTGCTTTTATTGATAAAGGTGAAGGCGACCCCATTCTTCTAATTCATGGCTTCGCATCAAATATAAATGCTAACTGGCTGGATGTCAGTTGGGTTGATACTCTAGTAAAAGCCGGACACAGGGTGGTTGCTCTGGATAATCGCGGGCATGGCAACAGTGCAAAGCTTTATGAACTTGAAGATTACCATGCTCCGGTAATGGCCCAGGATGCAAGAAGGTTGCTGGACCATCTGGGTATTAAAAATACGGATGTTATGGGATATTCAATGGGAGCCCGTATTTCAGCATTCCTGGCAATGGAAAACCCTGAATATATCAGAAGTGTGATATTTGCAGGCATGGGATATAATATGGTGCGTGGCGTGGGGGCAACGGGCCCGATCGCTACAGCTCTGGAAGCTCCTTCTGCAGATGATGTCACTAATGATGCCGCTAAGACTTTCAGGGTCTTTGCTGAAGCGACGGGCAGTGACTTGAAAGCGCTGGCTATGTGTATTCGAGCATCAAGAACTAAAATTTCAGCAGAGGATCTGGCTAAAATAGATAAACCCGTACTTGTAGCTGTGGGTACAAAAGATGTCGTTGCGGGATCTGCACAGAAACTTGCTGATATTATACCAGGTGCAGAAATCCTTGATATTACAGACAGGGATCATATGAAATCAGTCGGAGATAAAGTCTATAAGGCTGGTGTGCTCGAATTTCTCAAAAAACGCCCCTGATACGGAATCAGCAATTTTATTCCTGTAAAAGAAAGCAAGTAAAATTACTATGGTTTAGCGTAGTTATACTCTGTTTTTATATTGCTCTGATTTCAAGTATTACGAAAAATATTCACTTATCCTTTTCAATCTATTACAGGATCCTGTTGAAATGTTTTCGCCACAACTTTAACAAGTTATTAACATCATCTCGCGAATCGGATACTTTAGGTACTGTAGAGGGTAAATTATATTGACAGCATACGTTGCTTTGAATGGGGTATTCAGAGTGACTTTTTAGACGGATTGATAATAACTGTATGAGGAGGCTTTATATAGTTATTGTGTTGATTATCCGCATGTTGCAGTACAGTGGCGATCAAACGGGGTAATAATTTGATCACCTGTTCCCTCTGACATTTTGGGGTCTAAAGATATGCTTTGTCCATCTTTGATGGCAGAGCATGATCGAAGAGGGTGAAAATGAAATATTTCTTAAGTCTGCTAGGGGTAGCAGCCGCAATTGTTCTTCTGACCGTATCTGCGGCGATGAACTGGCGCTTTGGTTTTACTTTAGGAAAAACAGAACTTGATGGCCATATTTATGGAGCCGCAAGTGCTGCGGCGGATGGGCTGAAAGCTCTTTCGCCATTCTTTATTCTCTGGGCTTTTCGTCAGAGAAATTATATGCAGAGCATTGCAGGCATCATGATCCTTGTAGTCTGCTCTTTCTATTCACTTACATCTTCTCTTGGGTTTGCTGCATTTAACCGGGCTGAAACAACCGGAGAGCGTGCCGTTCATGCCAATAGGTATCAGGATCTTAGGACAGAACTTAAACGCGCAGAGGATAAGCTTGGCTGGATTCCACAACACCGTTCTGTGGGAGAAGTTCAGGCAGATCTGACAGCAGTTTTATCAAAGCCGGTATATTCGAGAAAACACGGGTTACTGGGAACTGTTGAAACTCACTCTGAGGGGTGTAGTAAGGCAGCGTGGGGAACAAGAAAAACATGTGCTAAAGTCTTGGAACTACGTAAGGAATTGGCTGTTGCCCAACAGGCCGCAACAGTAGAAAAGAGAGTTCGGAGCCTGAAGGCAACATTGTCCTCAGTTTCACAGGAAGGTGGCCCTGCGACAATAGCAGGTGCAGACCCTCAATCTGAATTTCTTTCTAAAATTCTTGGATTAAATATTGCAGATATCCAGACTGGATTGACCCTGCTGGTATCACTTCTCGTTGAGGTAGGGTCAGGGCTCGGTTTATTCGTAGCCGTATCAAATGTTCGGACGACGAAGCCTGAAGATCACATTCGATACGACAATAATCATGATCCTGTTGTTCAGGTACGTCGGAGCCCGGAGAGAAAGCCTGCAAGAAAGCTTATGCTTCCGAAAAGTGATCTTGAAAGATACCATGCGGATCAGGTTGAAAAATCAGATGGTACAAGCGTGACGGCAACAGCCCTTTATGAAAACTACTGTGACTGGTGCAATTTGCATGGCCGTGAGCCAATGGCATTACCTGTCTTTGGCCGTCAGTTCAGCGAACTTGGCGTTCAGAAAGCCAAAATAGGTGGTCGTATCCGCTACATTGGTATCCAGCTTCGTGAAGTCGTTCAGGAGCCGGAAGAACAGGAAACCGAGGTTGCAACAGCAGTCTAATTGGTCCATAATCAGGTGAGAAGTTATTTAAACGGCTGCTATTGTAGCCGTTTTTTTATTTATGCGGGTGTGCGGCAGTGCATGCCAGTCGCTTAATGTGATTTTCACGGGTATGTGAGTAAAATGCCCTAAATAGCTGAGTAAATATCACAAATCGATCTGGTATTTCTGGAATAAAGGCCTATGTTCAGCAGGCACGATTTCGGGTAAAATCCGTAAAGTACTCATCTGGAGGCTCAATTAAATGACGCAGAATAAATCCCTTGATGTTGAAACATCTGTAAATCAGCTGGATCCATTATGGGCGCAGATGATAAGTGAAGCTGAAGAACTTGTAGCAGGGGAACCTGCGCTGGCCAGTTTTGTCTACTCAACTGTGTTAAGCCACAGACATCTGGAAAACGCTATACTGCATCGTCTTGTTCAAAGACTGGAGCACCCGGATGTAGATGCCTGCTCCTTGATGGGGGTTTTTAAAGATGTCCTTGATAAATCTCCGGAATTAAGTGGAATTTTCAGAGCAGACCTTGCTGCTGTTTATGACCGTGATCCCGTATGTAGCCGTGTAATTGAGCCTTTGCTATATTTTAAGGGCTTTCATGGCCTCCAAACCCACAGAATTGCACATCGACTATGGAATGCAGGTCGTAAGGACTTTGCCTTCTATCTGCAAAGTCAGTCTTCAAAAGTTTTTGGCATGGATATTCACCCGGCAACCCGCATCGGGCAGGGCATTATGATTGACCACGCCACTGGCATTGTCTTTGGCGAAACTGCTGTCGTTGGCGATAACTGCTCAATCCTGCAGGACGTAACGCTGGGCGGAAGTGGTAAGGAAACTGGAGACAGGCACCCTAAAATCGGTAGTGGTGTAATGATCGGAGCCGGGGCCAAAGTTCTTGGTAACATCAAAATTGGCGATTGCTGCCGGATCGCTGCCGGAAGTGTCGTTCTGAAAGATGTACCTGCCTGTAAAACCCTTGCAGGTATTCCGGCAAAAATTGTCGGTGATGCTGGCTGTGAGGAACCTTCGCGGTTTATGGATCAGAATACCGGAATCCCATGTGACTGCTGATGCCTGCGAAACGTTGAAAAACTGAATATTCTTGGTTTCAGGCATTGCACTATGCATCAATTCATTGCTAGGAAATAGCTCACAGTCGGTCATAACTACTGACTGTGAAGGAATTACAAAATGCGGTTAGTTACAAGTAGGGGAAGACGTCATGGAAAAGCTGGAAATTGAACGCGTGGAGAATTATCTGAAAAAGATGACACAGCGTGATAATATAGAGCTGAGGCAGCTTCCTGGTGATACTGCTGAAGTATTTCTCGGTGATGAGTTAATTGCAACAGTTCTTCGTGATGAAGAAGACGGAGACCTGAGCTATCAGTTCCAGATGAAAATTGATGCGCCGGACATCGCTAAAACAGAGACATACCTGAAAGATCTGTTTCAGCGGGATAATGTAGATGTAAGGCAACTGCCGAAAAAAGATGATACTGCTGAAGTATATCTTGGTGAGGAATTTATAGCGACATTATATAACGATCTGGAAAATGGTAAGATTATGCACCAGTTTCAGATGTGTATACTGGATTTCGACCTGGACGAAGAAGCATAAGCAGTTAACTGTTTCAGTCCGGTGAATTATACGCGGAATGATGCTCTTGCGAGGGCATTGCGGATGCAGAGAAGTTCGGCTCCACTCTTGCTGGCTTCTTTTACAGCAAATTCAAACAGTTCAGGTGTGCATCCATAGGGGGTTGGAGACTGGGATAGGTCATGCGTATAGAAAATCAGCCAGGACTTCTTTTTCAGATTAGCATTGATGAGTTTGGTTAAGCTTTGTTCTGTGTGCGAACTGCTGTAAATGGCGTTTGCTTTAAGTTGAGCCAGATCAGTAAATCCTTTGTTCAGTCCGGATTTAATTCCCCTGCCTGTTGCATAATGTTGTCTGACAACTCTTTTGGCCTGAATAGATGTACAGCCAAACGGATATGAAAAACTCACAAGATCATGATCACCCAGATATTCCTGCAAGGCTGATTTATTTTGTTCCAGATCTGTATTTATCTGGGATGATTTCATAGTCTGTATATTGATATGACTATAAGTATGGCATCCGATTTCGTGACCACCATCCATTAACTTCTGAATATCTGAATTCTTGTACTGGGGGAGGTCAAGATTGTTTTGCCCGGCAAGGCATGTACTTAGATAAAAAGTACCCGCTGCATTATATTTTTCCAGTATTCTTGCTCCAACTTCAACGGCAGAAGCTGGCACATCATCAAAAGTAAAACTGATAACGGGAGTCTGCGAGGCCAGACGAATCGGTTTGGCGTAATAAAGGAGGCTTAATTTACGTTCAATTTTTCTAAGCATTATCAATACCCTATAGATCGAGCATTTGTTTGTATATCGTTTGATGCAATATCCGTGAGTTCCTCGTAAATCACTTCCATAATAGGTGGTTCGCTTACATATTGATCAAGGTCGTATTGCAGCTTCTGAACCCCGTCCGTTTCTTCAAGAACCTTAAAGCCGACATCAAAAAAAACTTTTCCAGACTGTGCATTCTTTTTTGTAGGCTTGTAATTGGCAAAAAAGTGTTTTCTATCCAGTTTTTTATAATTTTCAAACTGATATGCAAAAAAAGTATGTTCGATCTGTTTTGCCTGAATTCGGCAACTGAACATTAAATCAATAAGTGTGGCATTCGCTTCATCAACAATTGCAAATCCCACGATGCCATAAGAGCCAAATTTGTCGCTTACACTGATAACAAAGGTTTTCTTATTTGGATCATCGCAGATATTAATAAGCTGTGTTTTTGTGTACCTGTTGCCGGAAAAGTTCATTTGATTTGTGCGCTGGGAAAGCTCGTGAACACGGTTCATTGAAGCCGAAGACAGTGGCTCCATTCGCAACTGGATATTGCAGGATTTAAGAAAATCAGTGTAATCAGTCGCCGTACTGCTGAAGGCTTCAGTCCGGATTTGATCTTCCTGGTACATTTTGCGCCGTTTTCGGCTCTCTGCAGTAATTGGAACATTAAATTCCGGCAACTGCATCATCTCAGCAATATCTTTATCACTGACAACCCGAACTTCAGGCAGGGAGGAGTTGACTTCTGTACGCTCAAATACCTGATCGTCAACAAAAACAAGTGTATCCATACCTATATTCAGAGATTTTTGTATGGTCTGTATGCTGGCGCTTTTGGGGTTCCATGAAATCTGAGGATAAAGGAAGTAATCCTTCAGGCCAAAATGTTGAATAGCCTCCATAGCATCATCAAAGTTATTTTTACTGGCAACCGCATTGAGAATGCCCATACTATCCAGTTTGGTGATAATGGAAACCATTTCAGGCCTGAGCTTTATTCCTTCAATTCCGTCTTCAATCAGCGTACCATTCCACAACGTATTATCCAGATCCCATATAACGCATTTAACCTTGTTATTGCCTGTGGATGAAATTACTGCATCAGGTTTTTTAAGGCCTTCGGCACCGGATTTAAGTCTGATAAAGTCGATAATACCAAATATAATATCGTATTTCTGCCCACTGAGAGATGGTTCTATTTGAAAAAGACACTCGTTCTCAGGGGAAATATTTGCCATCTCGGTAAAATCAATAAAACTGCGCCTGTATCCCTTGGGAATAGTGATCAGTTTCTGAAAAAAACGCGTAGGATCATTAACTTCTCTTATCGTGAATGTGATGCTGGCTTCTTCATGCTGATTGATAGTTTCAATCAGAAAACTGACATCTGAGGTGTCAGGGCCTATGGAGAGGCCATTTCGGGTAATAATGCTCTGAAGCTTGTTATAGGCTTTAGCTGCCGTTCTCTGCATGAAATAGGGTACAGGAGACCACCTGAGCATATTTTCCAGCAGAACCCCCGTAGAAGCCACAGAAAGCTTTCCTGAGGGTTTCTGAAGCGTTGCAATCCCGGCTGCCTCCAGCTTCCCCCACTTTTTAAAGCCAACGGAGAAGACATCTCTCAATTCTCTGTTGTCTATTGCTACAGGAGCCAGCCCTTCAGTAAATCTCTGGCATTTTAAATCCATTCTTGGTGAGTAATATTCACAATAGGAAAAGCAGGCAGGCATGGCGCATTCACTGCAATGTTCTGCCCATATTAGATGGCTGCGTGCCTGGATTGCATTACGCGTTTCTTCCAGAAGTTTTAAATGTTCTGGTTCTACAGATTTTGGCGTTGCTTTTTTATATCTTAAGTAAAATTCGCGCATGCTGATTTACTCGGCTAAATTATTCATTTCATAAAAAATATTTCTTAAGAATCTGTATGAGCTAAAAAAATCCCATATTCAAGAGAAAAAGTAATGTCCGTGGGTAACTACAGAACAGAGAAGCATAATTCTGTGAGTTTCCTCAGGATTTAATTAATATGATGTTGTTTTTAAGGGTAATAGGTTCACCTGTTTAATGTTTACATAGCTATATTTCTTGCTGCAAAAAGTTAACTTCAGTTAATTGTTTTTTTAAAAAGTAGTTACGCTGAGGTTCTTCAGAGTTACGCCTGGTTACTGGTAAGTCACGTCTGGTCACCATTAATATATAATAAGCTGTTACGGCAAATAGGAAGCCGCTAGTTACAGTTATATTCGGCAATAAATGCACTCACAAGCTGGTCAGCAAAGCGGGCAGCTGCCACAGCCAGAGTCCGTCCTTTCAGTTGAGCAAGATGTACAAAACCTGGAGGAACATCATCCAGATCAATTTGGCGGTCGACCATTCCGCTGTAAACTTCCTTTTGAGGAAGTCCAATTTGTATCTGAAATGAAATTACATTCTGGTTTGCAGAAATATGCCTGAGGAAATCAAAGCTGTCTGAAACAATAACAGGATCAAGGTTTATCTGATGCTTTATAGCTGCAGTTTCCAGGAGGGCTCTGACGCCATAGGGTTTGGCAGGAAGCGCCAGTGGGTATTCCACAAGGTCACGTAATCTTAGAATTTTTTTATGAGCCAGTGGATGATCCTGGGCAAGTATCGCATGAATGGGCTGCGGAACAGTAAGCAGGGTGTGAAAGTCCGTTAATCTTACCGGTTCAAAAACCAGTGCTATATCTGCAGAATAGTCATAAAGTGCCTGCTCGGCAGCTTCCCTGTCTCGGCCATGCACGCCGAAACTTACCCCGGGATATTCCTGTCGGTAAATAGCCATTTGATTGGGAATAAAATAGGGGAGTAAAGCCTGGCTTGAAGCTATAGAAACATGTCCCCTCCTTATGCCGGAAAGGTCGGCAATCTGTGATCTTACGCGTTCCATATCAGAGAGTTGGTTGCGAATATGGTGTATCAGCAGTTCGCCCGCTGCACTTAGTCGTACCCCATGCGGCAGCCTTTCAAAAATTGCAACACCAAGATCTTCCTCCAGTGACAGGATTCTCCTGTTCAATGCTGATGGAGTTATCGACAGGGTCTCGGATGCTTTACGGATAGAGCCCGCTTTAACAACTTCATCAACATATTTGTAGGTTAGGAGTAATTTCATCTAATTTACCTGTAAGTTGTAGCAAATGCATCTAGTAGCATGCCAACATTTTCATCTTTATGGCAGAAATCAGCGTGCTTCACCACTCCATAGACATATTTCAACGTTAAAAATTTTTCCATAGTGCATGTTTTTTATTGTGTTGCGTTTTTTGCATCGCTCGAAGTAGAAAATAGCAACAGACAGCAACAGGAAACAAGCCTATATTCTTTAACAAAAGCTTATAAATCTCATTAAATGCAGGGAAAAGAAGTTCTCACTTTTCCATAATGCAGGAGGTAAACAGATGAGTGATAACAAAAATAATCGTCGCGACTTTCTGAAGACTGCTGGTGCTGTAACACTGGGTGCTGGCGCGCTCCCGTTCTTGAAGGTTTTGCCTGCAGAAGCAGCTAAATCTGACACAGTAACAGTAGCTATCGGGCAAACAATCAATTCTCTTGATTTGCACCGTAAAGGTACAAACCGCCCAAGCTATCAGATCGCAGTTAACTGCTATGACCGACTTCTCTCATTCGGTACTAAAAAATTGCCAAACGGCTCTCTTTCATACGATTACAGCGTTTTGAAACCGGACCTTGCTGAAACCTGGAAAACTTCAGAAGACGGCAAGTCTATTATATTCAACCTTCGCAAGGATGCCGTTTTCTCTGACGGTTCTCCAGTTACAGCTGATGATGTGAAATGGTCCCTTGACCGTGCTGTATCCCTGGGTGGTTTCCCTGCTGTACAGATGAAAGCCGGCTCTCTTGTTAAGCCTGAGCAGTTTGTGGTGGTTGACAAACATACGTTTAAAATCAACCTGATCCGCCCGTCAAAACTGACTTTGCCAGATCTGGCTGTCCCTGTTCCGTTTATTATCAACTCAAAAGTTGCCAAAAAACACGCTACCAAGAAAGACCCTTGGGCAACTGAGTATCTGCACAAAAATACGGCAGGCAGTGGTGCTTATAAAATCGCCCGCTGGCAGCCAGGACAATTGTTCGTATATGAGCGTAACGAAAAATGGACAAGCGGACCAAAACCGGCTGTGAAAAAGGTTATTGTTCGTGAGGTTCCATCTCTGTCAACGCGTCGTGCTCTTATTGAGCGTAAAAGTGTTGATCTGTCTTTTGGTATTCCAGACAAAGACACAAGCGAGCTTGAAGAGAATGAAAAACTTAAAGTTACGGCAACTCCAATCGAGAACTGTCTGTATGTAGTAGGTGTGAACCTTAAGTTTGAGCCGTTCAAAGACAAAAAAGTTCGTCAGGCAATTGCTTACTCAATTCCTTACAACGAGATCTTTATCGCAGGTGCTTATGGTAATGGTGTTAAAATGTGGGGTGCTGAATCAAACAAGCCATCCGACATCAAATGGCCACAGCCTTTCCCTTACGACACCAACATCGATAAGGCAAAAGAGCTTCTTGCTCAGACAGCTCACAAAGATGGCTTTGAAGTTCCATTGTCAATTAACCAGAACCTTGCAAGCTGGATGGAGCCAACAGCTCTTCTAATTCAGGAAGGTCTTGCAAAAATTGGCATCAAGGCGACTATCGAGAAAATTCCAGGTGCAAACTGGCGTACTGCTGCTCTTGTTGAAAAGAGACTGCCGCTTCACCTCGAAAACTTTGGTGGTTGGTTGAACTACCCGGATTACTATTTCTTCTGGGCATACCTGAAGGGTCACTTGTTCAACTCTTCAAACTACGACAATCCTGAAGTTGCAAAACTTGTGGGGGAGACGTTGCATATGGAAACAGACAATCCTGAGTATACACCTAAGATTAAGCGTCTTATCGAGATTGCGTTTGATGATGTTCCACGTATTCCATTGTGGCAGCCAATGCTGAGCTCTGCAATGAAACCTGAACTTGAAGGTTACGAGTACTGGTTCCACCGTCAGCTTGATGCTCGTAAGTTTAAAAAAGCGTAATTAACGAAGAATGGTCCCGGCGATGAACTTGTCTGCAATATTGCGTTTCTTACCCTTTAGAACTTTCTGGATGGTAATAAAACGTATACTACATGCACTACCTGTCTTATTTGGTGTGATAGTGGTAACTTTTCTTTTGACAAGGGCGTTGCCGGGAGATCCTGCGGTACAGTTCGCAGGGGCTTCCGCTGATGAAACCTCGATTCAGGAAATGCGGGAATATCTTGGGCTGGATAAGTCATTGCCCGAGCAATTTGTTATTTACATTACCAAACTTGCTCAGGGAGACCTCGGCCAGTCTTTGTCTTCAGGTCAGTCAGTTATATATGACCTCTCAACCAGGCTGCCGGCTTCTCTGGAGCTGACCCTCTTGGGCCTTCTGATATCTGTATTGATCTCAGTACCGTTGGGTATTCTGGCGGCTACAAATCCAGGCCGCTGGGTCGATCACCTGTGCCGTTTTCTTGTAACAGCTGGTGTATCGCTGCCGACCTTCTTTACAGGTCTCGCTCTTATTTATGTTTTCTATTATCTGCTTGGCATAGCGCCTGCTCCCAATGGTCGTCTCGGGATGGAATTTCTTCCCCCGGAACCCGTTACAGGATTCTTTACTATAGATGCCTTTCTTTCTGGTGATATGGAAACCGCCGTTGCTGCATTTTACCAGTTGATTTTGCCTGCCTCGACGTTGGCGCTGTTTACACTGGCACCTATAACACGAATGACCAGAGCTGCCATGATCCAGGCTCTTAGCAGTGATTTTGTCCGAACAGCCAGAGCTGCCGGATTATCCTCCTGGAAAGTTCTGATTACCTATGCCCTCAGGAATGCAATGCTTCCGGTTATTACTACTATGGGCATGGTCTTCTCATTTGCTCTTGGCGCAAATGTTCTCGTTGAAAAAGTTTTTGCATGGCCTGGTATTGGGTCATATGCAGTGGATGCATTGGTTGCTTCAGACTACGCAGCTGTGCAGGGGTTTGTCTTGTCCATGGCCATATTGTTCGTTTTGCTGAATCTTCTGGTGGACATCATTTACACATTAGTCGATCCGCGAATTAAGTTAGAGGGTTAAAGCCGGTGCAGGAAAATACAGTAAAAAAAGAGCCGGATCAGGAAAAGGTTGTAAAACCTGATGTCGCGGTTCTTGATGATGAGCCTATCAGGCCTGCAACAGGATTTTGGAAACACACAGCTTATATACTGCGTTCTAATCCTGTTACACTTGTTGCATTTATAATGTTTCTGCTGATCGTTGTTATGGGCATATTCGGTCCGATGATTGTGCCCTACGATCCATATACGACAGAAGCAAAAAACGCGCTGCAACCGCCAAGTCTCGCGCATTTGTTTGGAACTGATAACCTTGGCAGAGATATATTTTCAAGAGTGGTATACGCAACCCAGCTTGATCTGTTCATTTCTGTTGCAGCAGTCGCCCTCTCATTTGTTATAGGCTCGTTTATAGGCTCGATTTCCGGGTTCTACGGAGGCTGGATTGATCGAATTTCCAGCAGGATAATAGATACCATAATGGCGTTCCCGTTGTTTGTTCTGGCTCTCGGAATTGTAGCAGCGCTTGGAAACACCATAGAAAATATTGTCTATGCAACAGCTATAATTAACATTCCTTTCTATGCCCGGGTTGCGCGTGCCGAAGTTAATATCCGCCGTGAGGCAGGTTTCGTTCAGGCAGCAAGACTGGCAGGAAACTCAGATGGCAGAATTCTGGCCTTTCAGATATTTCCAAATGCGCTACCGCCTATGATGGTTCAGATTTCACTGAATATGGGGTGGGCGATTTTGAATGCTGCAGGCCTCTCTTTTATCGGATTGGGCGTTCGTCCGGGGACTCCTGAATGGGGTGTGATGGTCGCTGATGGAGCACAGTATATTATTTCCGGAGAATGGTGGGTGGCAATCTTCCCGGGACTTGTCCTTATGCTGGCTGTTCTGACTTTCAACCTTCTTGGTGATGGATTGCGAGATATCGTTGATCCACGTCAGCGGACATAATGGGGACATGAAATGTCAGAATTGGTAAACATTAAAGATCTCGGCGTAGAATTCCAGACCCGTGACGGTGTTGTAACAGCAGTTAAGGATGTCAGCTTTTCAGTCAAAAAAGGTGAGACCTTGGGAATTGTAGGAGAATCCGGGTCTGGTAAATCCGTAACCTCCTATGCACTGATGCGAATTCTCGACAGGGCAGGGATTATATCTGAAGGTTCAATTGAATTTTCAGGTATTGATATTCGTAAAGCCTCCAACTCAAAAATGCGCAATCTGCGCGGCAAAGAAATGTCTATGGTATTTCAAAGTCCGCGAACTGCGCTTAATCCTATCCGGACAGTAGGCCATCAGATCAGGGATGTTTTGCTTCGACACGGACAGGCCTCTATGTGGAATGCAAAGAAAAAGGCAATCGAACTGCTTGAGACGGTTAAAATCCGTGATGCTCAAAGCCGATATAATGCCTATCCATATGAATTATCGGGCGGTATGTGCCAGCGGGTTGTGATTGCAATAGCCCTTGCCTGTCAGCCCCGCCTTCTAATTGCAGACGAACCTACAACAGGTCTGGATGTAACAACCCAGAAAGCCGTTATGGATCTGATTGCGGATCTCACCAAAGAGCGTGAAATGTCCACAATCCTGATTACTCATGATCTGGGGCTTGCAGCTGCTTATTGCGATAGAATTATAGTGATGCAGTCAGGTTCAGTCATAGAGACTGCAACCCCCAAAGATCTGTTTAAAAACCCGGAACACGCTTATACAAAGAAATTAATGCGTGCCACTCCGCGGATAGATTCCAATGTAAGGGATTTACTGCCGGACAATACGACCGTTAAAGACTTTCCCGCTGATAAAAAAGTAGGAAAAGTTAAAGAAGGTGAGAAACCTCTTCTGAAGGTCTCAGACCTTAAAAAAGAATTCTCTGAGAAAAAGGGCTGGTTTGAATCATTATTTGTAAAGCAGAATGATGATGAAAAAGTCTATGCAGTAAATGGCATTTCATTTGAAATTGCAAAAGGGCAGAGCATTGGTCTTGTCGGCGAATCCGGCTGCGGAAAAACGACCACTGCCAATATGATTATGGGGCTGGTTCAGCCCACATCAGGTTCAGTTGAGCTGGACGGCGACAACCTTCAGGAAATATTCGAAGGTAACTTTAAGGCTCAAAGTGCCTATAGACGTAAACTTCAGATGGTATTTCAGGATCCTACTGACAGTCTGAATCCAAGGTTCTCTGCGGCTCGTGCTATCTCGGATCCTATCAGGATACTGGGTACAAGAGATGAGAGAAGAAAGCTGAAAGAACGCGTGGAAGAAGTAGCAACTCTCGTTGGGTTGCCTCTGGATCTTCTTAGTCGGTTTCCTCATCAGCTTTCAGGTGGACAAAAAGCGCGCGTGGGAATTGCGAGAGCAATAGCGCTTAGTCCACAACTTCTGATCCTCGACGAGCCAACAGCCGCACTGGATGTTTCTGTGCAGGCTGTTGTGCTCAACCTTCTTGTGGATCTAAGGGCAAAGCTGGATATGAGCTATCTGTTTGTATCTCATGACCTCAACGTTGTGCGTCTGTTATGCGATGAAGTAATCGTTATGCAGAATGGCAGCATAGTTGAAAAAGGTACATCTGCAAATATTATGTCCAGGCCCGAAAAGGCATACACAAAAGCATTGCTGGATGCAGTTCCTCAGCCTCCGGTTTAAGATAATAGCCTGTTAAAAAAACAATATCATGGATAAGCGAATGACTGAATTACCGTTCGATATACAATCTTTACACTCTGCTTACGCAGAAGGTGTATCTGTCACTGATGTTATAGAGGAGATGTATCGGCGTATTGAGGTCGTTTCTGATCCGGGGATTTTTATTCATCTCGAAGAAAAAGAGTTGCTGCTTGCTCAGGCTCGTGAATTGGGTGAATTTGATCCTGAAAACAAACCTCTTTGGGGGATACCATTTGCAATTAAAGATAATATAGATGCAGAAGGTATTCCAACAACAGCGGCTTGCCCTGACTTTACTTATGAAGCTCAGGATGATGCATTTTGTCTGGCACTTCTGAGAGAGGCAGGCGCCATCCTTGTTGGTAAGACCAATCTGGATCAGTTTGCCACTGGCCTGGTGGGCTTGCGTTCGCCTTATGCCCCTCCTAAAAATGCAGTGAATCCTGAGATTATTCCTGGAGGGTCCAGTTCCGGATCTGCAGTTGCCGTTGGTCATGGCATTGTAACTTTTTCTCTGGGGACAGATACGGCAGGTTCAGGACGCATCCCTGCAGCAGTGAATAATATTGTCGGGTTAAAACCCACTTTAGGGGCGCTGTCTGCAACTGGTGTCGTGCCTGCTTGTAAAACTCTGGATACTATTTCTATTTTTGCCCTGAATGTTGATGACGCCTTTGCTGTTTACAGAGCCACCAGCGAATATGACGAC
>JBOEGA010000160.1:282-8782 GCA_050633205.1 Methyloligellaceae bacterium | reverse complement strand
GATCTTATCTCGACTTATTCACTTGATTTGACATTTTTTTTGCAGAATTTTCTGCAAACGTGTACCCGCAATTCGTTTAAACCTACCGGGATTTTGATTTCTTAGGGCAAGTTTTACCCACATTAGAGCAATTATACGATCGCGGCCTACGCCCCATCCATTGGTATATTTTGTTGCTAGTCCATATTGGGCTTCAGCGTGCCCTTGTTCAGCAGCAGCGCGATATAACTGTACTGCTCTAGCCTCATCTCTTTTAACTCCCAAACCCGTACTATACAATACAGCCAATTGAAATTGAGATTCTGCGTCTGATTTGCGGGCTGCCTGTTCAAACCATGCCGCCGCTTTTTTTTTATCCTGGTCTACACCTTCACCATCTAAATATCTTAAACCCATCTCTCGTTGTGCCGCTGTATCAAGCGGTTGAGCGTTTGCTGGATTAATAAAAAGTACAAACATTGCCAAAGTCATCAAGGCGAAAATAATACTAAAACTCACAGACATACTAGCCCAATTAGATTTCATTTCTGATACCCTTAAAAGAGAGTATTTGTACTTTACTTCCTTCGATATTGTAAATAGGCCTGAAGCGCTGGCAGGAGAAAATTAGACTCTAGCAAGATGGCCTGCTGCGGCAATTTCGTGGATGTTTTGGCCAATCAGAATTCGTTCCGTTATCCGTTATAAAAAGGCTAATTCTTCTATTGGCAACGAAATGACCAAGTTGAATAGCTGTTTAGATCTTCTTGGTGCTTATGACGATTTTTGGTGACGGCTTCCAATATTTCGCTGACATGCAGGTCTAATTTAGGAATATAGTACAAACGCATTTTGTTACGAGTTTTGTGATCAGTTTCAATACATACATTATTTTGACACCGGAAATTGAATTCTGTAGTTTTCACTTTTCCATCCGACTTTTCAGTATATCTGACTTTCGAGACATTGGCATTAAAAGTAAAAAGTTCCGCATCACAACTTGATCCGCCATATCCCCAGCTTCCGGGCAAAAATTCTTTAGCGTTTTTTTGAGTAATTAGTATTGCGCGATAATATTCATTCCCTTGAACTTGAATGGTATTCTTAGTCAAAGAACTGATCGGAATTTTTTTACCGCTATTAAGAGATAGAAATATTGTTCCATTGCGCTCGTTAGACATCAATGAATATTTATCTCCATTGCCAAACCGGCCCCCCCCCAGATGGAAAGTGCCATTCGAAAAATCCAGCACGCGACCAACTTTAAACTGGCCATCGGAGCGGAAATTTGCACCATCAAACCATATTCCTTCAACTGCGGAGGCAGGTAACCAAGCGCTGATCATAAATATACCAATTGCAGTCAGTATAGTTTTTGCTTTGATAAAATAAGACGTTCTAACTGTTTTCATTTCCGCCTCCCCTTTCCTTTTTATAAATTAATTGAATTTTGGGCATTGATAAATCACAGGTGCATACCGGACAGAGTCGCAGGTTTAATTTTGAGCAACCATCCATAACTGACGTCCGAGTTGGTATTACTCTATTGTCAGCAATGCCTCTGAAAGCAAACATATGAAACGAATGTGCAAATAAGAAGTTCGTGCCAATGCACTAAATCGCTGGCGCGATAATTGCCACGGGTATCCGATAGTTCTACCTCCCAAAAGGTAAACATATGAAATCAATGCAAAAATGAGAAGTCCGTGCAAGGAGCGGAACTTAGCAATCACCAAATAGTCGGTCCACACTTTCCTAGTTGGTAGAAAGAGAACCACAGCGCATTAACGTGAGACCACTAAGCGTTCCAACTTACTTAGAGTTTGTTGACCCAGTTCTTCTGCACCGAAACCTTTCGCCTCCTGGAATTCGGCAGCCGAACTGAATATCATGCCCAGTGTTACCTTCGTTGCCGCTCCCTGATCCTCAAACGAGGCACAGGCGTCGGCATGTTTCGGCCCATTCTCACCCCAAAGCAGCGTGTACTCAATCCTCTCTTCGAGCCGGATCTCGGTATAGAGATGGTGATTGGGGTACACCGTTCCGTCAGGCCCAATCATGTCAAATACCCATTCACCTCCCGTTCGCAAGTCAATTCTCTTGGTTCGACAAGAGAAGCCGTCCGGCCCCCACCATTGCGGGAGCGTTTCAGCATTCATCCACGCACCCCACACAGCAGACCGAGGCGCTTGAATGATCCGCTGCAGTATCATGGCGCGTTCCGCTGGGTCCGCGAGATCCTTGGTCATTCTTTGCTTTCCTTTATCCTTTGCATCACAAAAGCATCCAGCCGGCCAAGCGCCGCCTCCCATGTGGTCCGCTGCTCATCGAGCCATGTTCGCGCCGGATCGAGAGCCTCAGGTATGAGGGCGCAGATGCGTATCCGCCCGACCTTAGACGTCGTAATTAGCCCTGCATCTTCCAGCACAGAAAGGTGACGCATCACAGTGGGCAACCTTAGTCCAGTGGGTTCAGCCAGTTCGGTTACGCGCATGGACGCATGGGTCAGACGGGTCAAGGTCGACCGCCGAGTGGAATCGGAGAGCGCGTGGAAGAGCAGCGAAAGATCGGGTTCATGCTTAGTCATATGGCTAACTATATCATTGTTTGTTAGCGAAGCAAGTGAAAACTTAGTCACTTCGCTAAGTTTATTCTCGCATAAGTCTCGACTAATCGGGTCGACACATTCGATGCGAAAAGGTCTGTTTAGGGTCATAACTGCCCTCCACAAGTCAAAGTCTATTTTCCGAAGTTGTATTAACTTCGGAAAAAGTTATAAAATTACATTGTTAGGCAGCTTTACCCCAAATTACGGGTTCTCGAATTCAGATTAACCCGCCTGAAATCACCTTCTAAATTAACAACAGCCCTCAATCACTAAAAACAAGATCTGAACACCATTTAACAGTAGTCATAGCTGCGAACTAATCATCCTCGGTTGCCCTTGCCCATCCAGAGCAACAAATGTAAACAGTCCTGAAGCAACTTTCCGCTCAGCTTGCCCTTCTTTATGGTCAATAGCCCAGGCCTCTGCTTTAAAACGGATCGATGTGTTACCAACATCCTTAAGCGCACAATAGACTGTCACAAGTTCACCAGGTAATACGCAATCCAGAAACAAAAAATCATCGACACCGATTGTTGCCACTGGACCGCCGGTTTTCTTTTGTGCGACAACTGCAACGCCAGTATCCATCTGAGAGAATATCCAGCCTCCAAACACAATGCCTGAACTATTGCTATCCTGAACCCTGGCCATGATCCTTTGTCCAAGAACAAACTGCTCCTTACGTATTAAGTGTTTCTGATCCGGGTAATAAAACAGCTCCGTATAGTCCACATCATCAATTGAGCAATGAATATCTTCGCTTGTCGGGTAATCTACTTTTATTGACATGACACCTCCTGGCTCTTGTAGGCTATAACGATAGGTGATGTTTGACTTTTCTGTCTTCAAGTACAACAAGCCCTTTCCGAGATTATTCCTTATCCAGATGATATTTGAGAAACACCAAGGTGCTGCATAGAGCTTAATGCAACTTGTTTTTTACCGGATAGTATAGAGGATCGTTAGAACGTATCCGATGCAACCGATTGTATCCGATCCCAGGGTTACATGATTTTTTCTGGGAACTCAGTGACTTGAAGGGAATGTACCCGTTGTAACCGTTACCCCCCTTATACTTATATTTAATAAAGAATAGTATAGAGAGTAGACAGAGGATACAGGAAGGGCCCTATAAGACCCCTCTATAAGAACGGGCACATTAACGGTTACAACGGATACAACCATTATTTTCTTAATAAAAACATAGAGATATGTGTAACCGTGATACAGTTACAAGATCAGTTTCGATAATCTTCAGGTCCGGTAAAGGTCAGTTTCTGGACTGGGCCGCCATCATTCAACACCCAGACCTTTAACACTTTCCCTGTTATCGGGTGGCGTGCCGTTGCTTTCTCATATCCCAAAGAACGCATGATAGAGGCAACCCGGTTTGAAGTTCGCCTGTCTCTTCTCTCCTGAGGAATACCAAGAGCTTCCGGAATAGAAGAAACAGTTATCCTGCAAGAGCTCTCCGGAAGCAAATGTCTTAAGATGTCTTCCCAGGGATCACTGTTAAAACGCTTAGCCTGCTCTCGCCTGGCACTCTCCCATAGATCCGGATCCAGCTTGAGGCTCAATCCCCGTAAATGCATATGGACAGCCTCAGCCCATAATTGATCTCTGTAGTCTGGTGTCAAACGGTCCAGGTCAAATTCCTTGATTTTGATCGGCCAGTATCGACGATTGCCGGTGCTATCAACAAGATATTCGGACTCATTTGTCGTTCCAATCGGTATCCACTGCCTTGGGTAATCCCTGGTGAGACGCTCATATGCCAAACGAGTTCTGTCAGTTGTTGCAGACAGGAAGCGTTTAAGCGCTCTTATATCATGGTTTCGTCCTGTGAGCTCAGAAGCTTCAATAATCCATTTTCCAAACGTTTGTTCGACAACAGTTTTCGGCGAGGCATTCAGGGGAAGATCATCTGAATACCAGGAAGTATCAGGACATAGTTTTCTGATCGCAGTACTCTTGCCACGCCCTTGGCTACCTTCAAGAACAACCAGCTCCTGGAAATCCGCTCCGGGTTCAAAAATACGCCGGACTGCTGCTATAAACCAGATTTGTGTTATGCTGCGAATTAACGGAAAATCACTTGCACCCGCCAGATTAATAAAGAAGCCATCAACACGCGGTTTCCCGTCCCATTTCAGGCTATTCAGATAAAGCTTAATGGGGTGATAGGCGTTTCCCAGCGCAATATCTGCAATAATATCATGGAAGATATCCTTACTGATCCTGACCCTGTCATACTCCCATAAGTCAAACCTCAGCCGATTGGCTGCCTGGTCTGAAAAACATTTAAATCCGTCAAGACCGTTAATTTCAATCAGGTCATTAAGTTGATTATATGCAACTTCAATATTTCGTTTTTCAAGAATGAGACTTAACCTCGCCCGACTAATAATTGTTTTGCTATCATCTGACAGATCATCGACTTCACTATCCTGAGATTGCCTGGTGGTCTCTGGCCGTGATAGCTGTATCAGTGCCTCAAACTCTTCTCTCGTTCCCCCCTCTTCTACCCAATCCGTGAGGTCTCCTTTTTCAGCAAGATCAGGAAGCTTAAGCAGAAGAAAACTTTTGGTAACTGGTTCCAGGATAGTTTGCGCGGCCTTTGCCCGTTTCTGTCCAGCTTCATCGTTGTCTGGAACCAGAATAACGTCGCGTTTTTTGAAATAACCAACACAATCCTTCCAGTTGTTGACTGACACGGATAGCAAACCAAGGACATGAGCGGTATCCGCATCCTTTTCTCCTTCGCATACAATAACTGGAGCCTTTGAATCCCTCATCATTTCAGGGAGGTTATAAGGATAGTCCGGATGGGATCCCCGGCCCGCATACCAAAGATTATCAGTGCCTTGATGACGAATGAGAAAAGTCTTTTCCTGGTGATTATCTGCACCCGAAACGCGCTGGTAACGCAACTTCTGAAAAACAGGGTTATTCTCTTGATTATAGAACTGATAAATCTTCGTGAGAGTATAGCCCAGTTCCACGAGTTTTTGATCACAAAACGGCTTTGACTTCACCCTGGCCGGTAAAGGTGAAGCCAGGGGAGAAGATAGGAATGAAGCTGTATGATCTGTGTCACCGAACTCCTTACGAAGCTTTGGACAAGCGTCCATTTTGCATCCTTGCAGCGCACGTTTGACTTTAGAAACAAACGCATGATGGCCAATTTTGCTAAGGAGACCATTCTGAAAGTAAGCCTGATAAAAAAGTGCGGTAAACTCGTCTTCCGAGATTATGGAATGTGTCACATACTTACCGGTACCCAGCATGGCCGAAAAGCCTTCTGAATTGCGTCCATCACTTAACCCGGAAAGTCGCTTTACTTTCTGCTCAATATCATGAATGGCCTGCTGGCGATAAGCCTCCTGCAAATGAATGCGAACACGATTATTTGGTATGGATGATGTCATGGGAGTTCTCCTTTGCTTAGACGGAAAGGAGACTCATCTACTATGCAACAAGACAGCTAACCTATACCATGCAATTGCACATGCAGTATCTTGGTATGTGGTTTCCCGTTGGTATACCTCAGGGTTAATTGATTGTTTTATTGTGATTTACTTACCTGTTTTTCGATCTAAATAAATTAGATCATTCGGTAACAAAGAAAAACTCTGTATCAAAAATACGACAACTTAAACTCCACAGTTTGCATCAATCCTCTTTGTAAACTGTCCAAATACGTCCTGATAAGTCACGATTTTGCACAATTTAGCAAATTCCCTTTTATTCTTTTTCATCGGATAATTGAATAAAGTTCACTGTGCAAGGATCGGTATGAAACGCGGTTTGACAATCAGAGAAGCAGCAGACCATTGCGGTATTTCAATAAGCTGTTTCAGAGCATGGATTAGAGACGGTCTGGTACCTGGTCCATGGCCTGGCACAAAACGTTATGACAAAAAGGCTTTAAACGATGCACTCGACAAGTTATCAGGGATTGAGCAAAGTAACCCCACGACAGCGTATGACTCGTGGAAGGCAAAGCAAAATGCTCACTCGACTAAAACATATCAAAGTGGCTAAATATACTCTTCCTGATGGCACAACCAAAACATACTACTATCATCGCAGAACCGGGAAACGCATTCATGGTGACCCAGGTTCTGAAGAGTTTATTACCAACTATACCCTAGCAGCAAGTTCTGATCAGAGACCNNTATTCTGGACTATAAGAGTTCCAAGAGCTTCACCCAATTAAAGCCAAGAACACAAAAGGACTATGATGCTCATCTTTCCAAAATCGATGACAAATGGGGAACAATGCCTCTTAAAATTTTCGAGGATATAAGAATTCGGAAAGACTTGCTTAGTTGGCGTGATGAACTTGCTATAAATTCCGCTAAACAGGCTGATTATATGTGGTCAGTATTTAGACGTGTCATACAGTATGCCGTTCACAATGGAGAAATTACCCATAATCATCTAAAAAATCCTGGCAGACTCTACAAAGCAGATAGATCAGACAAAATCTGGTTGCCGGAGGATGTTGAGAAATTTATGTGCTCGTGCAGCCCGGAACTACAAACAGCTTTGGCTCTGGCATTACACACTGGTCAGCGTAAAGGAGATCTTATTCGCCTGAGCTGGACCGCATATGACGGAACGGGGATCTCCTTACGGCAATCTAAATCCAATCGCAAGGTCTATATTCCAGCGACACAGACACTCAAGTCTATACTGGATTCTTTACCAAGAACTGCCGTCACCATTCTGACCAACACGAAAGGAACACCCTGGACCAGTGATGGCTTTAATACCTCATGGGGCAAAGCAGCAAAAAGGGCCAAAATTGAAGGCTTGACGTTTCATGACCTGCGAGGAACTGCTGTTACACTCTTAGCTGAGCAAGGCTGCACCTCTATCGAGATAGCGTCCATTACCGGACACTCCCTGAAACATGTCGAGACGATACTGGACCATTACGGATCTCGCACAAAAAAGATCGCGCAAACAGCAATACTTCGTTTTGAACAAAGCTGGGTTAGTGAGATCGGAAAGCTTGGAAAACGGAACGCAGGGGAAACAAAAGTGACAAAATAAGTGACAAAAGGTGCACAAAAAATATTTTTACCACTGACTAACTCATTGAAATAATTGGCGATCCCGATAGGATTCGAACCTATGACCTACGGATTAGAAATTCCATCACCTTGGCATAAAGCTTTGATATTATTTATTTTTAGTTGTGCACCGGTTCTCAAACCGACCTTTTTCTGCTCGTTTCGTCATGTTGGGTGCACAACTCATACATCCATCATAATAAGGAAAATAATTCCAGCGTATAGTACACTCTCCCAAAAACGGTTTGATTTTCACTATTTAATAGGTATTATATAATACTACTTAATAATACCCATTGCTATAGGTGAGATTATGGCTAAAAACACATCATTTAAACTCGGTGATCATTTCGATAGCTTTATTTCTGAGCAAGTTGAGGCTGGCCGCTACGGAAATGCCAGTGAGGTGATCAGGGATGGGTTGCGTCTTTTGGAAAAAGAGAATGCAAAGTTAGCAGTTTTACAGGCTGAACTCCAAAAAGGGCTTGATAGCGGCCCATCGAAACAATTTGATCGTGAAGCTTTTAGAAAAAAAATGACTAACAAGCATGCCAAAAACATTTAAGGATTTCTGGCTCCGACCTGAAGCAGAAATTGACTTGGAGAATATCTGGGATTATGGCGCCGAAACTTGGTCACCTGAAATTGCTGAGGCTTATTATGATAAACTCCTGCAGGGACTTGATGATCTTGTAGCCGGCTTGAAAGCAGTCCAAGAAGTTAGTCCAGTATGTGAAGGGTGCTATCGCATAAAAGTCGGAGTTCACCATATATACTATATGGAGGCTGGGCAAATTGTTGATGTTATCCGGATTCTGCATGAGCGAATGAA
>JBOEGA010000160.1:0-258 GCA_050633205.1 Methyloligellaceae bacterium | reverse complement strand
GCCAATAACACCAAGGTTAATAATCAAAAATTTTGTTCTGACTTGAATTATCAATTCGCCAGGCACAAGCTCAAACATTTTCAGGACTACTATAATAATCATCGAACTCATTCATCTTTACATGGAAAAACTCCAACAAAAACCAGTGCTCTGAAAGCAAACCTGTCAAATTTCAAATGGCAACACTTCTGCAAGGGATTATTTCAACTGCCCTGCCCGACTTAAAATATGAATTCGCCAGGCACAGGTATCTCGCAT
>JBOEGA010000159.1:0-7799 GCA_050633205.1 Methyloligellaceae bacterium | reverse complement strand
TAGAAATTGGGGGTTGATCAGGAAGCAACAGTTCGCATTGATTGAATTAGATACAGATATGTCTACAGAAGACGAAAAAATCGATGCAGGTCGGAAACTCTATAAAAACTGTCAGAGTAATTGTAAAATCCCAATTCGTTCAGGCTTCAACGCAACTTATGTTGAACGAGGATCTTACCACGTATTATCAGATCAAATGCAAATCGGATGGCATGTGGATTACCTAGAGCGTTTATCTCCTGCCAATGATGAAGAGGAAAGTCATAAGAATGCGGAGGCTGCTTCTTGATTACTAGTGAAATATATTCTGAAGAAGAATTTGGGTTGTTTAATTCTGCATACACTGGTTTCTTACTCTATTCATTTTTACATGAATTTGAGAAACAGGAAAGCAAGGGCGTACACTGTTGTTTACCCTTCATCGTAATTCCAATCCTATTGAATCCTTCAATATCTTCCACTCTACCAAGAACGTATAAGACACCGATTAGTAGCTGGATAACACAAAACGAAGGAATTCTCTCTGATTTTCCCGATATTGCTCAAGCATACTTACCCATCGTAAATTCCACTCTAAGTTTTCTATTTGAGCATGGTGTTTTTGAAATTGAGGAAAGCGGATATCTTCTTATTGGACAAAATAGATTACCAAAAGAACCAAAATTATTTGTAGACAATTTGCGAATGAAACAGGCACTTAAATACTCGAAGTTTCTTGGAAGATGGTTTTCGCACTCTCCTTCTATAGAAACAATATTTACACAATTTGGAATTCGACCCTAACTATGCAGCTAAAACAAATTTCTATTTACGGACAGAACAACGAGAGAAGGGATGTGTATTTTAAACCATCTCAAGTTAACATTATAACAGGAGCTTCCAAAAAGGGAAAATCCTCATTAATTGATATAGTTGAATACTGTCTAGGTTCAAGTGAATGCAATGTCGCAGAAGGGCATATTAGAGATACAGTAACATGGTATGCATTACTTTTATCCTTTCCTGATACTCAAGTTTTTATCGCTAGAGCTGCTCCCCTAAAAGGCAAAAAAACAAACACATCATGCTATTTATCAATAGGAAAAAACCTAGAGATTCCTATATCCTCTGAACTGAAACACAATAATACTATTGATGGTGTAGTTGATTTTTTATCCGCTAAAATCGGAATTCCAGACCAAATTACAGAAGTACCAGATAACCAAAGTAGATCAGCGATTAAAGTTGGTTTTAAACACTCTCGCTACTATCTTTTTCAAGGACAAGATGAAGTTGCTGCTAAACGAACCTTGTTTCATCGGCAATCTGAACCTCATATTCCGCAAGCAATTAAAGATACTTTACCCTATTTCTTGGGTGCCGCGGAAGATGATCGTTTGGCAGATATTTATAAGTTAAGAACATTAAAGCGCACAAAATCGATTATTAATAAACGTATCAAAGAAATTGAGAGTATAAAGGGGGATGGCCTTAAAAAGGGTTTCGATTTATTAGCTGAAGCAAAAAGCGTAGGTCTTTACAGAGGCAACTTGACAGTTTCGGACTTAGAACTGATACATATATTGAATACACTTGTGGAGTGGACACCAGATCAAGTGCAAGATGATGATCCTGAGGAAGATTCATATTATAATCTCGAAAGGAGATACTTGAGACTTAGGGAAGAAAAGAAATTTCTTCGCTCCAAGATAAGATCTGCAAAGGAGTACAAGGATTCCATGGGGGGGGTTGAGGGTGAAATTAATGAACAATCAATCAGACTGAGATCAATAGGTTTATATAAAAGCTTTTCTTTAAAGACCCAATGCCCTGTTTGCCAAAGCGAACATTCGAGTCAAGCAACTCCAGACAATTTAATGTACGCTGCTATTGAGAAACTCGAAAATAAACTCGAAGGTGTCTCAAGAAATATGCCCCGTGTGACCGAATACTTGGCAAAATTAGAGGAGAGAGATCGGGAGCTTGCAGATGAACTAAAAAAGACACGTGATGTTTTGGAAAAATTAAGAAGGCAAAAAATAACAATATCAAGCAAACTGAAAATTGACGAAAAGAGATCGCGAACCATCGGACGTATTTCATTGTACCTTGAAAGTATAGATTGGAATGAGGACACTGAATCTCTAAAGAGACAAATATTAGAAATTGATCCCAGAATAGATAGCTTAGAAAAAAAGCTAGACCAAGGCGCGTTGAAAGAGAGACTGGAATCTCAATTAAGTTGCATTTCCGAAGACATGACAAAATGGGCTAGAGAATTAGAGCTAGAACACTGTGAACACCCAATCAGGCTCGATATTTCGAAGTTAACTGTTGTAGCTGAAACCTCCCATGGTCGGACACCTTTATATCGAATGGGCAGTGGAGAAAATTGGGTTGGGTACCACTTAGTGACCTACTTGGCATTAGCTAAGTGGTTTATAGAACAATCAAGACCTGTTGGCCGGTTTATATTTTTTGATCAACCATCTCAAGTATATTTTCCATCTGATCAATCCATCACAGGTGACTTATCAGAAGTTAATAAAGATGAGGATCGAATGGCTTTGAAGAAATTGTTTGAATGGATATTCCGAATTGTCGGAGAATTAGCTCCCGATCTTCAGATAATAATAACAGATCATGCAGATATTCATGAGGAATGGTTTCAATCTGCAATAATTGATGATAAATGGCGTGGTGAGAAAGCACTTATACCAATTCATTGGTATAGTTAGCAGCCATTTGTTACGATGGCTAGTGTACAAGAAAATAATTGAAAACGGTAATAGATAGATGTAATGGTCTACTCAAGAGGCAAGGCTCGCATTAAGCATGCTGAAACTGGAAAGATATATGAGATCAATGGTGGTCAGCTTAGCTTTGAAATTGTTGGCGTAGATGAACGTGGTATGGGGGCTGAGACTACATACTCCGCTCTTCTTGATCATCCTGATCTTGGTCAACTCACTTGGTCTCTCTGGGAATACCCAGTAGGCGCAGAAAATTATAGAGAAACAGATGTTGGTATACATCAACTACTTGAAGACATTGAGTATGGTCTTCAACACGAACCACCGGACAGTGAAGAAGAATATCAAGACAGGATAGATACATTAATACAGTGGTTTTACCTTCACTATGAAAATCCAGTAGAAAACACACCCTATAATGGTCGAGAAGGTGGCTATCTATGGATACATGGAGGTCCTTTTGACGCGAGAGAAGAGCTCGAGAGCAGCTTTCCTGAAGAAAGAGATGACATTATAGATGCAGTGGTTAAAGAGTTGGAGGCTGATGGTGTTACAGAGTGGGCAGGCGTCCCAACCCAAGAAAATCTTGACCAAGAACGAACTAACAACAATATTCCTGAAGATATTCTTCATGAGTTAAATTCATCATTCGAAATAATTCCCTCCCAGGGGGATGGGGCACATTTTATGCTGGGAAAAGCTGGTCTTGTCGAAATGGCCAGCTTTTCAAATAATTCAGATTTTAACGCAAGTAACCCTCTATTAGAGGAGCTTCGTTTGGCAACGGCTGATCTGGATAAATCATTATTCGGTACAAATACTCATACCGATCTTTATAAGGCTGTAAAACATTACAGTGAAGCTGTATCGGGTAAAACTATCTCAGTTCAAATGATCTATGCCCGTGGTGTTCGTCTTAGCAATTCCGCATACAGCTCACAAAAGCTAGTGGAATCTAAAGCTCTTCCACCATTACGTCCTGAAATTGAAACACATCTTAAATCTGTTCTAGACCTTCATGAAGCTTATATCATGGAAAGTGAGGACGGGAAGAGCCTAGTACGAAATGCAAGAGATTATCTCTCCACGCCACAAGAAAATTCTCAGTTGTACGAATTAAGTCTTCGCCTGCTTGGAGCAATTGAAGAAAATCCTAAACTGTTCTCTGAGAAAGTCCGTGAGCATACCGCTAGCGTAATAAAAGATATTGGTCATGGTCCCCAACCGGAGCGCTCCAACCAAGTCGCAATGATGTCTCTAGGGAATATGCTATCTTTCCTAGCTACAAATGGGATGGGAGCTATTATTGGGGGGGCTTTTACTCTCAGCGCTCCCGGGGTCGTTTTAGCTTCAGGAGGTGCTAATTTTATTAACCTCGCAACAGATTTCCTGCTAAGTCACACTTCAACTTTGCAAGCGCTAGCTGGTATATCAGCAGATTTAAGCTGGTTTACGCCTCTTTCTAATGTACTTGCGGACATCAAGCATAGGAAGCTTATTTAATACAAAACTAGCGGTTGTTATCTTTTCATTGTTGTTTGGTGGAAAGTTTGTATTTGAATGTGATACTTCTAAATAAGTTGAGTAACTTGCTTATCATAGCTAAAAAATATGCTTTTGATTTCTTACTGCAACAATAGGGAGCGGCTAGGAAGGGTGCTTCATCTTTTTAGATCAATCACTTTGTAACATTGCATTGTTTATGATATCACCAATCTGCTCATTCAGTTCCACAACAGGGTCATCTGCCAGATGAGCATATCGCGCCGTCGTTTGTGTTTGAGTATGCCCAAGCAATTTGCCAATCATCGGAAGAGATGCCCCGTTACTGGCTGCTACACTTGCATAAGAGTGCCTTAGATCATGTAATCGGATATCTTTAAGCCCCGCTTTATCTCGAACATAGGACCACGGCTTTTGCAGATTGACGATAGGCTGGCCATTCACTCTTCCTACAATAACATATGGGTTACCCTCTAAGCGAACTAGAGAATTTAATACCGACATCGCCGGATCATTCAGTGAAATGGTCTTCTGGCCAGTTTTGGAATCTGGCAGGAACAGTTTGCGACGATCAAAGTCTACGTAGTCCCATTTCAGATTCAAGATTTCGCCTAATCTGGCCCCTGTTAAAATCAAAAGCCGTAAAGCTGCAGCTGCATACATGCTAATCGCACCTTCACTCTCCGCATTTGATAAGTTCTTGCCTAGTCGTCCTAACTCTTCTTCTGATAGATATCGCTCCCTCTTGTTCTCAGAATATTTCTTGATACCGGTACATGGGTTGGATTTTGGTAGGCGATACTCAAAAGCTTCAGCCCAGGACATAAGCTTTGAGAGAATTGCCAGAACTTTATTCGCTGTTCGTGGTGTATCTTTAAGAGAAGAATGCAGTTCAGCCATATCACTGCGATTGATGTCGATGATAAATCTTTCACTCAATTTGGGGGCGATGTACTTATCAATGACCTGCACATAGTCACGCTTTGTCGAGGGTTTTAATTTGTCCAGGTGTTCTCTCTTGAAGTGCTCCAGAACCTCCCCCAGCTTCTTTTTTGCTTTCTGCTTATTACGTTGTTTGGTCGGATCAACCTTAAGAGAGAGTGCTTCCTTCCGTGCACTATCGGGGGTCCAGGGTAGCCCATGCTTTCCGATGGTGAACCACTTCTGCTTACCCTCAACCCTTGTTTTCATAATGTAACTTACGCAGTCTTTCTGACGGCGAGCCCCGAAGCCTTTAAGCTCTGTATCCCAGACGACATCGCCAGGCTTCAATCGATTAATTATTGTCTTCGTAATTCTTGCCCGAAAGGAGTTTTCCCGCATGTAACACTCATGATGAATTGAATTTAGCTACAAAAAAATATAACCTTATAGCTACAATTTAGCTACCATTTTCATGAATATTGCATGATATTGCTGCATAGTGCTTCATATAAAATCATTGAAAAATATGGATAAATAGGTTTGCTGGATAACCCTGAATAATTAGGACAACTGATTTGTAATCAGTAGGTCGGGAGTTCGAATCTCTCAACCGGCACCATCAAAATCTCCATTAAATCAATAAGTTATTCCGCAAAGAAGTGCTTTGTTATTTTTGATTAGGTTTGTGTAGCTAACAAATAGCTAACATTCTGCATCGCATTTTGACATGGTTTAGCGGCGGCTGTCGGCAGGATTTTCTGGCCGGCGTAAAAAAGAAACAGGGACATCTCTGCCCCTGCTACTCTTGCGATTTCAAACCTTCCCAAGCATAACCTTCAACGCGTCGAGTTCGGACTTAAGAGCCGGCATCATCTTCCCTCGTTTTATCAACTCGTTTTCAAGTAGTGACAGCCTGCGCATCACTTCCTCCGGCTTTAGTCTGATTTTGAAATACAGTCTGAAATCCAGATAAAACTTAATCTCAAGCTGCTTCAGCAGGTCCATAAGTTTCTGTAGTTGGCAGTAGAGGGTGCTGCATGGCAGGACCATGTTGCCGGAGGTATATCCGGGCTTAATGGTTCCTGTGTCGTGATATTTGTCCTGTGCGCTGGCCGGGGTAGTGGTGATTGATGCCAGTAGCAGTGCACCGAAGAGCGCAGAGGCACGGTTTATGCCTGTAAACAGGGTATTATCCGGTCCAGTATTCGCGTTGTGGTAGCATTTTATTTTAAAAGTCTGTAGTTTGTTCTGAGTGTTTTTAGTCATAACTGTCTCTCTTTGCTTAGGGAGTAACAGCCATCCGGATGACGTTTTTACTCGTTGAATGATTTTTAATTTAATAGATTTGCTTCATGTCAGACATTCCCGATATGCCCCGAAAAACATCACCCCATAATCCCCCGAAAAGCACCGGTGTGGGAAAAGCAGTACGATATTTCAGGACGTTAACAAAACTCTCGCAGGAGAATTTTGCGATTGCCTGCGGGGTTGGGAAGAATACGCTTCAGGAAATTGAACGGGGTAAAAGGCAGGAACCACATCCATCGACGATCAAGAAGATTATTGACGGGTGCCGGAAAGAGGGGCTGGACATTGATCTGGACAGTTTCAACGCCAGGGTTGCTGAATACGAACAAGCTACTCAACCAAAAGCCGACCTTAACTACACAGACCCGCACTATGATCCTGGTACAACCAAAGGCAAAGAAGACCTCACAAACCTCATTATCCACATCCCCGCAGCTCACAAAATTATAGGCGAGATACAAAGAGAGACAAAGACCAATGAACTTCGCTTCTTTCGGGGCATGACCAACACTCTAAACCGCATCGAAAAAATGGCAGATCAGGATCAGCCATTTGATCTGAAAAAATTTTGCGCCTTGATGAAACAGTTTGACAGTTTCGTGCAGGAAATTGAGCGCAAAAATCTTAAAAATGATGATGACATCTTTTCAATGAAAAGCCTCAGAGAAAAATTAGATGGCTTCAAAAAGGAACTGGGTAAATTCTATCCCGAATATAAGGACGGTCTGATCCCCAATGACTGGCCCAGTGAGGACATTAAACACCAGAATCTGATCGATGACTTGTTCGTCGAGATTCAGCAGCGCAAGTTTAAAATCGAAGACATTGAGGATATAGATTTCCTCAACAAAGCTCTCGATACTCTTGAAGAGCTCGAAATCGAACTTGACCGCAATCCCCTCCACCTCAAAAACATAAACGTCATACGCGCCCGTCTGGAAGAGCTGGACCGTGATATCTTCAAAGAACTTCTCATCTCCAGCCAGCTCCTGCTTGGCACCTATGCCGATCAGCTTGCGCCGGGTTCTGTTTTTAGGGATGCGCCGGAGATGGTTGTGGTTCCCGCTGGTACGTTTTTGATGGGCTCAGCGGATGGTAAAGGCCATGATGATGAACGTCCTCAGCACAAAGTCACGATTGCCGAGCCATTTGCCGTTGGCCGTTATCCAGTCACCTTTGAGGAATGGGACAACTACTGGCAACGCCAGCCTGAAGTACATAATCCGGATGACGAAGGCTGGGGACGAGGACGAAGACCTGTTATGAAGGTGTCATGGGATGATACCAGAGGCTTTCTGGGGTGGCTTGAAGAATTTACAGATAAGTCATATC
>JBOEGA010000158.1:6673-6856 GCA_050633205.1 Methyloligellaceae bacterium | reverse complement strand
TCCGCCTGCAGCAACAATATTTGGAGATTTCTGAGCAGTCTCACCTGTAGTCTCGGGGCTGGTTTCTTCCTGTTTAACCTTAACTGGAGACTCTTTTTTCTCAGCTATTTCAGTCTTTTTCTCGATAACAGGTTTCTTCTCAGCCACCTTCTCGTTACCATGTGTCGAAAAACTCACGTAAAC
>JBOEGA010000158.1:0-6608 GCA_050633205.1 Methyloligellaceae bacterium | reverse complement strand
ATTCTCGTTAACCAGTTAGGCAACGTGTCGACATGACTAACAAAATGTGGGGCGGGCGTTTTAATACAGGCCCTGCCGAAATAATGGAAGAGATCAATGCTTCGATCTCATATGACCAACGGCTCTATGCCCAGGATATTGCAGGCTCCAAAGCTCATTGCAAGATGCTTTGTGCTGCAAAAATCATTTCTGCTGAAGATGACGAGAAAATCCGTCAAGGTCTAGACACGATTTTGTTAGAAATCGAATCCGGCGAGTTTAAATTCCAGCGCAGCCTTGAAGACATCCATATGAATGTCGAGTCCAGACTGCGCGAATTAATTGGCCCCACAGCCGGAAAACTGCATACAGCAAGGTCCCGCAACGATCAGGTCGCTACAGATTTCAAGCTCTATATCCGCGACACCATGGACCATATTGACCACCTTCTTGCCGATTTGCAGCTGGCATTGGTCAAACAGGCTGAAAAACATGCGGAAACAGTCATGCCCGGCTTCACGCACCTGCAAACGGCACAACCGGTAACTCTTGGCCATCACCTTCTGGCTTATGTAGAAATGGTCGCCCGTGACCGTACACGCTTCACAGATGCCAGAAAGCGCATGAATGAATGCCCACTTGGCTCTGCAGCACTGGCAGGAACTTCATTCCCCATAGATCGGGAAATGACTGCAAAAGAGCTTGGTTTCGACAGACCGACAGCAAATTCACTTGATGCAGTATCAGACCGCGATTTTGTACTAGAAGCCCTGTCAGCAGCAAGCATATCCGCTATGCACCTGTCACGCTTTGCCGAAGAAATCGTAATCTGGTGCTCAGCTGGCTTCGGGTTTATCACCCTGTCAGACCAGTTCTCGACAGGCTCATCTATCATGCCGCAAAAGCGTAACCCTGATGCAGCAGAACTGGTTCGGGCAAAAGTCGGCCGTATTGCCGCTGGCTTCAACGGCCTGCTTATGGTTATGAAGGGACTTCCCCTCGCATATTCAAAAGACATGCAGGAAGACAAGGAACAGGCTTTTGATGCTCTGGACAACTTCTCCCTCGCACTTGTTGCCATGACAGGCATGATCAATGATCTGAAGCCAAATACGGAAAAAATGGCGGAAGCTGCAGGAAAAGCCTTCTCAACAGCAACAGACCTCGCTGACTGGCTTGTCCGTGTACTTGGCCTGCCATTCAGAGATGCACACCATGTAACCGGAGAGATCGTAGCCATCGCGGAAAAAGCCGGCAAAGACCTCGAGCAGCTAAAACTTTCCGATATGCAGTCTGTGGAACCACGTATCACTGAAGATATTTTTGAAGTCCTGAGCGTCGCCAATTCTGTAAAAAGCAGGACCAGTTATGGTGGAACAGCGCCACGGAATGTTCAGAAAATGACCAGAGAATGGATAAAGCGACTGGAAAAGTAGCTTTATATCCGCTAAATTGCATCAACAATTTTCCGTCGTATTCCTGATATATCAGGAACATAACAAAATCTAATCAAGGGCATAAAAGGCAACAAAATGCGCACAACAATTCGCCTCTCGATTCTCGTTGGTTTCATCGCTTCAATCAGCCTAGCAGGTTGTGGCGTCAGAGGACCATTGCAGCCACCATCAAAAAATACTTCGATGATTCAGGTCGAAAAGAAAGTCGGCTAAAAAAAACTCTGAAATTAAGCACGAAACCTTTGTGCTTTGCCGTCTTTTGCGTTAAATGCATAAATTATGCATTACTTTGAATACCGCAAGAATATCTTGCACGCGGAGGACATCAGCCTCGTAGCACTCTCCGAGGCTGTCGGCACGCCATTTTACTGCTACTCATCCGCTACACTGGAAAGACATTATAAAGTTTTTGCCAAAGCGTTTGCCAACAAGGACGCTTTGATTTGTTATGCCATAAAGGCAAACTCAAATCTTGCGGTAATAAAAACTCTGGCAGACCTTGGTGCTGGCATGGATGTTGTTTCCGAAGGTGAAATTCGCCGCGCTCGCTCGGTAGGCGTTCCGGCTGAAAAAATAGTATTCGCCGGCGTTGGTAAAACCCGTGATGAAATGGCCTATGCCCTGGCAGAAGGTATATACACTTTCAACATCGAGTCTGAACCGGAACTCATCGTACTGAACGAAATTGCAGCCGGACTGGGACTTACAGCACGTGTTACCATTCGTATAAACCCGGATGTTGACCCCAAAACTCACGAAAAAATTTCGACAGGAAAAGCTGAAAATAAATTTGGCATTCCTTATCAAAATGCTCAGAAAATATATGCCAGAGCTTCGAAGCTGAAAAACATTGAAGCCAGTGGCATTCATATGCATATCGGCAGTCAGATCACGGATCTTGCCCCCTTCAAAGATGCATTTACACTCTTGCGCGAACTGACACTCACACTTCGTGCTGATGGTATTAAAATCACCCATCTGGATTTGGGTGGAGGTCTGGGCGTACCATATGAGGCTGATAAGGAAGTTCCTCCTCACCCTGATGATTATGCGCGCATAGTAGATGAAACTCTTGGCGATCTTGATTGCAGGCTGGTCATGGAACCCGGCCGTATGATTACGGCCAATGCAGGTATCCTTGTTTCAAAAGTTATCTACACCAAGCCTGGACAGGACAAGTCCTTCATGATCGTAGACGGTGCCATGAATGACCTGATACGCCCGACATTATATTCGGCACATCATGATATTCTGCCAGTCAACAAAACACGTATGAAACGCAAGCTGAAGCGTACAGATGTTGTTGGACCAGTCTGTGAGACCGGAGACTATTTCGCACAGAACCGCGAATTACCTCCTCTGGATCCCGACGATCTGATTGCTGTCATGACGGCCGGTGCATACGGTGCAGTTCAGTCCGGCACCTATAACAGCCGCCTGATGATTCCTGAAGTTCTGGTCAAAGGTGATCAATACGCAGTCATCCGCCCAAGACAGACCTATGAAGAACTGTTAGGCCTCGACCGCGTACCGGAATGGCAATAAAAATACAGGGCACTCTGCTGCCAGAATGCCCTGTAAAATCCATTTCGTTTAAACCTGTCCCTAAGGCTCAAGCTCCGTATCCCAATACAGATAATCCATCCAGCTTTCATGCAGAAAGTTCGGAGGAAACTTGCGGCCATTCCGGTGCAGTTCATGCACCGTAGGACGATAGGGAGCCTGCGCAGGGATCATCCCCACGTCCTTTGGCATAGCGCTACCCTTTGCCAGATTACACGGTGCACAGGCTGTCACAACATTATCCCACAACGTCAGACCACCACGACAACGCGGTATCAGATGGTCAAATGTCAGGTCTTCCATTGCTCCACAATACTGACAGGAAAATCTGTCCCTGAGAAACACGTTAAAGCGTGTGAACGCCGGATATAACGCAGGACGCACATAACTTTTCAGACAGACCACACTGGGCAGTCGCATCTGGAAGCTTGGGCTTTTCACAAAGCGCTCATATTCGGAAACGATATTCACCCGGTCAAGAAAAACAGCTTTTACTGCCTCTTGCCAGTTCCACAGAGACAACGGATAGTAACTCAGTGGCCTGTAGTCCGCATTCAGCACAAGTGCCGGAAATGCATCCGGAGATTTTGTTATAGCGGTCACGTCTTTTACCTCGTTTTGCAATCCCTTTAATTAGGAGAGTTAATAAAACGCCCGATCACATAAACTTAATAATACAGCTCCATGTCACTTCTGTGAAGCACCAAATAATAATTATGAAATAACTTTAGAATCGCGACAGAAAGTCGTCTTAACTTAGGCTTGGCGCCTGGAGCATGTCGTGTTTAATCGGGTTATTTTATCGAGGAAGCTTTATGTCAGAATCAGGTTTTAAAGTGCCGGGAATACTGGAGTATTTTCAAACTTTAAAACGTAGATAATGACGTAAAAATTTCAGGTAAATGAATCTGATTAAACACGACATGCTCTAAGTCTCAAATTTATTCAGATACAGAACTTCTTTAGTACCTTGAACTAAAGTTGGTATCTTCTGGTAGGGGTCATAAAACAGATAGATAATCTGCTTCCCTTCTTCCATTTCATCTGTAAGAGCTTGAATTTTATTTGTTTTATCTCTCTTGTTCATTTCCCGGGCCCCAACAGTCAGAACAAAACCGTCAACCGGAAGAGAAGTATAAAATGACTGTTTTTCTAAAAACGCATCAATAGATAAAGATAAAAAGACCCGGTTAACCAGCGACCGCACAAAACCGATCTTTGTCTCAAACTCTGCTTTTCTCATTTTGGGGTTGATTCGAACCAGAGAAATAACCGAATACCCTTTGATAGCAGATGGAATACGGGCAAAGGCTCTTATATATTTTTCTTTAAAAGCCTTTATATTCAGGCAGTTGGAATTGACCTCAAAAATATTATAGACATTGCTTCGAGTACTTTTCGCACATATTTGGATTGACTTCTGAATAGAGTTACATTCGATATCAACAATATTCGGATCAGCCTCAAAATACTGATGACCTTTTAATATCCCTTCCCCGGCCTCAAACCGAAAAACCCGCAAATCATCTTCCTGAGACTGAAAAATCATTATCAGACGGTTAATCGTTTTATTTGGCATATAGTTTTGACTGGGGGCTACAACTTCAGCCTCATCGTCATCATCATTTGTATTATCATCAGCACGAAGTGTAATCTTGAATTCACACTCAAGCCCTTTAGCTGAAATAACATAATGTTGAATAATATGAGCAATCTTGGCCAGATATTGAGCTTTCTGCTCTACTGAATTCACTTCAAAAAATAGTTTTTTATCACTTAACCATTTGTAAGTAATTCTGGTGTCGCTTACCCGCCCAAGGCAGTCCAACAGCTCTTCAGGTGATAAAACCACCATATCTTTGTCTGTTGAAACCATTAAAACGCTCTCAGCAACTCTCTGTCTCACGAAAACGCAAGACGACCCTTGTTTTTTGTACAATAAGCACAAAAAACACTCACCCAATACATTCCTGTACTGGGTTGAGTATACCAAAGCAAAGTTACGTAAGTTTAAATTTTAATTAAGTAGCAATTTATTAAATAAATCAGAGAGCTAGGGAACACCCCCTAGCCGCTGAAGGTCTGCTTGAGAAAGCCGGCCCCAAGCTCCAGCCCTTGCATATCTATGCCATGACCTACCCCTTTGGAAACATGAGTTTCCACTGTAACCCCGGCATCCTTCAGAGCTTCTGCAGCTAATGGCATAGCCTGAACAGGAATAACATCATCCATATCCCCATGCACAAGCAGAATTGGAGGCTTAACTGTGATTTCTTCCTTAAGCTTTTCCGGCGCAATCATGGTTCCGGAATAACCAATAATTGCCGCAGGAGACTTTTTACGTCTCAGGCCGCAATGCAGGCTCATCATAGTGCCCTGACTAAACCCGACAAGCGCAAGCGCACTGTCATCAAGCCCAAGCCTTTCAAGCTCGGCATCTATAAATTCGTTAAATACAGGACCCGCTTTGTTAACACCACGCAGATATTCATCGGGATCACGCATGGTAAGCTCAAACCACTGGCGCCCCATCGGGTTCATTCCACATGGTTCAGGAGCATTCGGAGAAACAAATTCCGCATCCGGTAAAACATTTTGCCATTGATCCCCCAAACCGATTAGATCATTGCCATCAGCCCCGTAACCATGAACAAAAACAACAAGTTGCTTTGCCGCTCCACCCGAAGCAGGCTTTTTACGTGGACCATCTAGTTTTGCTGAAGTCATAAGATATGTTTCTCACTGATAAATTTCTGTTTCTCGGATAAATCAGACAGGAACTCCGGATTTATTCGCTTTCATATCACTGTAATAAGCCCATAACATCCGTGCTGCAACCCCTCGCCATGGCCTCCAGCGCTCTGCATGCTCAGTCATGGCTTTTCCATCAGGTTTTTCATCCAGCGATAAAACCTCCTGCACCGCATATTGCAGCGCCAGATCACCAGGAGCCCAGGCATCCGAATGCCCAAGACAAAACATGGCATAAACATCGGAAGTCCAGGGACCAATCCCTTTTACTCTGGTCAGAATATCATGCACGCCTTCATAGGAAAGGTCCGAAAACCTGTCAAAATTCAACTCTCCTGAAGTTGCGGCATCACATACAGCCAATAGTGTTCGGACTTTAGGGCGTGATACGCCACATCCCCTCAGAGCCTCTTCTGTTTTGGACTGACAGTTTTCAACAGTGACTTCCCCGAGAAACCCAGAAAACTTTGCCCAGATTGCATTAGCACTGGCTACAGAAACCTGTTGCCCCACAATAATCCTCGCAAGTCCTTCAAATCCCGATGCACGCAATCTCAAAGGCGGCATACCAGTTTTCTGATAAACTTTTTCCATATAAGGACATTGCCCGATCAGAAAGGAAACCCCTGTCTTGATATCCTTCTCCGATACAATTATTGATAATACTGGATTATTCATAAATTCCGGGTCCCGGCCCTGATCAACATAAGACCTTTTAAACATCTATGAGCAACCGCCCCATCTTCCGCTTCGCCCCAAGTCCCAACGGATATCTGCATCTCGGGCATGCTTACTCAGCATTAATAAATTATAATACTGCCCGGTCAATGAACGGTCGTTTTATCCTTAGAATAGAGG
>JBOEGA010000157.1:0-11009 GCA_050633205.1 Methyloligellaceae bacterium | reverse complement strand
CTTCGCAACTCTTTTTGTTCAGATACTGGTGCTCCTGACACCCTTCATATTCCAGGTCGTGATAGATAAGGTCCTCGTACACCACGGCATGAAAACACTTCATGTGGTCATTCTGGGGCTGGTGCTGGTGGCATTGTTTCAGATTATACTGAGTGCACTGCGAACCTATGTAACAACCCATACTGCCAGCAAAGTGGATGTCACCCTTGGCTCCAAACTGTTCAGACATTTGATGGCACTGCCAATAAGCTATTTCGAATCTCATCAGGCAGGCCAGTCCGTGGCACGTATTCGCGAGCTGGAAAATGTGAGGGCCTTCCTTACAGGTTCTGCATTGACGCTGTGTATGGACTTTATGTTTATCGGTATCTTCCTGCTGGTTATGTGGCTCTATAGCTGGGAGCTCACATTAATCGTAATGGTTTCATTACCAGTCTATCTGTTAATCTGGCTTACAATTACACCTCTGCTCAGGCACCGCATTGAGGAAAAGTTTGCCAGAAGTGCTGAAAACGAAACCTTCCTTGTTGAGTCCATAACAGGCGTTGAAACCCTGAAGTCCATGGCTCTGGAACCTCAGATGCAGAGGCGCTGGGAAGATCAGCTTGCCGGATACACATCAGCAAGCTTTGCAGCAACAAAAGTGTCTAATATCGCAAGCCATTTTGCACTCTTTGTTTATGCCACAGTCATCGCAACAGTCCTGTGGTATGGCGCGCAGCTTGTCGTGGAGGGGAGCATCACCGCAGGCCAGCTCATCGCATTCATAATGTTGACGGCCTGTGTCAGCACACCAATTCTGAAACTCACCGATATCTGGCAGGACTTCCAGCAACTTCGCGTTTCAGTAAGCCGTCTTGGTGATATCCTCAATATGCCACCAGAAGCAGATCACGAAACAACCCGCAGTACCCTGAAAGAGCTTGAAGGCAGCATCTTTTTCGAAAATGTAACATTCCGTTATGGTCCTGGAGAACCTGAAATTCTGTCCAATATCAGCATAGATGTTCAGGCAGGAGAGATCATTGGTATTGCCGGCCCGTCTGGCTCTGGAAAAAGTACTCTGGTAAAACTTCTCCAGCGTCTGCATGTTCCAGAATCCGGCCGCATCATGGTCGACGGCGTCGATATCGCCATGACAAACCCACGCTGGCTGAGGCGACAGATTGGTATAGTCCTTCAGGAAAACATACTCTTCAACCGCACAGTGAGAGAGAACATTGCTCTTGCCAATCCGGGTATGGATTTTGAAGAAGTCATTAAAGCAGCCAAACTAGCAGGCGCTCATGACTTTATCATCAAACTTCCAAAGGGGTATGATACTGTTCTGGTGGAGCGTGGTGCTAACCTTTCCGGCGGTCAGAGACAGCGCGTAGCCATTGCCCGTGCTTTGGCGACTGACCCTAAAATCCTTATCTTTGATGAAGCAACCAGCGCCCTTGATTATGTATCCGAATATGTCATTGAGCAGAACATGGATGATATCGCTAAAGGCCGAACCGTCTTTATTGTATCTCACCGCCTGCCGGCAATTCGCAAGGCGTCTCGCATAATAACCATTGAGCAGGGCCGTATCACTGAAGAAGGAACCCATAAGGAGCTGATGCGCAATAACGGTCGCTATGCCCAGCTTTACAAGCTGCAGACTTATGGCGATGAAGGCCTGGAGGGCTGGTAATATGTTTAATTTTTTCAGTACATTACTACGCTATAAAAAGGTAGCCGAGGCAGCTTATGAGGAAGAAAAGCGCGAAGGCAAAAAGCCTGCTCTTCAGCGCAATGAACGTGAATTTCAGGCAGCCGCCATCGAAATCATGGAAACCCCTCCATCCCCGGTCGGGCGAGCAGTCGGTTTATCTATAATCCTGCTGTTTACGATAGCTATGGTCTGGTCAATTTTCGGCCGGATAGACATCTACGCCACTTTGCAGGGTAAAATCATTCCCGTTGGCAATGTTAAGGTAATTGAGCCGCTTATGACCAGTAAGGTCAAGGCAATCCATGTCAGGCAGGGTGAAGAGGTCAAAGCAGGAGATCTTCTTCTTGAACTGGATCCAACCGAACAGGAAGCCGATAGAACCCGCCTTGAGCAGGATCTTATTATTTCCCAGGCAATCTCGACCAGGCTCTCGGTATCCATTAAAGCGATCAGAGGAAATCAAAAAGCTAAAACAGTCAGGCTCCCTAAGCTGAAAAATACTTCCGACAGCATAAGACTCCTGCAGCAAAACGTTCTCACAAGTACTCTGAGATCATACGAAGCTGATCAGGCGCGGATAGCCAGTGAAGTTGAGCAGAAAACCTATGAAATGCTCCGTACAAAAAACACCGTAGCAGAGCGCGAGAAGCTGGTCGCTGTCATGAAAGAGCGTGTGGATATGCTTGATTCTCTGGCAAAAAGCGGCTCCGGATCAAGAGCAAGTTATCTGGAACGCGCCCAGCTCCTCTATGAACAGCGCGCAGACCTCGCCACCGAAAAAGGCAGGCTGGCTGAACTCGGATCTGCCATTGCAACTTTAAAACTGCAGGGCAAGCAAAGACGTGAAGAGCAGCTGCAGAAGCTGATTGCAGAACTGGCTGATAATGAAAAACGCATATCCAGTCTGCGTAAGGAAGTCTTCAAGGCGCAGAACCGGGAAGAGCAGGGCAAGCTCTTCGCTCCGGTTGGGGGAACTGTTCAGCAGCTTTCAGTTCATACTGTAGGAGATGTATTAACCACAGGCCAGCAGGCCATGGTTATCGTTCCCAAAGGTACAAAACTGGAAGTTGAAGCTAATCTTCTGAATAAGGATAAGGGCTTTGTGAAACAGGGGCAGAAAGTCCGCATTAAAGTGGAGACTTTTAACTTTACTCAGTATGGCGTCATTCCGGGCAATGTTATTTCTATTTCCGATGATGCTGTGAGCCAGTCTCAGACACATGTTGCCAGCGGTAACCAGAGCCAGCAACAGGGAAACTCGTCAGGTCCGCTGGTCTTCCCGGTTCGCATTGATCTGGAACGCGAATCCATTCGTGTGAACAATGAGGATGTAAAACTTTCTCCGGGAATGACGGTAATGGCAGAAATCAAAACAGGCGACCGCCGTGTCATCGAATTCCTTTTGAGCCCGCTTATGCGTATCCAGGACGAATCTCTCAGGGAGCGGTAATTCTGTTATCCGTAATAGATCAGAATTGAGCCGGAAATCATCATCCCTATGCCTGCAGCGCGGGCATAGGTGAACTTTTCTTTAAAGACAACAAAACCTGCCACAGAAGTCACCAGCATACCAAGCCGTTTTACAGCAATAACATTGGCAACCATGGCATCAGTCAGGGCCCACATCTGCGTAAGTAATTCTGTAAACATCAGAATACCCATTCCGGCAAAAAGCAGCATGTGCCATTTATTTACACTATGACTGTTTGCACCTCTGCTGATCAGAACAAAAGCCAGCAGTAGGAAAAACACCCCTCTTGCTGCCAGTGAAAATGTTGAGAAGGTCATAGGGTCGGAAGCAAGTGTAGCATTCTTGTCAAATACGCTGGAAAGCCCGAAAATAACCGCAACAATAGAAACCAGAGTAACTCCACGGTTACGAAAGACCCTGGCTCCTCCCAGATAAAGAAAATCCCTGGCCGTTCTGGCCTCAATTGTGAAAGTCCCCGAAACAATCAGGATAAGTCCGGCAATTTCAACAGGCGTAAGAAGCTCTCCTCGCATCAGATAGGCAAGCCCGGCTGTCAATATTGGCGTCAGGCTTAGAAAGGGCAGGGATATCGAGATTTCACTTCGGGCAATGGCGGTAAATAAGAGAATTGCCGCTATGATATTCAATATAATTGTACTGATCGCAGGAAACAGAAAAGCTCTGTCTGTAGGAACACTCAGACCCAGCCTCATAAACATGATCAGAGCCAGCAGGCCACATACTATATGACTGACAGTTGCAATCTCCAGCCCTGAATATCTGGGAAGAAATTTTACACCGACAGAATATCCGGCATTGGATACAGCAGCCGCACAGGACAATACAAACCACATTGATCAAATATCCTGATCAGCGATCTTCAGGAGGAGTACCTGAAACCCGGGCAGTGAAGCTTCTTATCTCCTCGATATCCTTTGAAGTTTTTACCCGTTTCTGTGATGGGGGATGATTGTCAACACATACACCGGAACGCCACTGTTTTGCTGGTCGGATAGGCCTTGAAACAAAACCACCCCCACAGTTTGGACAGACATTTTTAAGCTCCTGTTCCACACAGGTACTGCAGAATGTACATTCATAACTGCAGATCATGGCTTCGGTAGACTGAGGAGGTAAATCTTTGTCACAAAGCTCACAATTAGGGCGTAGTTCAAGTGCCATCAATAACTCCCGCTATACTATGTAGGTTAGAAATATTAGCAGGACTATATCATAAATATAAGCATCAATATGAAAAAGCCGAACGAGTTAAATAAACTCGTCCGGCAAAAGTCAGGGGCTTTATGCAGGAGGTTAAAGGTAAAGCCCCAAGTGTGTCGAGCAGGAAACAAAGTGGGCAAGAAACTCACTTCAGTTCCTGAATATCTATGTAATATCAAACCCCAAGGTTTCCATAGGCCGTTGGTTCAAGATTATGTGATTTTACGGTGAAGGAAGGGAACCAGCTGCATTCCGGCATTCCCTTCGCTGTTAATTTGTTATGCGTGCTGCTGTCCGCAATGGTCTGTTTCTGTAAAAAAACCTGACACCTGACTTACAGTGAACAGCAAATGTTTTTTTGGTAGCTCTGTCCATAACCAGTGTCACACACGCATTTATATTTTCATTCACAACAGGAAGTGTGTTGCGCATTGCTGTATTTCTGGATGTGCCGTTATTTCTGGAATTTAATGCTATATTCTGCCGTTGCAGAACCTCATTTGAAAGCTCTGTTTGCTGGGGAGGCGTGCGAAGCACAGCATCCTCCATAAAGCTCCAGAATCCAACAAAGTGCCAGAAAGCAACTCCTATAGCAAAGCCAAGTAATCCCCATAAAGCAGGACTGCGGTGAGAAGCACCGGAGATACCGGAAGCTTTTTTTCTTGGCTCCTTCCTGATAGAAGGTTCCAGAGTAAAGTCCTCACGTTTTTTGGGCGCTTCAAACTTGTTACCACCAACATTATTGCCAACAACAGGTTGGGCACGCAGCGGCTGTTGTTTTGGCTGCTGTTGCGGTTCTGGTTTCTGTTCCTGAAACTCATTAAAGAATCTCTTCCGCGCACCATAAGGCTCAGGCGGTGGTTGCTTTGCCCCACCGAAGAGATCCTCTATTGGCCGGATATCATTATGATCTGAGTAGTTTCGCTGTTCCATCTTCTCCGCCTTCCCCGTAAGGGCGAAGTCATTGCAATTCATCTTATGATCCATGTTGGACACACAGGCATAAGACAGCTAGAACGCGTGACAATAGAAACAACCTACACTGATTCGTATAAGTAAAGCCGAGTATTTGTTCTGAATGTGATGGAAATGTGGAGAAGATGTGGATGTATTGTTAAAAAGACACAGTACATCCTTTGTATTTTCTACGTAATTATTATCTTTATATGCTGAAGTACCTATTCATTCTTGGCATTTAACATTCCCTCTTCATCCTGTAAGGCAAAATAAAGCTCTGACAGCAATGTTGGGAAAGGAACCTGAAAAAAGTCACGGCCATTCGTATCTGCTTTCCAGTTCTCGTAAGCCTGCTCAAAATCTTCTGGGATTTCCTGAGTACCCTCCTGGAGAAGAACAGTCTCTTCAATGGCTGTTTGTGAAAAGGGTAAAAATGGAATATTCGCGCGGGATACAAGACCCTTGCGCCTTGGTACTGGGGCAGAAGTGACCGCTATGCAGATAATATCATCGCCATCTTCCACTTTATCTATTGCACCAATAACAATGCGCGATTCACCAAAACCCTCTGGATGAGGGTATGTCCATACCTGCCCGACGGCAAAGTCTTTGCTCATAATAAAGAAATCCTGTCTGAAAAACTGACCGACCTTATAACATAAGCCGCGAGAATTTAAACAGGCTTTGCCGAAATTGGTAAAACGGGGGACGGAATAGCTATTTAATCAGTTCAACATTAACTGCCTGGGGACCGCGGCCTCTTTTATCAGCCTCCGTCTCGAACGTAACTTTTGCGCCCTCATCAGGCACATCAATACCCGATTTCTCCAGAGCTGTTATATGTATAAAGACATCTTTGCTGCCGTCATCCGGCGTAATAAATCCGAAGCCCTTGGATTGATTGAAAAACTTGACGGTTCCTGACTGGCGCATCAAAATTTCCTGACCGTAAATAATCTGAATAAAAAATGTTATTAAGTTTGCCTGCGGTGAAGCAGCACATTAGATAGCTTATAATTTAGGAAATAAAATGAATTTGGTAGGGCATCTTTAGGTTGATCAGAATTTACATGAAAACCTGAGGTTGAAAGAGTTGGTTGCAGCACCCCGTCAGTCAGGGCGCTGCAAAACCTGAAAAACTAGTTCGATGTTCTGTGAAGATTAAACCCTCGTGAAGAACCGCCACGCACCGGAGGCATCACAATTTCTCTGGCACTGCAGAGTTTACGCTGGTTCTCATTGGTCCCGCATGGTGTCAGATTATATTTCCGGTCAAAACAAATCCGTACCTCACGCAACTTGCGGCCTCTGCCACACGAAATTGAAATCATATCAGCCTTCAGATTTTTGTTGGTCAGAAGAAAGTCTTTTTCGATCTGCTCAGGTGTCACAACAATCGGCTTTTGCGGGCTCAGGTAACGTGCAGGAATTTTAATCTGGTTAAACAGCTTTCTCGACATCAGGTAATAACCTTCTGGAGACAGTCCGCTGCATGTTCCATGCTTTTTCCATTCGTGGATAATAAGCTTCTTGCTTGGCATAATATCCATCATGGACTGAATAACCCTCTCCGGAACCCAGTTATCCCGCACCCGGCATTTGCTTGGCCATCCGCTGTCATATTGAGGCCAGACACCATGCAGAACAAAAGCATATGGCCGTCCGCTGTTGCACTGTTGTTTGGAACGTTTCCCGGCTGAAGACTGGCAGAACGTAGGAGACCAGCTTAAAGCCATTGTATAATAGTCAAATTTTCCTGCCTGCCCTCTGGCGTGCGCACTGAAAAGGGAAGCTGTCGAAACAAGAGCTGTTAAAGCCAGCAAAGAAATAAAACCGAATTTATGACGCATTGAGTTTCTACCCTGAATAAACCTCTGATGATTTCTAAATAGATTGTCCTGATATCGCTATCAAGAGCATTGGTATACTGTTTTAAAAGTTACTCCGGCAATCAATAAAGTGATCTGGAGCTGAACTGATGCTGAATGAAAGAATCGATCACAATGCAGAAATACCAAAAACGGGAATCAGTAGAAAGTTTTTCACACATGTGAAGAGTAATGTTTCCACAGAACAATAGCAAAACATAGGTCAGATATAACAAATATTACAGTATATTAGAAAAAATCTTGCAAAAAAGAACAAAGCAGGTACTCTCACCGAAATTGCAAGCTCATATACACTGTGAAATAAGTGTTATGAAAATGTGCGGGGCATAAGCAGTAAATATTCCAGGGGATTCATAATGGATAAGCAAAAAGCGTTAGACGCGGCGTTATCACAGATCGAGCGGTCATTCGGTAAAGGTTCGATAATGCGTCTGGGACAGAACCAGCAGGCAGTCGAGATTGATGCAATTTCAAGCGGATCCCTGGGGCTGGATATTGCGCTGGGCATTGGTGGTTTTCCACGAGGTCGTGTGATCGAGGTCTATGGGCCGGAATCATCAGGTAAAACAACACTGGCACTTCACACCATTGCCGAAGCACAGAAAAAGGGCGGTGTCTGTGGTTTCGTAGATGCAGAACATGCACTCGATCCGATCTATGCCCGTAAACTCGGCGTTAATCTGGACGAGCTTCTTATTTCTCAGCCAGACACAGGTGAGCAGGCTCTTGAAATCACTGATACACTGGTGCGTTCAGGTGCAATTGATGTTCTGGTGGTTGACTCTGTAGCGGCCCTGACACCAAGGGCTGAACTTGAAGGTGATATGGGCGACAGCCTTCCAGGCTTGCAGGCCCGGCTGATGAGTCAGGCTCTTCGTAAGCTGACAGGCTCCATTTCAAAGTCACGTTGCATGGTTGTCTTTATCAACCAGATCCGTATGAAAATCGGTGTTATGTTTGGCAGCCCGGAAACAACAACCGGCGGTAATGCATTGAAATTCTATTCATCCGTTCGCCTCGATATCCGTCGTATTGGCGCTATCAAGGATCGTGATGAAGTTGTTGGTAACCAGACCCGCGTCAAGGTTGTCAAAAACAAGGTTGCTCCTCCTTTCAAGCAGGTCGAATTTGACATTATGTATGGTGAAGGTATTTCAAAGGTTGGAGAGCTGGTTGATCTCGGTGTCAAGGCAGGTATCGTTGAAAAATCCGGTTCCTGGTATGCCTTCGACGGCCAGAAAATCGGGCAGGGTCGTGAAAATGCAAAGACATTTCTGAGAGAAAACCCGGAAGCAGCGGCTGCAGTCGAAAAGGCAATCCGCCAGAACGCAGGCCTGATCGCAGAAAAGATCCTTGAAGGTGAACCCGAAGATGATGCAGAAGGGGAAGAGCCTGTATTGGAGGAAATTCCGAAAAAAAAGGCTAGTTAACTCATAGGCTGTTAGCCAGTCATAAGTGCTATTGAATGCTATGAGTTAGAGGCAGTACCACATATTCGCAATGGAAAGGGCGAAACCGCCCTTTCTTATTATGTAATGCGATCAAAATGCCAGTGCTTCAGACAAATACCTGCCTGATTTTAAGGAAAAGTTTGTAATAATTCCTGAATACGTGTAAGCAGGTGGCGCATTTATGTATTATCGTACATTGGTAATCTCCGGAAAATATGGAAACGGAAAAACCTGATGGGGTATCCCTTTCCTGCAGATTAGGGTTGTAACGCAGCTATGACAGGCGTTAATGAGATACGTTCAGCATTCTTGGACTTTTTTGCTAAGAACAATCACGAGGTCGTAAGATCCAGTTCTCTTGTTCCATTGAATGATCCAACATTGATGTTCACCAACGCAGGCATGAACCAGTTTAAAAACGTCTTCACCGGCGTGGAAAAGCGGGACTATAACCGGGCGGTATCATCTCAGAAATGCGTACGTGCAGGCGGAAAACACAACGACCTTGATAATGTAGGCTACACAGCCAGACACCATACATTCTTTGAAATGCTTGGTAATTTTTCATTCGGAGATTATTTCAAGGATCAGGCCATCGAACATGCATGGAAACTGATCACGGAAGAATTCTCCATAGATAAAAAGCGCCTTCTGGTAACTGTTTACCACGAAGATGATGAAGCATTTAATCTATGGAAAAAAATTGCCGGATTACCTGAAGACAGAATTATCAGAATTGCGACATCAGACAACTTCTGGTCAATGGGCGAAACCGGACCTTGCGGCCCATGCTCCGAAATCTTCTTTGATCACGGCGATCATATACCGGGTGGCCCTCCAGGCTCGCCAGATGAAGACGGCGACCGCTTTATTGAAATCTGGAACCTGGTATTCATGCAATACGAACAGATTTCCAAAACAGAGCGCGTAGACCTGCCAAAACCGTCCATTGATACCGGGATGGGTCTTGAGCGTATTTCCGCACTTCTGCAGGGCACACATGATAACTATGAGATTGACCTGTTCAAAGCCCTGATTGGCGCCAGCGCAGACGCAACAAATGTTGAAGCTGAAGGTGAGCAGGGTGTCAGCCACCGTGTGATATCAGATCATCTGCGTTCCAGCTCATTCCTTATTGCAGACGGTGTCCTTCCATCAAATGAAGGACGTGGATATGTGCTGCGCCGTATCATGCGACGCGCCATGCGTCACGCCCATCTGCTCGGCGCTGAGGAGCCATTGGTATATCGCCTTGTGCCAACACTTATCCGTGAAATGGGACAGGCATATCCGGAACTTGTACGCGCAGAACCGCTCATCACAGAAACCTTGAAACTCGAAGAAACCCGTTTCCGCAAAACTCTGGAACGTGGCCTGCACCTGCTTGATGAAGCAAGTCAGGATCTGTCCAAAGGTGATATCTTCCCGGGCGATGTGGCCTTCAAACTATACGACACATATGGCTTCCCGCTCGACCTGACTGAAGATGCATTGCGCTCACGTGATATCACCGTAGACAATGCAGGCTTCGAGACCTCAATGGAAGAGCAGCGCAGAAAAGCTCGTGAAGCAGGTGGTGGCTCTGGCGATGAAGCCGTTGAGACAATCTGGTTTGAGCAACGCGAAAAAATCGGCGCAACCGACTTCCTGGGCTACACAGCAGAAGAAGCCGAAGCCGAAATCAGAGCGTTGATCAAAGGCGGTAAAGTCGTCAAACAGCTTAAAAAAGGCGACGAAGGCAGCATCATCACAAACCAGACTCCATTCTATGGCGAGTCAGGTGGTCAGGTTGGCGACACTGGTGTAATCCGCACCAGCTCTGGCGCAATCTTTAAAGTAACAGACACCCTGAAAAAACTTGGTGATCTGTTTGTCCATGTCGGCACTGTTGAAAAAGGTCCTTTCAAAACAGGCGATGTCGTTGAGCTCGAAGTGGATCACGAACGCCGTGCTGCAATCCGTGCAAACCACTCTGCAACGCACCTTCTTCACGAAGCGCTGCGTCAGGTACTGGGCGAGCATGTTGCACAGAAAGGCTCACTGGTCGATCCATCCAGACTGCGCTTTGATTTCTCGCACACCAAACCAATGAGTGCTGACGAGATTAGATCAGTTGAACGCATTGCCAATGCAATGGTGCTGCAGAACAGCCCGGTTGAAACACGTTTGATGGAAGTTGATGACGCTATCGAATCCGGTGCAATGGCATTATTCGGTGAAAAATACGGTGATGAAGTTCGCGTTGTTCGTATGGGAACAGCCATTGAAGGCGAAAAAGCAGGCAAAGATTATTCAGTAGAGCTTTGCGGCGGCACCCACGT
>JBOEGA010000156.1:0-5650 GCA_050633205.1 Methyloligellaceae bacterium | reverse complement strand
GATCTTGTCGAGGCTAGTACATTTTATCTTTTCTGCAAACTGAAAGATCAAGCGCGTTTGCTTTCAGTATTCTTTTTACATATCTGGTTTTGTGATCCACTTCTGCTGTAATGCAGGCGCAGCCATATCCATAGTGAATATTGGTTTTTATCCATTGGCTGTCAGTAAATTCCGGCCAGTTGCCTTCAGCCTGATGGCCACCCTGATAGCTGATAATCCATTCTGCATCACGGTCAATAAGCCAAGCGTTTGACGGGGTAGGATTGTGAAACCAGCCACAACGTTTTTCTGCAGCATGTGATTGAGATATTGAACTTACAATGATTATAAAAGCTGGCAGTAATGCAGATTTGATTTTCATGGCTGACCTATATTTCCTGACCCTGTAGCAGAAGTGGAGCTCCTTCAGAGTTTCCTGCTGCCTCATTCATAAAAAATGATTTGAGGGGTTGAGACCGGTTTACGAGGCCAAGCCCCAGATCACGTAAAACTTTAACCGGGGTAATCTCATTAGAAAAGAGACGGTTGAGAGCATCCATTGTAAAGGCTGAGATGGTGCTGTCGAAACGTCTCCAGCGGCTATATTGCTGTAATATCGGCTGGCTTCCGAAGTCTACTCCTATACGTGAAGCTTTGATGATGACTTCTGTTAATGCGGCAACGTCTCTTAATCCGATATTGAGGCCGAGGCCTGCTATTGGATGGATGCCGTGTGCTGCGTCGCCTATCAGTGCGAAGCGATCTGCAATGAATTCACGTGCTATCTGCAAGTCAAGTGGAAAGCCGCCTCTAGGTCCTGCCAGCGATATTTCTCCGAGAAAGCGTCCAGCTCTTAATTTTAATTCGCTCAGAAATGTTTCATCATCTGCTTTTAGCAGTTGCCGGGCAATCTCTGTCTTTTCGCTCCAGACCAGTGATGATCTGTTATTTGTCAGCGGGAGAATGGCAAAAGGGCCGTTGGGGAGGAAGTGTTGTACTGCCTTGCCTTCATGTGATCTGGAGTGGGTTATCGTTGTGACTATGCCCATCTGATCATAGGGCCAGCCTATGGTTTTGATGCCTGCCTGTTTTCTCAGTTCCGACTTTTTTCCGTCTGCTGCTACCAGCAGTCTGGACCTGACTTCAGTTTTATCCTGCAGAAAGAGATGTATAGATGACTGTTCATTTTTGAAGTCAGTAATGTGATTGCCAGAGAAGAGTCTAATGTTATCCCTGTTACCCACTTTTTCTCTCAGGATATTAAGCAGCCAGGTACTTTCAAGGATGTGGGTAGCTGCAGATTCATCCTGTAGGTTGTTATTAAAATGCAAAAGTGCTGGCCTGATTACAGCTTCCAGGGCTGTATCTGTGATTTCAATTTCACTGACCGGCTGGGCATGTTCAGCAATGTGTGACCATATGCCCAGAACTTCCAGAAGTTGTTTAGAGCCAGCAGAAACAGCAAATGCCCTGCCATCAAATTTATCAGATGGAGCGTCTATTTGCTGGGGGTCAATTACTGCGATCTGAAGGTTATGACTACTGGAAAATGACAGTGCATATGCGAGGGTTAAACCCGCAAAGCTGCCTCCGGAGATTGCAATGTCTACCTGAGTATGATCTATTTCTGAACTATTCATGTCACTATTCGCAGTTTATTCGGGCATGATACAAGGGCGGACCCTAATGAAGGCTTTACCTTTAATGGCGATTTTCATTAAAGTGCCTGCAATACTTTAACTTATGCTGTGTAGCATGAAATTCAATTTGACTGGGATAAAATATGACAACTTCTGTAGATGAATTCCTGAGTGTTCTGAATATTACTCCTGTTGAGGGCAAGAGTGATATGTTTCAGGGAGACAGCACACATAAGAACTGGAAGAGGATTTTTGGCGGGCAGGTTATAGGTCAATCACTGGTTGCTGCTCAGAGAACCGTTGAAAAAGAACTTCTGGCACATTCGCTTCATTGTTATTTTATGCGCCCTGGGGATCCTCAGACTCCTATTGAATTTGAAGTTGACCGTATTCGTGATGGGCGGAGTTTCTGTACAAGACGTGTTGTTGCCAGCCAGAATAACCAGGCAATTTTTTCGTTAGGTGCCTCATTTCATATTGTAGAAGATGGGCTTAGTCATCAGGCCGAAATGCCGGAAACACCTATGCCTGAAGACTTGCCAACTGAGCTTGAAGCTGCGTCTAAGTTTTCCGACGATGTGCCTGAGAAGATAGTAAAGTCCTGGATGGCTGAACGTCCTGTTGAGATGCGTTTTGCTGACTTTGAAAATTATTTTGACAAGAAGAAGAAAACTACGACTAACCGTATCTGGTTCAAGCTGAAGGGTTCTGTTGAGGGGGACCTGGCTTTGCACCAGTCAATTCTGGCATATGTGTCGGATTATACGCTTCTTGGTACGGCGATACTGCCTCATGGTCGCAGGTTTTATGATCGTTCTATTATGGCTGCCAGTCTTGATCATTCCGTGTGGTTTCACCGTCCGTTCAAGGTTGATGAGTGGTTGCTTTATTATACCGATACGCCGTCTGCCAGTGGTGCGCTGGGATTTTGTCGTGGAAGTATTTATGATCGTGCAGGCAACCTGATTGCCTCGGTAGCTCAGGAAGGACTTATTCGTCCTATTGACCCTTCGAGACAGAAAAAGAAATAAAAAAAGAGGCGTAGTTTAAAACTACGCCTCCATTCGATTAACCTAAATGGCTATTTTTCTTATTCTTAGAAGTGTACAGAAAGACCTGTGCGAACAACTGTGATGTCAGTGTCTACGTCAACTGCATTGAAGTTGAAAATTGATTCGTTCTCGAAAGAGTAATGTAGAACTTCACCGCGGAAGCTGTACTTTTGACCGAATTTGATTTCTGCACCAGCACCAAGAACGTAGCCGCTATCATCCAGATCAACGAAGCCGCCGCCGATAGTGTCGGAGTCTTTCCAAGCAAAACCAGCAGTTGCGAATAGTAGCAAGTCATTAACCGCATAACCTAAACGTGCGCGAACACTGCCCAAGCCGTCGATGGTAGCAATTTCAGTATTGAAAACGTTGTACTCAATTCCAGTGAAAGAGTAATCGGCTTCTACACCATAAACGATGCTTCCACGTTGCCAGTTGTAACCAACATGAACACCGCCAGCAAATGCATCGTCATCAACACTTACAAGGTTCAGACCAAAAAGAGATGCTTCAGATTCAGCAGAAGCCAAACCGATTGTTCCACCTACGTAGAAACCTGACCAGATTGTTGGATGAGAAACTGGTACGTTAATGCTTCCGCCTGCAGATGCAGTTTGTACTGAGAAGATTGATACTGCGGAAAGTGCTGCCGCTGCAGCGATGCGAGCAAGAAATTTTTTCATTTAAAGAATACCCCGTATTTTCAGAAAATTGATTGCGAATCGAAAACTCGCAACCGCTGATTCTGGGATAAGTCTTTTTTGCAATGATGTTAAGAGTTTAGTTTAACTAGAGTTATGTAAAGAATTGCTATTATTTATATTTTTTGATTGCTTAAATAGATACTAAAAGATTCACTGATTACTGTTTTGCAATAATAATGAAAGCCATACATGAAATTGCGTTCATGCAACACATATGTTGCATGATGGCAACGTGAGTGCCTAATTGATTAGTTATCTCAGTTAAAGAGGGCAAAGTTATGTTTTTTCAGGAAAAAAATATCTTCGTTTTCGACCTTTAATATTATTTGGAAAGGTAGTTGATTCCATCTTGCAGACCATGAAGTGTCAATGGATACATCTTTCCGCCGACCAGATGAGAGGTCAGTTTGATGGATTCAGTATACTTCCAGTGCTCTTCCTTGACAGGGTTCAGCCAAATGATTCTGCGATAAGTATCCATCATTCGCTGCATCCATACTGCGCCGGGTTCTTCATTGAAGTATTCGACTGATCCGCCTGCATATGCAATTTCCCAGGGACCCATAGAAGCGTCGCCAATGAAAATGATTTTGTAGTCGGATGAGTATTTGTGAAGGATGTCCCAGGTTTCTGTTGTTTCATCGAAACGTCTGCGGTTATCGGTCCATATTTTATCGTAAATGAAATTATGGAAGTAGAAATGCTTCAGGTGTTTAAACTCTGACTTTGCAGCTGAGAAGAGTTCTTCGCAGGTTTTAACATAGGGGTACATAGAACCGCCAACATCTATAAAGAGAAGTACCTTTACGGCGTTGTGGCGTTCAGGGACCATTTTGAGGTCCAGGTAACCAGCGTTCTGCGCAGTCGATTTTATTGTATCAGGCAGGTCAAGCTGATCGGCGGCACCTGTTCTGGCAAACTGGCGTAGTTTTTTGAGTGCCATTTTTATATTGCGAGTGCCAAGTTCAACTGAGTCATCAAGGTTTTTGAATTCTCTTCGATCCCAGACTTTTGATGCCTGTTTATTCTGGCTTTCACCGCCAATGCGAATACCGCCAGGGTGATGACCGGAATTACCGAAAGGTGATGTACCTCTGGTTCCGATCCATTTATTGCCGCCTTCGTGACGTTCTTTTTGCTCGGCCATTCTCTCTTTGAGCATCTTTATAAGCTCATCAAGACTTTTGCGTTCGCCCAATGCATTTTTCTGTTCTTCACTGAGGAACTTGTCCATATTGGCTTTCAGCCAGTCGTTCGGCACCATATCTTCAAGGGGCATCTGGATAGCCTGTAACCCTTCGAAATAAGCGGCAAAGGCAAGGTCATACTTATCATAAAGCGCTTCGTCTTTAATCAGAGTTGACCTGGCCAGCAGATAAAAATGCTCCATATTTCCATGAACCACGTGCTTTTCCATAGCCTCAATGAGTACCAAGACTTCTTTAATTGAAACTGGAAGTTTGTGTTCACGCAGTTTTGTCAGGAAATCTATGAGCATTAGATGCGCTCCTTTCTTGCCATGAATGCAAGGCGTTCAAGCATATGTACATCCTGCTCGTTTTTCAGCAATGCACCGTGAAGAGGCGGGATTGCCTTAACCTTATCACGGCTGCGAAGAATGTCTTCAGGAATATCATCAGCCATAAGGAGCTTGATCCAGTCGATAAGCTCTGATGTTGAAGGTTTTTTCTTCAGGCCAGTTATTTCACGGACTTCAAAAAAGACATCCAGTGCTTCTTTTACGAGCTGAGCCTTGATGTCCGGGAAGTGCACTTCCACTATTTCTTTCATTGTATCTTTATCCGGGAAGGAGATGTAATGGAAGAAACAGCGGCGAAGGAATGCATCAGGCAGTTCTTTTTCGTTGTTACTGGTGATGATGATGATCGGGCGGTTTTTCGCCTTTACTGTCTCATTGGTCTCGTAGACATGAAATTCCATCTTATCCAGTTCGAGAAGCAAATCATTGGGAAACTCGANNCCATCTTATCCAGTTCGAGAAGAAGGTCGTTCGGAAATTCAATGTCTGCTTTATCAATTTCGTCGATCAACAGCACGGCCTGTTCTTCAGATGCAAAGGCATCCCAGAGTTTACCGCGCTTGATGTAGTTATTAATGTCGTGGACCTTATCATCGCCGAGCTGAGAATCACGCAGCCTTGATACTGCATCATATTCATAAAGGCCCTGTTGTGCTTTTGTGGTTGATTTCACATGCCACTGAAACAAAGGTTTGCCGAGTGCCGCAGCAACTTCTTCCGCCAGCATTGTTTTAC
>JBOEGA010000155.1:0-23071 GCA_050633205.1 Methyloligellaceae bacterium | reverse complement strand
AAAAGTCGTGGCAGATACAACATCCCTGCCATCCAGGAGATCACCGCAACAATGTGAATTACCTTCACCCATTCGTACAAATCCCCCATCAACGAAAACTCCAGTCCACTCAGCCGCCCCAAATTCGAAGTGAGCAATAGCCCGATTCGAACTGCAGAGTCATCCCCGACAATCCAACCTTTAAAAACTTACCCCCACCAAAAACAAATTTGTGGATTATCTCCGAATTTGCTTTAGCAGCAATTCCACATTCTCCGGAGGAGTTTGCGGCAATATCCCGTGACCAAGGTTAAACACAAACGGCCCGCCAGCCAGCTCTTCAAGAATTTCATCAACCCGCCGCTTCAATCGATCGCCACCCGCAATCAGCAACAGCGGATCAAGATTCCCCTGAACCGTAACCTTGTTCTGCAACCGGTCCCGAATAAACCCAAGCGACAACGACGTGTCACAACTGACCGCATCAACTTTCGTCATCGTCACAAATTCAGGATATCTCTGACCAACGCCCTTTGGAAAACCAATAATCGGAATATCCGGATGCTTTGCCCGGATCTGACTAACAATCTGCGCAGTAGGTCCAATAACCCATTGCCTGAACTCATCCTCCGGCAAATTCCCTGCCCAGCTATCAAAAATCTGCAATGCCTGCGCCCCGGCCTTAACCTGCCCCGACAGGTAATCAACCGATGCAAAAACCAGCATATCAATCAATTTCTTAAACAGTTTCGGCTTCTGGTAGGCAAACAAACGCGTAACCGCCTGATCGGGAGACCCTTTCCCCCCAACCATGTAGGTCGCGACAGTCCATGGTGCACCACAAAAACCGATAAGCGCTGTCTCTTCCGGAAGACTGCTGCTCAAAAGGCTAACTGTTTCATAAACCTTGGAAAATTTCTTCTTCGTTTTCTTGAGATCAAGTTTTTTCAGATCCTCATCTGTCTCAATTGGCTGAAGCTTCGGCCCCTCGCCAACAACAAACTCAACCTTCTGCCCCAAAGCATCCGGCACCACGAGAATATCTGAAAACAATATCGAAGCATCAAACCCGTACCGCCTGATTGGCTGCATCGTAACTTCACACGCCAGCTTCGGATTATAACATAAATCCAGAAACGAACCGGCTTCCTGCCTGGTTTCACGATATTCCGGCAAATACCTGCCTGCCTGTCTCATCAACCAGACTGGAGGAATACTCTGAGCTGTTCCCTGAAGAGCTTCCAGGAAAGGTGATTTACGAGAGATCTTTCTGGCAAGTGCAGTCAACGGTGTGCCCCTCTTTAAATAAATAAATAATTAGATTCTTAAGAATCTGTTTCTTCTTATTCTTGTATATGGATAACGTGTAAACATTATTTTAACCATAAAATCCACAGTTTCTCCCGTGGGCAAAACTTCGCACTACATATATTACAAATTTACGCCAAAGATACTAGATTTTAAAAATCATTTAAAAACAACAATTTGTGAGCGACAATTCAGAAATAACTTTAAGATAACCTGTGTAAAAAAATTGGATGATTTATGAATAAGTTAGCTATACGATATGAACATGAATATCTCAGCCACTTTCTTCCACAGTAGCAAACCTGTTAACATTTAAGTGGATAAAACCCTGCCTTCTGGGCACAAATTCTGGGATTCTAAAAAAGCAGCAGATTTATAGGGTGTTTATACACAGCATGGCATCGGATAATACGCGTTATTTCCACTTACATTTGGTGTCGGATTCAACCGGCGAAACACTGACCGCAATAGCCCGGGCTGCAGCGGTTCAATACTCGATGACAAGTGCAGTAGAGCACGTCCACCCCCTTGTGAGAACAAAGAGGCAACTGGACAGGGTCCTTCAGACAATAAATGACAATCCGGGCATTGTTCTCTACACAATTGTTGGAGATGAACTCAGCGAACAGCTGGAAAAAAGCTGCAAGGAAATAAACCTTCCCTGTGTCCCGGTTCTTCAGCCGGTAATGAAAGTTTTCGAATCCTATCTGGGCGCTCCCTCAACGCCGACTGTTGGCGGTCAGCACGTATTGGATCAGGACTATTTCAGGCGCATAGAAGCGATGAACTTCACATTGGTTCATGATGATGGCAATTTCCCTGAAGATGTAAGCGAAGCTGATATTGTCGTAATGGGCATCAGCAGAACATCAAAAACTCCCACAAGCATCTACCTTGCCAACCGTGGTTTCAAAACCGCCAATGTACCACTGGTTCCGGGAATTCCATTACCCCAGCAACTTATCGATAATCCAAATGGTGCGTTTGTAGTTGCTCTTATTGCCAGCCCGGAGAGAATATCCGAAGTGCGCATGAATAGGGTCAACACATTATCAAACGCTAAAAGTGATCTCAAAGATTATGTGGATGTAGATCTTATATCGGAAGAGATAAATTACACACGCAGGCTATGTGCAAAAAACAACTGGAAGATCATAGATGTTTCCCGGCGGTCAATTGAGGAAACAGCAGCCTCAATCATTCAGCTCTACCAATCATCTAAAGCCTCATCAAAAGGCTATAAGTAAGAAAAGCAATGACTCAGTTTATAACAATGAAAAAACAACTCGTCCTGGCATCTGGAAGTGCTATCCGGAAAACCCTTCTTGATAATGCAGGGCTGGATTTTAAAATTATTCCTGCAGATATTGATGAAGAGACCATTCGCGTCAAAATGGAGACAGAAACACCAGATATATCACCACTGGAAGTTGCTGAATGTCTTGCCCGGGAAAAGGCAAGGCATATTAGTCTTCAGAATCCTGATGCATATGTAATCGGATCAGACCAGATTCTGGCTTTGGAGTCAGAAATAATGGGAAAGCCGGAAAATCTGGAATTAGCGTTTGAAAGACTGTTGAAACTTAGTGGGAAAACTCATCAGCTCCATACGGCAGTAAGTGTTGTATATCAAGGTATTGAAACTTGGAGCTATGCGGAATCTGTTCATATGACAATGCGTGAACTAAAACCTGAATATATTAGAAAATATCTGGCAGAAGCTGGGGAAGAAGTGTGCAAATCTGTAGGGGCATATAAATTAGAGAGTCTCGGAGTACAGCTGTTTTCAAAGATAGAAGGAAACTACTTCACTATTTTGGGCATTTGCCTGCTTCCTTTGCTGACATATCTGCGCGAAGAGGGAATTATTGAATCATGACTGCTGAGGTAAAAGCTTGCGTTATAGGGTGGCCAATAACACACTCCAGGTCTCCTATGATTCATGGCTACTGGTTGAAGAAATACGGAATTGAAGGAAGCTATATAAAAGAAGCTGTTCACCCTAGGGATTTTCCCGATTTTTTTAAAAGTATGAAAAATCACGGACTGGTAGGCGGAAATATAACGGTCCCTCATAAGGAAACAGCCTATGCTCTGGCTGATGAGGTACGCGATTGTGCAAAGGCAATCAGGGCGGCAAATACCATTTGGCTGGAAGGCGATAAGATATGCGCAGCCAATACTGACACCTACGGGTATATGACCCATTTAAAAACATCGGCTCCGGATTGGGATAAGATGGATGCACCTGCCGTTGTTCTTGGCGCAGGTGGGGCTGCACGGGCTATTATCCACGGACTGATAAATAATGGTGTACCTGAAATAAGGCTATCAAACAGAACCAAAGATCGTGCAAGCGAACTGGCTGACTTTTTCGGTTCCAGGGTTAAGGTCGTCGACTGGGGTAAAAGCCAGGAAGCACTAAACGGCGCCGGCACACTGATCAATACGACAACTTTGGGAATGACTGGTTCTGACGCTCTGAAAATCGATCTGTCTCCAATGAAACAGGATGCCGTTGTTTCTGATATCGTCTATGCGCCGCTGGAAACACCTCTGCTTGCTCAGGCAAAACAGAAAGGCCTGACACCCGTAGATGGTTTGGGCATGTTACTCCATCAGGCTGTACCGGGCTTTGAAATCTGGTTTGGGGTACGTCCTGAGGTTACACCGGAATTACGGGACCTGGTTATCGCTGACTTGGAGAAAAGCAAATGATTATTCTGGGGCTGACTGGCTCAATTGGAATGGGGAAAAGCACAGCCTCAAAACGCTTCTTAAGTAACGAAATACCAGTGCTTGACGCGGATAAGGTCGTACATGATCTGTATCAGGGAGATGCAGCCCAAAAAATAGAAGAGGCTTTTCCGGGAACAGTAGAGAACGGGTCTGTTAATCGTGAAATCCTGGCAAAATACCTGATCGAAAATCCGGAAGATTTTAAAAAGCTTGGGGCAATTATTCACCCGATGGTGAGAATCGAAGAAGCTCGCTTTATCGGAGAGAACCTGAAAGCGGGAAAAAAAATAGTCGTTTTGGAAGTCCCATTGCTGCTGGAAGGCAATATGGATGATGAAGTTGATGCAGTTATCGTTGTACATGCCGAAGATAAACTGAGACGTGAGCGGGTAATGCAGCGTCCCGGAATGACCGAAGAAAAGCTCAATTCAATTATAGCAAAACAGATGCCGGAAGAAAAAAAACTGGAGCGCGCTGATTATATTGTTGATACCTCTTTGACAATTGAAGACACATGGCGACAGATCGATGAAATCATAGCTATGGTCGAAGGTAAGGAAGCCGGAGCCGTGAATATCTGGAAAAAGGCTCACCCTGACCTGATTACATAAAAGGCGGAAATATGCGGGAAATTGTACTTGATACGGAAACCACAGGTTTTGATGCCAAAGGTACCGATAGAATTGTTGAAATCGGCTGTGTTGAACTGATTAATCACATTCCTTCAGGAGAAGATTTCCACGTATACATAAATCCTGAAAGAGATATGCCACAGGCAGCTTTTGAGGTGCATGGCCTTTCAACCGAATTTCTCTCTGATAAACCACTCTTCGCAGATGTTGCCCAGGGGTTCATCGACTTCATTCAGGATTCCTTATTGGTCATACATAACGCCCCGTTTGACGTGGGCTTTCTGAATGCTGAACTTGAACGTGTAAATATGCCACTTCTGACCAATGACAGGGTTCTGGATACTTTGGCACTGGCAAGACGAAAGCACCCGGGGGCCCAAAACAGTCTTGATGCACTGTGCCGAAGATATAACATAGATAATTCTGCCCGTGACAAACACGGCGCATTACTCGATTCTGAAATTCTTGCGCTTGTATATTCAGAACTTATTGGTGGGCATCAGGCATTCTTGAATTTAAACGGACCAGGACAATCCGGGTCGGGAGCAAGGGCAAAAAGACCGGAAACTTCTCCACGCCCAAATGCATTGCCTTCGCGTATAAGTGAAGACGAGGCTGTAGCTCATAAGGCTTTTATTGAAACAATGGGAGAAAAAGCGCTTTGGAATAAATTTTCCTAAAGCGCTATCAATTCTTAATTTACAGTTTTATCTTCTTTGGCTTCAGCCTGATGAGCTTGGTTTTCTTCATACAGCTGAGCAAAGTTAATAAGATCCATCTGGAATGGAGGGTATCCGCCGTCCTGAATTTGCGTTGTTATTTTTTGGCGCAGGAATGGGAAGATCAAAGCCGGGCATTCTACTAACAATACTTTTTTCAAAATATCTTCCGGAAGACCTTTAATCAGAAACAGGCCAGCATAGGCGAGTTCAAGCTTGTAAATATAATCATTCTCATGCTTTGCATCGAGATTGACCTGAAGAACAACTTCATACGTATCATCGCCGGCAAGACGGGCATCAAGTTGAAAGTTCATTTCAAACTTCGGGTTTACGCCCTGCTTGGTCAGGCTTTCCGGAGCATTGGGATTTTCAAAGGAAAGATCCTTTACATACTGGGCCAGAGGCTGAAATACGACTTGCTCTTCTTGTTCTTCACTCATAGATGCTACACCATTTGATCCTTCATGACCTTTTTCCGAGGTTGCCATGAAATTTATCTTTCGAATTTAGAGGTTACAGTTAGATTGGGCCCTATCATGCCTGATATAATGCTGCAAGTTTTTTATCAGTTTTAACTTATGGGCGTTTCCAGGGAGAGTCTGGATCAATATCAGTTTTTTCAGGTTCTTTCTTATTACTTTCATCCTTCACTTCTGAAAAATCCGCATCGATTATATTGTCATTATGGGGCTTCTTACGGGTATGTTCTTCATAAAAGTCCTGCTGCGTATAGACTTTCATATTATCTTTACCCATCATTACAAAGCGTTTGAATACAGCTTTGGCAATAGCTCTTCTTAATAACGGAACAAATAACAGAAAACCTATCGCATCAGTTATCAGCCCCGGAGTAAGCAGAAGAGCACCGGCAATAAGCAGAAAAACTCCATCTATAACTGAATCTACGGGCAAATCTCCCTTATTCAGAGTACTCTGCGCTCTTGAAAGAACCCCGTAACCCTGTAATCTCAGTAAACTCGTACCGATTATTGCTGTAATTATTACAAGGCCAATCGTATACCATGTGCCTATTAAACTCCCTACCTGAATAAATACGTATATTTCAGCAAGAGGAATAACTATAAAAATCAGGAGTAGGATGGGCATAATATTAACCATTGGTTGGGAGAACAGGAACTGCGTACGAAACTAACAAACACAGTAGGTTTAAATTGAAAGTTGGTTGCTTTACTAATATGTTGTAAAAAATCTCCTGTGCAATCCCCAATTTCACCTTATATATAAGGCATCTTTAGAAAAACAGGTAAAGGTCTGTTCACGGCATCAAAACGGTGGAAGAATTGGTTAAATTCCTTTATCGGTAGTTCTGATACAATAGTTATTGGTATTTGAGGGAACCCGCAACTTGATCGGCCTGGGAAGTAATTTAAAATGAACGGAAGTTTCGAAGAGCTGAATATAACAACACTGATCATTTTGATCGTCGCTGTCGTGATTTTTTTACGATTGCGCAGTGTACTGGGCAAGCGCACCGGTCACGAACGTCCGCCTATGGATCATTCTACTGGCAGAGAAGATCCGGTATATGAGCAGGATAATGTTGTACATTTGCCTACTAGTCATGAAAAACAGCCAGAAGCTAAGCCGGGTGATGATCCTGAAGTCATAAAGGAAAAAATCAGGGATTTCGCTTCTGAGGACAGCGAACTGGGGCAGAATCTGGTCAAAGTCATCCAGAAAGACCCTGAATTTGATCCTAAAACATTCATCGAGGGCGCAAAAACTGCTTATGAGATGATTGTCACCGCGTTTAATGAGGGTGACAAGGCTACGCTTAAACCTTTATTGTCTTCTGAAGTGTATGAAAGTTTCACTGACGAGCTTATCGCACGTGATGACCGTGAAGAAGTCGTTGAAGCCAGCTTTATAGGAATCAATAAGGCAGTTCTTCTTGACGTTGAAACAAGTGGGGCTGAAGCGTCTGTAACGATTAAGTTCGTAAGTAATCTGATATCGGCAGTACGTGATAAAGAAGGCGAAGTCATCAGCGGGGATCCTAAGAAAATTATCGAAGTTACTGATATCTGGACATTTGCCAGAAATCTTACTTCAAGAGATCCAAACTGGAAGCTTGTCGGTACAGATACAGCCAACTAATGCGTTTTAAAAAAGACATAATGTCGTTGGTATAAGTAGTGTAATAAGAGGTCGCTTCGGGGCAGACCGCTTGAGTGAGTTTAAAGTAAAGATAATAATTTCGTCATGCGGAAAATAGTACTGTTCTTAATATGTCTGGGTCTTGCAGGGTGCATGAGTGCTAAACTGTCCATGCCCCCAATGCTTGCCACAGCTTCGGCTCAGGAATCCAAACAGGCTGAAAAAGTGATCAAACAGGCATCCCTTTCTCCACCAAATGTTATGGCTTACACAAAAAGAAAACCGAACTTTCGCCTCAGCCAGGTCTCGTTTAAAGAGTTACCAGGCTGGAGCACTGATAAACATGAAGAAGCTTTTCTGGCATTCACAAGATCCTGTAAAAGAATCATTGCAGCTCAGATGAGACGCGCTTCTGCAAAAAATGTGAAAAGCAAGCAAGTCTATGATGCATGTCGGATTGCAGCAAAATTTAATAGCGCTCCGGATCGTGCGACTGCCAAAAAGTTTTTTGAGAAGTTCTTCGTACCTCACAAAGTAAATACTTCCAAAAAATACGGCTTGTTGACTGGCTACTATGAGCCTGAAATTCTGGGATCCTACCAGAAAACGGAACGTTTCAGCCAGCCTGTTTATCGCAAGCCACGAAATATGTCATGGCCACTGCCAACACGTGAAGAGATTGACAAGGGCGCGTTGAACGGAAAAGGTTTCGAACTCCTTTATCTTGAAGACGCAATTGACCTCTTCTTTCTGCATATTCAGGGTTCAGGCAGGATCAGACTTACTGATGGATCTGTAATTCGTATCGGTTTTCATTCCAAGAATGGTCATCCGTACAGTTCTATCGGCAAATACATGATCAAAAAAGGCTATGTACCAAAAGCTGGTATGTCTCTTGACGCGGTAAAAGTGTATCTGCGCAAAAACAAGCACATTCAGAATGAAATTCTTTGGGTCAATAAATCCTACATATTCTTTAGGAAATTAAAGAAGCGTCTCGTTAAAATGAGTGGTCCGCTGGGTGCTATGCAGGTGCCTCTGACACCGGGACGCAGCCTAGCTGTTGACACCAGATACCATGAATTGGGAATGCCAATATATGTTGTTTCCGCTTCCATGAATCACCACGGAGCAAACGGCTTCAGAAGATTAATGGTAGCCCAGGATGTCGGATCAGCGATTTTGGGATCAGAGCGTGGAGATATATTCTGGGGAACTGGGGATAAGGCTGGCACAATTGCCGGTAATACCGGAAACCACGGAAATTACTTCGTGCTTCTTCCAAAACAGTCCTGATCACCGATTGTGCACAATATTTTATTCAGGTGTACGGGGTTTTCCGTACACCGTCTCTCCTTCAAAAAAACCTTCATAATTACAGTATATTAAGCATTTCCATTAATTCTGGCCGACAAGCTGTTGGGGCCGGTATGAAATCTGTGTCATAATTTCTATATATGGCATATAGTCCGCGGCTTAGCGCAATTTCAAACGGTAATCTATGAGTTATGGGAAAAAAGGATAAAGAAAACTCCACCTCCTTCTTATCAAAAGAGGATGAGGAACTGTGGCAGAAGATAACTCAGAAAACAAAACCCCTAAGCGAAAAAGATCGCAATAGGTATGAAAATGTAGAAATTACAGTCGCGCCAAAAGCTGTTAAACCAAAAAAGGCAGATAAAACGAAGTCTCAGACTGTTTCGGCACAACAGTCAGGTAATAAAAAATCAATACCCAAAAAATCCCCACCACCTCTTGCTGATATTGACCGAAAAAAAGTCCGTAAAATATCAACCGATCAGATTAATATTCAGGCCACACTGGATCTGCATGGATATCGTCAGGAACAGGCACACGCCACACTCCGCAGCTTTATCAGAAACTGCCAGTCACAGGACTTCCGTTATGTCCTTATCATAACTGGCAAAGGGGCAACTAAAAAGCCAACTGCAGAAAACCATTGGCAGGATAGAGAGCCTGGTGTCCTGAAACGTTCTGTTCCCCAATGGCTGTCAGACCCGGATATGCGTGATTATGTAGTCGGATATTCTTTTGCTCACGCAAAACATGGCGGCGATGGAGCCCTGTATGTTCAGCTAAGAAGAAACCGCCCCCGTTAGCGTAATATTTTATTGAACAATACCTGTTACGGTTCCCTGTCTGTATTTTTCCAACAAGTCGGTCCTTAACTTGATATCAGTCGGGAAATCTCGCTGATAGTTTGAGAATATTGTTATGCAAAAAATGCTCTCCAGTATAAATATTGGTACAAAAATTTACGGCCTGATAGGATTTATAATTGCCATAACCACATTGGTAACTGCAGTCATATTATTCCAGTTTAATATGGTTCGGGTGGAGGTTGATCAGGTCGTCACCCGTCAGATCCCTTTGACGGAATCAATAACAAAGTTAACACTTTTCCAGCTTGAGCAGGCCATCCAGTTCGAACGCGCCATGCGACACGGTGAGTTGAGTCTGAAAAATGCTGTAAATAAAGAATCCTACACCAGGTCAAAAGAAAAATATCTGGAACTGGGAGGTAAATTTTCTGTCGAATTTAAAAACGCGCAAACTCTGTTGCAGAAATTTAGTACATCAGATGCAAAAGAAGACCAGATTTCCCAAAAACTGAAGCTCATTGGTAAAGGCCATGACGAATATGAAAAGCATGTTAAAGCAGTATTTGAGAAATTTGACAGTGGGTCATTTGAATTAAAATCAGTGGAATCAGCTGCTGCTGTAATCGAAAAAGAAGAAGATATTCTCGATCACAAAGTAGAAAGCATGCTTTTCAATATTGAGAAGATGACAAAGCAATCATTTATGAGGGTAAAACTTCATGAAGAAAATGCACTGAATTTTGGGGTTATTGCAGTATTGGCAATTATCATTCTGTGTATTCCTGTCTCCTGGCTGCTTGTTTCAGGCATAACCTCTCCGCTTCTTAAAGTTGTCAGGGCACTAGGAAGATTAAGTGACGGTGACATTAAAGAGAAGCTGAATATCACCTCAACAGATGAAGTGGGGCAAACCGCCATCGCATATGAAAAGCTGCGAAAAACCACACAAAAAGCTCTTGAATTAACCGAGCTCCGTTCAAAGGAAGAAGAAAAAAATCAATTGCGCATGGAGGCTGTAAATGGACTCACTGAAAACTTTCAGAATGCAGTTGAGGAAGTTCTGTTATCAGTAAGCAAATCCACTAAGTCTCTGGAGGAAGTCGCAAATGTAATGGCTGATGTCATGAAAGATACAAGCGATAAATCGGATATTGTGAGTACATCTTCGGAGAAGGCATCTGAGAGCGTTTCAAAAGTAGCCAACGCAACAAATGAGTTAAATGCTTCAATTCGTGATATCTCGGACCAGATCCATCAGTCAGGTCGTATTGCCGATGAAGCTGTACAACAATCCGAATCTACAAACGAAACAGTAAGATCTCTGGAGCTTGAAGCAGGTAAGGTAGGCGAGGTAATTCAGTTGATTTCTGATATAGCAGAGCAGACGAACCTGTTAGCCCTTAATGCTACAATTGAGGCAGCACGTGCTGGCGAGGCAGGGAAAGGCTTTGCTGTGGTCGCTTCTGAAGTAAAAGGTCTGGCAACACAGACAGCTAAAGCCACTGAAGATATTTCCAGACAGATCACATCCATTCAGGGTGCAACAACTGATGCGGTTGGTAAGATTGATGCAGTTGGCGCCACAATAAAAAGAATGGATGAAATTACAGCAATTATCTCCAGTACTATTGAGGAGCAGGCTGCTGCAACAGAGAGTATAGCAGAGTCCCTTAAACATGCGACAGAAGGGACAAAACAGACGACTGGTGCAATCAGTGACGTGAAAACCTCAATGACAGAATCTAATCAGGTTACAACTGTATTACTGAGTTCAGCAAGCCAGCTTACAGATAGCTCCAGTGAGCTTCAGAAAAGTGTCAAAAGCTTTATAGAAGGCATAAAAGTAGCATAAAAATGAGCTTTATATTTTTCTCAAAGCGACAGAAGTAACCGCATGTTCCTCGCCTTTTTTGAGAATAAGCGCAGCTCGTTGTCTTGTGGGAAGAATATTTCTTTTCAGATTGCGCAGATTAATAGTATCCCAGATTTCAATAGCGGTAGATAGAGCTTCTTCATCGGAGAATTTTGAGTATCTGTGAAAATAGGCATCTGGATCAAGAAACGCCGTGGTGCGTAATCGCATAAACCGCTCAATGTACCACTTCTTTATTATTTCTTCTTCAGCGTCAATATATATTGAGAAATCAAAAAAGTCAGAAACAAAAGGAATGGCCTTGCCATCTTTGGGCAGGTTGGCAGGCTGCAGAACATTCAACCCTTCAACAATCAATATATCCGGCTGATCAACAACTGCAATTTCATCCGGCTTAATATCATAGTGAAAATGTGAATACACTGGTGCAGAAACTTTTGGGCGACCGGCTTTCACATCAGCCAGAAATTTTAGAAGTCTCTTGGCATCAAAGCTTTGAGGAAATCCCTTTTTATTCATGATACCGCGATCTTCAAGAACCTTGTTCGGGTATAGAAAACCGTCAGTTGAAATCAGATCCACACGTGGATGGTTTGGCCATCTTGCAAGCAGTTCTCTGAGAGCACGCCCTATCGTACTTTTACCAACAGCAACTGACCCGGCAACACCAATGATAAAGGGCATCTTCCCGTCATTCTGTCCGAGAAATTTGGATGTCACTCTATGCAGAACCTGAGAGCGCTCAACATATAAGTTAAGTAACCGTGACATAGGTAGATAGACCTCTATCACTTCATCCATGGATAGCCGGATATTAATACCACTTAACTGTTCCAGATCTTTCTCATCAAGTGTCATAGGCGTATCAGCACGGAGCTTTGCCCATTCTTCACGTTGAAAAACCCTGTAGGGAGAAAATTGAAAACTATTGCGGTCGCTCATGGTTGGCATCCTTTGATCAAACGACATTGAGACAGTCAATATCGCATTGAGATCCTGTTGCTATAGGGTCGGAGCGCTTTCAATGTACCGCATCAAAATAAAAATGCTCTCAACAAAACCTTATATTTAGTCTTTGGCTCTTGAAGCCTTTTCTTCAAGTCCTGAAATTCCCATCCTGCTATCAAGAACTTGAAGCACATCTTTCAGGTCAACATCACGGCATTCAAGAACAACAAGCAGATGATATAAAAGATCCGCAGCTTCATTTGTTAAAGCTTCATTACTCTCTGAAGTTGCTGCAATAACCGTCTCAACAGCTTCTTCTCCAAGTTTTTTTGCGCATTTGGCAACTCCGGCCTCTAGTAAAGTCTTGGTATAAGACTTCTCGGAACTGCTTTTTCGTCGCTCACGGATAATAAGCGCTAGCTGATTGAGGATTTCATCGGTCATATCAATAAGACTTTCGTATATATCTAGCGATCCAGCCTGACAGGAATACCGGCTTTAGCCATATGCTGCTTTGCTTCTCCAATAGAGTAATCACCAAAGTGGAAGATTGACGCAGCAAGCACAGCACTGGCTTTTCCTTCCTGAACACCATCAACCAGATGATCAAGATTACCAACTCCACCGGAAGCAATAACCGGGACTGAAACAGCATCGGAAACTGCTCGTGTTAATGGCAGGTTGAAGCCTTCTCGGGTTCCATCTCGATCCATGGAAGTCAGCAAAATTTCACCTGCACCAAGAGACACAACTTCCTTGGAAAATTCTACGGCATCAATCCCGGTTGCATTACGCCCGCCATGCGTAAATATCTCCCAGCGTAAAGGCTCACCTTCACCGGAAACTTTTTTTGCATCTATTGCTACAACAATACATTGGGCACCGAATTTCTCAGCAGCTTCCCGAACAAATTCACGATTGTTAACTGCAGCCGTATTAATAGAAACCTTGTCTGCACCAGCAGTTAAAAGCTTGCGCACATCCTCGACTTTACGGACACCACCACCAACAGTAAGGGGCATAAAGCAATGTTCAGCAGTTCTTTGAACAACATCATAAATTGTATCACGGTTTTCATGGCTTGCAGTAATGTCCAGAAAACAAAGCTCGTCAGCACCTGCCTTGTCATAGGCGATAGCGCTTTGGACAGGATCTCCGGCATCAATCAGGTCAACAAAATTGACCCCTTTGACGACCCGGCCATCCTTAACATCCAGACAGGGAATAACCCGTTTTTTGAGCATATCTTAATTTCCGTTTAACAAGGCTAGTGCTTCAGCAGGATCAAGGCGTCCGTCATATAATGCACGTCCCGAAATCGCCCCTTCAAGAATTCTGCAGTCAGGTTCAATAAGCCGCTTGATATCATCAATAGATGCCAGTCCCCCGGAAGCAATAACAGGAATAGATACTGAGTTTGCCAGTGCGAGAGTTGACTCAATATTCAGCCCCTTAAGAATACCGTCACGATCAATATCCGTATAAATGATTGCCGCAACACCAGCATCTTCAAACTGTTTAGCCAGATCAATAGCAGTCAGCTCAGATGTTTCAGCCCAGCCTTCAACAGCAACTTTACCGCCCTTTGCATCAATGCCAACCGCGATTTTTCCCGGAAATTCTTTACAGGCCTGCTTTACAAGATCCGGATCACGAACAGCAACAGTGCCAAGGATCACACGGGAAATTCCCTTATCCAGCCACATGCCAATCGTTTCTATATCCCGTATACCGCCACCGAGCTGCGCTGGGATTGTAAGGGAAGACAGTATCTGTTCAACGGCATCTCCGTTAACCGGTTTACCTTCAAATGCACCATTAAGGTCTACAATATGAAGATATTTGAACCCCTGATCCTCAAAGCTTTTAGCCTGGGCACCAGGGTTATCATTAAACACAGTTGCCTGATCCATATCACCAAGCTTTAATCGAACACACTGTCCGTCTTTTAAGTCAATTGCAGGAAATAAAATCACGGTTTCCACCTCAGAAAATTCTCAATCAGTTTCAAACCAAGCTTCTGGCTTTTTTCCGGGTGAAACTGAGTACCAATCATTGTATCTCGCGCTACAGCAGCAGTAACCGTACCACCGTGCTCGGTGGTTGCTATGCGGTCTTCTGGCCGTGTTGTGCGGAAGTGATACGAGTGAACAAAATAGGCATGGAGTCCGTCATCCCCAGTTGGAATTCCTTCAAAAACAGGGTGAGGTTTTAACAGCTCGATCGTATTCCAGCCCATATGGGGTATTTTTAAAGAAGGGTCCGAAGGCTCAATAGCCCCTACTTCTCCTTCAATCCATCCAAAACCTTTTGAAACGCCATGCTCAAGGCCGCGCTCTGACATAAGCTGCATACCAACGCATATTCCAAGAAAAGGTTTGGCTTGCTTGTGAACACTTTCCTCAAGTGCTTCATGCATTCCATCAAGAGCATCCAGCCCCGCAAGGCAGTCTCCGTAAGCTCCGACACCAGGGAGCACAATCCTGTCAGCTTTGATAACGTCGTCAGGGTGGGAAGTTACTTTTATCTCAAATCCGAGATCAGCCTCCACATTAGCCCGCTCGAAGGACTTCGCTGCTGAATGCAGGTTGCCCGATCCATAATCTATAATAACAACATTCATTAGAGACTTGCCTGTCTTCTCTATATCTTGTTCGGGTCAATGTGGAACCCGTAATCAGACATTTTTGCAGTATTGCCTGGCGTACCGGGAATTAGATCATCCAGAGCCGACATATCGTTAGATTTGGGAGACCAGTATGTGAAAAATTTTAACTCACATTCATCCTGACTGACTCCACTGACAGTACCAAGCTGTCTGTAGTCCTGCCTGTTCAGCTTCCACCGTATAAGGTTATTACCTTCAAAACCCAGTGCCAGCGAAATCACAATTGCCGATAGCGTTGTAAATGGTTCTTCCATCCCAAGTGATGCCGAAAACTGTACCCAGCCAATAATAGCAATAATGTATACCACAAATTCCAGCCAGAGCCTGTTTATTAGCATCCAGACCGGAGGAAGGTAAAATGCCAGCCAGGCAAACCCGTCTTTTACAAAAATCAGCTCATCAGCCTGATCAAGTCGATCCTGTTGCGGTACTGGCGGTTGATGTACGGTATAATATTTCACATGAAACCCATTGGTTTGAGTGTGTGTGGAAAGGAAAGAAACTTAGGCCTAAATTCATAAAAATGCAATGAATATGATACACCGCATATTTGTCTTTTAGGGCTGTTTGGTGTTACATTATGCCTCTTTAGGGGAAATTTTATGTTTTCAAGTTAACGACACTTGATTATGGTCCTCACCCAAATGACAAATTCACCTCTTGATTTTTATCAGATCAAACACAATATCGGCTGAGATGAACGCAATGACAGCAGACACATCTGCGCGCAACGGATGGCGCGGAACAACCATACTAACCGTACGTAAAGGCGGTAAAGTAGTAGTAGCAGGCGATGGCCAGGTAAGTCTTGGTGACACAGTCATAAAAGGAAACGCAAGAAAAGTGCGTGTTCTTGGTAATGGCTCCGTCATCTCGGGGTTTGCCGGAGCGACCGCTGACGCATTCACATTATTTGAAAGACTGGAAGCGCGGCTGGAACAATATCCGGGGCAGCTTACACGCGCATGTGTTGAGCTGGCGAAGGATTGGCGTACAGACCGTTATCTTCGTCGCCTTGAAGCGATGATGATCGTGGCAGATGCCTCAACTTCTCTGGTTTTGACAGGTACAGGAGATGTACTTGATCCCGACGGAGATGTCATGGGCATTGGTTCAGGCGGAAATTATGCCCTTGCCGCGGCACGTGCTTTAATAGACACTGACTATGATGCAGAAACCGTCGCCAGAAAAGCAATGGGCATAGCAGCTGAGATATGCGTCTACACAAATAACAATTTGATAGTGGAAACACTCGACGAAAAAAGCTGATCAGATTGCTATTTCAAATTCAAACACTCAATGACAAACAGATATCATGACAAATTTTTCACCACGCGAAATCGTTTCTGAGCTGGATAGATACATTATCGGGCAGCATGACGCTAAACGAGCTGTTGCCATTGCACTTCGTAACCGATGGCGCAGACACCAGATCGATGAAGAAATGCGCGAAGAGGTTCTGCCCAAAAATATTCTTATGATTGGACCAACAGGTGTTGGTAAAACAGAAATTTCCCGTCGTCTTGCCAAACTTGCAAATGCTCCATTCATAAAAGTGGAAGCAACAAAGTTTACCGAAGTCGGATATGTAGGCCGCGATGTTGACCAGATCGTTCGAGACCTGCTTGAAGTAGCAATTTCTCTTGTCCGCGAAGACAAGCGCAAGGAAGTAAAAGCTCAGGCACATGTTAATGCTGAAGAACGTGTGCTTGATGCACTCGTTCGTGATTCAGGAGAAGCAACAAGGGAAAGCTTCCGCAAAAAATTGCGTACCGGCGAGCTGAATGAAAAAGAAATTGAAATAGAGGTCGCTGATACTGGTGGTGGAATGCCAAGCTTTGAAATCCCTGGAATGCCAGGCAGTCAGGTTGGAATGATCAATCTGAACGATATGCTGGGCAAGGCTTTCAATCACAAAACAAAGCTGAAAAAAATAACAGTCAAAGATAGCTACGAAGCTTTGATTGCTGAAGAATGCGATAAACTCGTTGATGAAGATCAGATCGTTCAGGAAGCCGTAACAGCCGTAGAAAATGACGGTATTGTATTTCTTGATGAGATTGACAAAATCTGTGCTCGTTCAGAGCGTACAGGCGGCGATGTGAGCAGAGAAGGCGTTCAGAGAGACCTGCTTCCTCTGATTGAAGGAACCACAGTCGCAACAAAATATGGTCAGGTAAAAACCGATCATATTCTGTTCATCGCATCAGGTGCCTTCCATGTAGCAAAACCATCTGACCTGCTACCGGAACTTCAGGGCCGCCTGCCGATTCGAGTAGAATTAAGAGCGTTGACGAAAGCAGATTTCGTAAAAATTCTGACAGAAACAAGAGCAAGCCTTATCAAACAGTATAAAGCACTGATGAAAACTGAGGGCATTGATCTTGAGTTTTCTGAAGATGGTATTGATGCAATCGCAAGTGTTGCGGTTGAAGTAAACTCAAGCGTCGAAAATATCGGTGCTCGCCGTCTGATGACTGTGATAGAAAGAGTTCTTGATGAAATCTCATTCGATGCCACTGATCACCCTGATGGTGAAGTTGTTGTCGATAAAGCTTATGTAGAAAAACATATTGGTGATCTTGCTAAAAACGCAGATCTGTCAAAATTCATTCTATAAAAATAGTGATGTGCCTGTTAGCAGCCTGACAGGCACATCTTCTTAAAACCTACCAGAGATTAAGCGGCCCGAATAACTGCCCCACTGCAGCAATAGCGCCGATAATAAGTGAAATATAGGCAATCACTGTCGTACGTCCGTTTTGCTGGCCAATCTTGTAAATAATATCATTTTGCTCTGCCAGTTTTGCCGAAATACGCTCGGCAATAAGTTCTGCTGAAGCGGCATTGGCTGCAATCTCATCCTGAACCAGGCGTTTCTCATGCTGCTCACGCATAAATCTGTTATGGACATCGTTAGTCATTGTTATAGCTCCCTGACGCATATTTTTGTTCAGCATAACTAGACATGCAAAAAGTTGATTATTATGTGGCAACACCCCAAATAATACTTTCAGGCACATGACTTGAAACAAACAGGGTTAATGTCAGACAATAACTGCGGAGAATATGTTCGTCAGAATTTACCATAACAATTGATGAGTCCGTAAAACACGGGTGTTATTATCAAAATGTTATTGTCTTTACCGAATAACCTATGGTTATTGAAGAGATTAGCTATTTTGCGATATTGTCTTTATCAAACCGGGCAATTCAAATGAGAATGGACAAAAACAAATGAAGCCAATTGTCGAGATAATTGTCTTGATACTCAATTTCTACCTCTACATGATTATTGGTAGGGTAATATATAGCTGGCTTTACTCGTTCAATGTCATCAACTCCAGCAACCAGTTTGTAAATATGGTTGGTAAGTTTTTGTATGACATTACTGAGCCAGCGCTGAAACCAGTTTATAATCTGCTATACCGTCGTCTGAATTTCCCTTCAGGGGGAATTGACCTGTCACCAATAGCCTTGTCTTTATTGGTAATTCTCCTTATTCGGTATCTGCAGACATATGTTTACCCCTTGGTTCCTTGAATCGGAGTAAAAACTAATCACTAAAGAATCCGGTATCACCATCTCTATCCGCTTGATCCCAAAAGCGGACAGGGATGCCGTATTTGGTTTTGAAGATACCCCGGACGGGCCGGTGATAAAGGCAAGAGTCCGTGCCATTCCTGAAAAAGGAAAAGCCAACACCGCGCTAATAAAGCTGATATCCAAATGGCTTGACCACCCAAAATCAGATATTGAGTTGCATTCAGGCAGCAAATCGAGAATAAAGACCCTGAAACTTTCTGGAAATCAGGACGAGCTTGAAAATAAGTTGTCTACGGCACTGCAGGCTTTGAAGTAGGAGATCTAATAATGAGTCAGGCTCAGATTATCAAAGGCAAACCCATTGCCGCAGATTTACAGTCCCGTATCGAAAAAGCAGTAAAAGACATAAAGGCAAACCACAATATTACACCCGGTCTGGCTGTTGTTTTGGTCGGAGATGATCCTGCCAGCGAAATATATGTGAATAGCAAAGCGAAAACTACTGTCGCGCTGGGAATGCAGTCATTCAAACATGTACTTCCTGCTGAGACAACTCAGGAAGAACTTTTATCACTGATTGAAAAACTTAATAACGACACTGCAGTCCACGGTATTCTGGTTCAGTTACCAGTGCCAGATCATATAGACAGCAAAGTGGTTATCGAAGCTATCTCTCCCCAAAAAGATGTCGATGGCTTACACCCGATGAATGCAGGATACCTCGCGCTTGGGCAGAAAGGTTTTGTCTCTTGTACACCGCTGGGCTGCCTGATCATGCTGAGACAGATACATAAGGATTTAAGCGGACTTCATGCCGTGGTAATGGGGCGCTCACACCTTGTTGGTAAGCCGGTTGCACAACTTCTTCTGAATGAAAACTGTACAGTTACAATGGTACATTCAAGAACAAGAAACATTGAGGAAATTATATCCCGGGCAGATATTCTTGTAGCTGCAGTCGGAAGTCCAAAACTGGTAAAAGCTGAATGGGTAAAGCCCGGTGCCACTGTGATTGACGTCGGCATAAACCGCATCCCGGCTCCTGAAAAAGGTGAAGGCAAAACCCGTGTTGTTGGTGATGTAGACTATGCTGGTGTAAAGGAAGTCGCCGGATTCATAACACCTGTTCCAGGAGGTGTCGGCCCGATGACTGTTGCTTGTCTTTTAAGAAACACGGTACAGGCTGCGTGCACAATATCCAGAATAGAAATGCCGGACATTTAATCCGGCAACCTGAGGCTATTTTTTCTGCACAGCACTTTCTATTTCTTCGATAACCATCATAGTTGCTTTAAGGGGATCAACAGCCTGCGTAATCGGCCGCCCGATCACAATATAATCAGCACCCTGCGATATAGCTTTTGCTGGCGTAACAATCCGCGCCTGATCTCCTGCGTCTGCCCATTCCGGCCGAATACCAGGCGTAACAATATTAAACCCCGGATGACAATCTGAACGGATCTTTGCAGCTTCCAGCCCGGAAGCAACAACTCCATCAAATCCAGCCTCTTCAGCCATCTTGGCCCGGTGACGAACCAGCTTCTCACCAGACATCGTAATGCCCTGCTCAGCCAGATCATTATGCTGCAGATTAGTGAGAACAGTTATGGCCAGCAATTTCAGATCACTGTTTCCGCGCCCTTTCACTGCCGCATCCATAGTTTTGCGGTCAGTCCCGTGAATGGTCAGGAAAGTAGCTCCTAAACGCGCAATATTCGTAACAGCCCGCTCAACAGTATTTCCAATATCCAGAAGCTTTGCATCAACAAACACCTTGTGGCCTGTCTCAATAAGCTTCTCCATTAACGGTACACCACCGGCAAATAAAAGCTCCAGCCCGATTTTATAAACGCCGACATTACCGCCCAGCTCCTGTATAAGCTTTCGCGCATCATTAGGTGTTGGCACATCAAGAGCAACAATAAGACGGTCTTTGGCATGTTTAATCATGGAAGAAACCTTACTTCATCCGTTCAGCAACGGACTTTAGACTTTTAATAGCTGAAATATACCTCTGAGTGACTTTCTCATCCGTTAACATGCCATCGTCATCAAAGACTTTATCACCACCCGGTACAGAAATCTGTTCAGGGATAACCAGAGCATTATAGCCATTGGCAATAATAGGACGAAGTCCGATCAGAACTCTCATTCCCCCAAGTCCTCCCGGAGAAACCGCCCCTAATGCAGTCGGCTTGTTTTTAAATGCAGCAGATGAAGAGCCGTCATCATTTTTAACACGGCTTATCCAGTCCAGCACATTTTTGAGCAAAGGAGGAATTGAAGAGTTATATTCCGGTGAAATAATAAACACACCGTCATGCTGTTCAACGATCTCTTTAAGTTTGCCCGCATTTTCAGGCACACCGGATTCATCCTCAAAATCCCCGTCATATATGGGAAGAGGGTAATCTCTTAAGTCCAGAAAAGTTGCTGCTATACCAGCATCCTGGGCAAGCTTAGCACCGCATCTGGCAAATTTCTTATTGAGGGAATCAGTTCTTGCACTGCCTGCAAAAAAGAGGAGCTTGGGATGACTCATATCGTATCACCTGGCTTTATCTAAAGTGATTGACTCGTTATTTTTGTTCTTCAGTCTTGTCAAAGAACTCTCTTACACGATTAAGGAATCCGGCAGACTCAGGGCTGGTGCTTTTAGTTGCAACACGCTCAAAGTCACGAAGAATATCTTTTTGCTTTCGTGTAAGGTTTTTCGGCGTTTCAACTTCAACCTGAATATACAGGTCACCTGTGAGTTTAGATCTCAAAACAGGCATACCTTTACCCTTCAGACGAAACTGCTTGCCAGTTTCCGTACCTTCAGGAATTTTTACTCGTGTCAGTCCGCCTTCAAGTGTGGGAACTTCAATCTCACCACCAAGACCTGCCGTTGTCATTGCAACAGGAACCCTGCAGAACAGGTCTGAACCATCACGTTGGAAAAACTCATGAGGGGAAATTGAAAGGAAGATATAAAGATCTCCAGGTGCTCCACCACGAAGCCCGGCTTCTCCTTCACCCGCAAGGCGAATACGTGTACCGTCTTCTACACCCGCCGGTATATTTACTGAAAGTGTACGTTCTTTTGTAACACGGCCAGACCCGCTACAGGAATTACATGGAGCATCAATAATATCACCACGTCCCTGACATGTAGGGCATGTGCGTTCTATCGTAAAGAAACCCTGGCTGGCACGAACTTTACCCGCACCGGCACATGAAGGGCAACTGCTTGGAGCAGAGCCTTTCTCAGCTCCGGAACCGTCACAGTCTTCACAACCCACATTTGCAGGAACTTCAATCTGGGCGCTTTTGCCTTTAAAGGCCTCGTCCAGAGAAATTTCCATATTATATCTAAGGTCACTGCCACGTTCGCGACTGGACTTGGAACGGCCTCGTGTCTGCCGGCCACCCATAAACTCACCGAACAGATCGTCAAAAATCTCCGACATGGATGCTGAAAAGTCATTTCCAAACCCATGTTGAGCGCCACCAAATCCGCCAGAACCATCAAACGCCGCGTGACCAAATTGGTCATATGCTCCGCGCTTTTGCTGGTCCTTCAGAACCTCATAAGCTTCGTTTACTTCTTTGAAATTGTCTTCGGCTTCTTTATCGTCCGGATTACGGTCCGGATGATACTTCATCGCCATACGNNTTACTTCTTTGAATTTTTGCTCAGCTTCAGCATCGCCTGGGTTGCGGTCAGGATGGTACTCCTTCGCAAGTTTACGAAAGGCACTTTTTATTTCTTGGTCTGTGGCAGTCCGGGAAACACCCAGAACTTCGTAATAGTCGCGCTTACCCATTGCTTATAGCATCTCATGTGACTTGTTGGTCATGAACAACAATGTTCATATAGACTGGCTTGATTTAAAGGGACAGCCACTCGTGTGTGTGGTCCGTAATCTCTATATCATTATGTTTTGATCTAATTTCAATAGAAAATCCCGTAACGCCTTGCTTCATTTTTGCAAGGACAAAAACAGGCTTTAACACATCTTTTGACACTATATCAATATCTATACAAAAAACACATAAAAATAGCCCCCAATTTGAAATTCAGTCTGTATAAGAGACCAAAAAATTGGGGGCTATCTAAAACTACTCTATATCATTGAAAAGTTAGGATGATTTTTTATCATCTTTCACTTCTTCAAAGTCAGCATCCACAACATCATCATCTTTTTCAGAAGATGCCGCACCTGGCTCTGATTCACCACCCGTATCACCTGCGTTTTGATACATGGCTTCACCAAGCTTCATTGCAGCCTGAGCAAGTGTCTCTGTCTTTGCTTTGATATCTTCATTGTTATCTGCGTCTTTTTCATCAAGTGCAGCCTGTAGTGAAGCAGCAGCAGCTTCAACAGCACTTTTGTCAGACTCAGAAACTTTATCACCGAGCTCTTCAACAC
>JBOEGA010000154.1:0-14367 GCA_050633205.1 Methyloligellaceae bacterium | reverse complement strand
ATATGAAAGTAGGGAGCAGTTCGAGCAACATTGCGTAAAAATGGTATTCGCCACACACCCCTGAGTGATTTGGAGTTACCATTTACAACGCCTACGTCTTCCGTGAATTGATAGCGTTGACTATAATCAGAATTAAGAAAAGCCGGAAATGCACGATACGCTGCGTTTTCACCGTATACACTTGCGCCACTAAAATTGGGTCCCGAGTGACAGTTAACACATCCGGTACTCTCAAAAAGAGCCATTCCTTCTAATTGTATTTTCGTCAATGCGCTGGAATCACCTCCAATAAAACGGTCATACGGTGACATCGGTGTTATAAGTGTACGTTCGTAAGCAGCGATTGCCTTAACGATATTGTCTATTGAAATAACAGGGCTACCGGGGAATGCGTTAGCAAACTCTTGCTGATAGCCAGCGTTACTTTTTACTCTTTCTTCCACACTATTTAGCGAGGGCATGCCCATTTCAACAGGATTGGTCAAAGGCCCTTTTGCCTGTTCTTCCAGAGAACTGACACGCCCGTCCCAGAAAAGCACTCGCTGAAACGCCGCATTCAGAACAGTAGGTACGTTGCGTTTTCCTTGTTGGCCATAAATGCCAATGGCTTGTGAAAGTCCGTCCGCACCACCCTTTATCGATGACAATTCATGGCAGGAAGCGCATGAGAGAGATTCATCTGCAGATAGCGTATTGTCAAAGAAAAGCTTCTTCCCTAACGCAACCTTCTCGGGTGTAGTTGGATTGTCGATTGGATAGGGAGCCGTTGCAGGAAGTGCCTCCCATATGTAATTTTTTTTAACTGTCTCATTATCTAATGCTGTGTGCTGATAAGCGACATCGTCACTTAGTTTGCGCACGTATACCTGTTTCGGCAACAATTCAATGGTAAATTCAGGGAATGTACTAAGCGTTACTATCATAGCTATTTTCAGTCCGAATGTGATCACTCCTGCGCCAAGCCCTATCGCTAAAAGCCAACGGCGCCTATCCATCGGAGCTAGCTCCCGAACCAAGCTGATAAGCATGAACACACCTGCAATCACAACAAACAGTCCGAACGCTAGCAGCTCAATAACACTTGTATTCATGGTACTACTCTTCCTTTTGCCTCAGTTTGACCAAAGAGTCTGCTGAATAGCATAGAGTGGAAGGGAGCGATCAATAAATTCTATTTACGAATGGTCTTATTGGATTTTTGAATATATGAAATTCACTCATATGAAACAGACTGAATGTAAAGCGATGAACACGATAAAAAGTAAACTATTCAATGAACCTTCGAGAGAGATAATGCTGTTGCAGTATGATTTTTGTGCAGATGTTGTATAAATTCAGCGACATGGCGATGTTGCGTACCGGTGGTCTTCCAGGTAGCTTCACATTCCAGCATTGCAAATTTTCCGTTTATCAGCAACGGGCGAGCCGTTTGATTCTGCACTGTCAGTTTTGAGCTAGGTAGAATACCTGCACCTATGCCAATCTCAGTCCACTCTTCCACGACCGTGTACATAAGTGCCTGTCCAGGATAAGAGGTATAGTCGACACATTCCTTTTCGAACAAGCGACGAGTCGCATTAGCCAGACCACAACCATCAACCGTAAAAATCAAGGGGTCGTTGGATAATTCTATCAAATCTACGTGCTCGCCGTCTTGTTCCAACTGACTTCCGCTTCTGGGTAAATAGAGCAAAGGTTCTGCGTACAGGGGTTGCCTTTCCCAGCCAATCCGACGTTCCTGACTCGGTTGAAAAGCCACTTCAACCTGATCTCTGTCTAACCTGCCATGCATGTCATCCAAGAAACATTCCTTGAAAAAAAACTCAACATCAGGGTGAATTTCCTGAAATGACGCCACTAATTTCTGAACAATTTTCATGTCGATGACGGGAGATAAACTGATACGAATCAGCTTGTGATCCGGCTCGTACCAGGCACGTGCGGAAGATTTAAGTTCACAGAGACTGTCCAGAATTTGATCAATAAGTGGTAATAAGTGACGTCCAAGAGGCGTCAAATTAACGCTACGTGTATTGCGCTCAAAGAGTTTGCCGCCAAGCTCTTCTTCCAGATGAGCGATACCATTGGAAAGTGTTGGCTGGGTAACGCAACACCGCTCCGCAGCCTGGCTGAAAGAGCCAATCTCTGCAACAGCTTGCACAAAACGTAACTGGTTAATATTCATTGATTCTCTTCTGATGGTTTCAAAAAGCAAGCTGCGGTATTCAGCCTGCCCATTTCCACAAGCTATTTGAGTCCAAGCTTCTGATACAGCGAATAGGTAATGCAGAAACCACTGACACCGGCAAAAGCAAGTAATCCCGACACTACATACAGAAACCAATGTGCTTCATTCCAGCCCGTCAAGCCTACACCGGTCAAAACCAGTATCGCAACCGTAATCATCAACAGGCGTTGTGCGCTACCCATAATTGTTCTCCTTGAGTGAATGATTGGGGAAGTACGAGGACTAGTCTAGGCAAACTGGAGTTTATAGTTAAATTGTATTTAAAAATCCAATCATAGGCTGAAACTATTAATGATCGAACTGTTTTCTAAACTGGAGGAACACCGAAAATCTGCGCAATTTTACCAGATGGGTAAGGTTGCAATCGTAATACGAATAGACTGTCTATCTTTGCGTATGCAAACTAGAACTACTGAAGAGTGATAGCTATTGTCGAGACTAACCTGGAGATCAATGGCCGCTCAATTCATTTGGTTTATCGCAGTTCAGCACTGTTAGTCGGCTGATTTTTCTTCTTACGTATTACGAACAATCTATTACACAGACTATTAATTTAAGCTGGAGAGTCCGATAACATTCAGACTCTCACAAGCCTTTCAATTACTCATAGTATCTAAAGCATGCATTTTCAGGATAATTCAACGATATCTTTTTTGGTTGATTCAATAAATTCCATCAGATCATCACGTTCTTTTGTTGGCAATTCAAATTTATCCAATGTCTGATTCACGGCTTTGATAAGGATCTTCCAATCGGTATTGTTGATTTTCATACCTTCGTGTAGAACTTTCATATCCCTACCGGTGTAGTAAAGTGGTCCGCCAGATTTTTCTGCAAAGAAATCAATGAGCAATTGTTTCTCCCGCGCAATGCCATCCTTCCCTCGATGCTGCCAAAAACGTTTCAATTTTTCATCGCCTGCCAATCGAGGAAATACATCATCAACTACTGCGGCAATAGCATTATAGCCACCGAGTCGTTCGTACAATGTAGCCTCGGCACTGACTTCAGGATCAGCGTAGGACAAAGGAATGGAAATAGCCAAAGTAATTGGCAACACGCTGGCTATCGCCAGGCTTCGAAGACTGATTTTCATGAACCGCTCCAAAATAGAATAAGTGTTTGTATTAAGATCATTGGGCATTAGCCGCTCGATTAGGCTAAATGTTCACGAAAAATTTGTGTAATTTTAATTAAAAATATTAATTATAGTCGCTACAAATAAATTTTTTAATACATGTCGGAGATTACTAATTTTCGATTGGCGGATGTCCAGTTGAAAAATGCAACTTGGTTCAGAAACTGAATTTCGAATCATACCGTCTCGATAAAGGATACTTCGATGCGCATAGACAGGAATGTTTAAAGAATAGAATTGGCAGACTGGCCATCCTTAACTTGATAACGCGAGGATCAGGGAAAGGTTTTACAATAAAACGCTAGGGCATTTGTTATCAGGAATCGTGCGTAATCGCCTTTCGTATGTAAGCGAGGCGCGCAGCATCATCAAAGGTTACACTCCCTCCTGATACATTTACACCGAGATCGCGCCAAAGTTTTTCCAGGCCAAATGGTTTCGGTGAATGGGCATACGTTTCATAGATACGACGAACCAGTGGAATATCGAAATCCCTATCCATGGCATTGAGAATATCATCCATTGTCGCATTAGTGTCCATCGTCAGGTTTTCCTTAACAACGGATTGAACAGCGTTTTTCAAGCTCATTTTGTTATTCGTGTGTTCGCGAACGGCAACATCAACCAGTAGACAGAAAATGGCGCCACCCCAATAGGTACGGCCCCATGTTCGCGTATTATCGAGGCCGTTATCTCCGCTGAACGGCTGACCCTGAGGCATACGACTGAAAAACTCCTTCCAGACTCTTTCCTCTGACAGGTAACCTTTTTGAGCGCGAGACACAGATTCTATATAAACAGACAACCCTTCTTCCAACCAGTTATGTCTGCGCGGCAGACTCGCTGTAGCCAGATGGATCATTTCATGAATCATGATCCAGTCATTCTTAAGCTCTGAATCCAGAGAATCAGTTCCGACCCAGACAATCAACTGCGGTTTGTCGACGCCTTTATAAGCTCTACCCGTTTTGACACCGGAACCTGTATCCATCACAAGATTTACACCAACCTCTTTGACAGGAAATCCGCCGTAATAGTCCGAAACCGTTTCCGCTGACCGCCTGACCCACTCAATCCATCGATCACTATCAGCGCCGTGGACACCTTGATTGAATAGGACTTCAATATCGCTACCACCCACTTCAATTATTCTGGACTGAGGCTCCAGTTCTTCACCCTTAACCGTCTTTTCCGTGGCACTTGCACAAGCCACTGAAAACAGAACGGGCAACAAAATCAGTGTACGGATCAATCGCATAGTCGGTGAGCCTTTGCCAAAACCTCCTTATGAGATAGAAGAAATGTTAATTGGTTCCGTGATTTGCTGAAGCCCGGAACAGCTCGGTTAGATGACAGATCAGGAATTTGGTCTACTCTTTAATAAGGGGAAGCCCTTCTGCTTGAAATTTTCGACCCCGTTACACGTCAGGTGAGCCATCATGGTTAGTCAAAAACCGTCCAATCTTGTGCATCTATTACATGAGTTGCTGAGGTCTTTACCAGAGATTGAAGATCGCTATGGCAAGGAAGGTGTAAAGCGTCAAAATAAACTCATACGCCATTACCAGCAACAATATGAGGTTCTGTCTGAATCACGCAAGTGGCCCCCTGTTTCCTGACAGGCCGCTGGATTTTCTTTCAAATCTACGACTGTGAGACGGTTTGTTGCTGGAGGCGCAAGCTACTTTTCGTCCTGACCTGTCTTCTCTTTACTGGCTTTCTTCAATTTTTTGAGTTCTTTTTCAATTAATCGCGTGACCCAGTTGGACAGTGTGCGTCCGTCTTCCTCTGCAAGTTTCTGAGCTTTTTTCTTCATATCAGGATCTATTCTGATGTTGAGGATTTTGGACTTCGACATAGACATTCTTACCAGTTAATCAGGTAGCAACAGGATTGTGCATATATTATGCTACAATGTATATACATAGACAGCACAATAGAGCCACAAATGTAACGCGTGTCTGATTCTAAAGCTTTGTCTATGTCGGTTAAAGAGGAATTGATCAATGAATATTCACACCGCACGAAACGAACTGAAGAACCCGCCCGGTATTTCCTGGGGATTAATCGCAGTTGAGGCTGCTTTTATGCTCACCGTCGTTTTTATAGCAATCAAATTCACGTGACAGTAGTGCTTAAAAGCAAATCAAGGGATTATTAACCCATTGATTATTATCATATTTCCTTGAGTATTAAATATAGAGTTCACATGCACTTGTATCGCGAACAAGCCTGTGTAACATCCATAATCTGATCACCGACATATACATGGATGGAATGCTTCCGCTGCAGTCATCGAACTGAAGACCATAATTTCGAGTGTATTTGTGACTGCGAAATGGCGTTAAGCACCACACTCCGCGCGTAAACCACTAGAGTGATGACAGACTTTTTTCTATAGCGGCGGTAATTTCGCGTGTTCCAGATTGTCCACCCAGCTCGTAAGGCAGCAAGTCTCCGGAACGATAGGCTTCCATCACCGAACCTTCCAGTCGCTGGCCAGCACTGACCAAATCAGGTACATCAAATTTATCCCCGAGATAATCCAACATCAATGCACCTGATAAAATCATGCCCGTCGGGTTAGCTTTGCCTTCGCCCATAATGTCGGGCGCAGAGCCATGGCACGGTTGAAACACAGCGTTATGATCACCGATCTCGCCAGAAGATGACATACCCATTCCTCCCATTAAGGCCGCCGCAATATCGGACAGAATATCGCCAAACTGGTTTTCTGTTGGGATTACATCATAACGCCAGGGACACCGGACAAGGTCCAGAGCGGTTGCATCGACATACTGATGATCCGCTTGAATGTCTGAATACTGATTTGCAACATCATAAAAAACGTTTCGAAAGAAGAACTGCGAAGACAGCACATTGGCCTTATCAGAGCATGTGACGAGCCCGGGGTGCCCACGTAATTTCCGACGCTCTGCCAGTCGAAAGCTGAATTCAAACAATTTGCGGGAAGTATCTCGAGTAACCCTAATCAAATTATGTGCAGCTTCGTCAGTATCCAGATCATGAGATCTGGGTTCAGCAAATATGCCTTCCGTGGATTCCCGTACAATCACAAAATCCAGTTCTTTGCTGCGTGGATCCGCCAGCGGCAACGGTAAATTTGGCATCGTACGGCAAGGTCTGACCCCTGCGTACAGTTTCAAACGTTTCCTTAGATCGTGCTGCGGTCCAACCTCTGTGCCATCGGGGTATCGCACTTCAGGCAGACCCATTGCTGCCAGATAGATGGCATCCGCAACAGCTGCTTGCTCAAAATGCTCTTCAGGAAATCCATCACCTGTATCCAGATAATACTGTGCACCAGCCTCTACAGTCTTAAATTCCAACTCTACGTTGTATTGACGTGCGGCTTCCCTCACCAGCTCCACTGCTGGTGGTGTAATCTCAAGTCCGATGCCGTCACCAGGCATCACCGCGACACTGAATTTTCTCATTGAATGTTCCCGCATCTGTATTATTGTTTGCTATAGATTTTAATTAACGCGTGAATTATCGAACGTCCAGTGCGCCGGAGCGATTCCGTTCACTCCCCCTTCAATCAAAACATCGCTTGCGATTGCCGGAATCTTTCTGTCCAGCAAACAGCCCATATTTAGTATCGAAAGATCTTCTCCGCCGAAAGCCAGCGACGAAATACTCTTCAGACTATGACTTTTAATATCATCCAAATGGGGTCTTCCCATTGTTCCGTCCTGAAATGCCGCTTCTACCCATTTCAAATGATCAGGGTCGTTATCCTCCAGAATAATCTCCTGCCCGCCATCCGGTCTTACTCGAATAACTCTATTACTTACAATACTGGTTACCCAAAAATTTCCGTCTTTGTCTTTTGTGAGTCCGTCCGGAAACGTTCCCCCACCAAAACGTGTAATCACTTGCTTATCTAGCAATGTGTTGTCCTCGCCGATTCGATAACGGATGAGTTCCCTGCTGAACGTGGCATTGACATAGAGAAAATCTCCTTCTGGATCAACATAGACCTCGTTGGTATAACCAAGATTGTCAGCTACAATTCGGGCTTTGCCGTTTTCAATGATAGCGATAAATCCATCCGAAATTCCGGGCCGATAAGCATCTGCTCGAGGACATATACGAGTGCTAACGGTAAGCCATAAACGACCCTGCCGATCGAGGTAGATAAAATTGCTGGGTGGCAAAGGCTCGTCGTTAATGTCCGTTATCAACGGTGAACAATCCCCATCCCGGGTAACTCTGAAAACACCACCGCGTTCATCACCTAGATGAGCGATCAGAAAATCTCCATTTTCCAGCAAAGCAATACCGTTGGGCTTGAGCAACCCAACCCCCTCAACGGGTTTCCCACCAAAGAACGTTTGTTCCCCATTAGGCGAAATTTCAGTTACGCCTCCTCGAAAGTCCGAGACATATAAATACCCTGCCTGAGTCGCCAGCACACATTCAGGACGATTGAGGTCGTTTCCGTTCCAGTTCAATTGAGAGAAATCAAAACTCATACATATGAACCCCTATTTTCGCTTCGCTGTTGATTCATAATTCTATTCTCCTGCCTTCAGCGTGAGAGTGGTAAATAGCCTCTTCAATATCGAGGTTATTAAGATACTCTTCTGCACGATTCTCCACAGATCCACCGGAAAGAAAGTGTGCAGCAATATGGGAGTTCAAAGAATAAACACAATCTCCTGCAAACCCCTTATCAGTCCAGGAATAATGCATCTCTGTCTCATCAGATTCACCAAATTTGCGCAAGAACAAACGGCCTTTACCATCAAGCCGTAGTGTGGCTTCTGTGCCTTCAATCCACATTTCTCCAAATGTGCGTCGGGTATTATCCGATGCGTGATCGAGCAGGCGGTTGCCATCAAACACCGCAGACAAACCATTTGAAAACTCAAAATGGACCAGACCAGAGTCTTCCCCTTTTATCACTGGATTGCATCGGCGCAAGTGTGCATACAGACTTGTTGGTTCTCCGAAAAGAAATCGAAAACAATCTACGAAATGTATAGCCGTTTCATGTATAAGTAATCGCTCCATAGTCTGAAAATAGGGCTGCCGATCGAGGTAAGCATCTGCACCTTGCCCGTCACCTGTTCGCAAACAAAACCGGGCATTCAGGATCTGCCCCAAAATATTGCTTGAAACAATGGATTTGATTTTTCGTATCCATGGCATAAAGCGAAAATTTTCATGAATGATCAATTCGGTGCCAGCGACACGCGCCTTCTCAGTCATTTGCTGGGCTTCTTGCCGATTTACACCGAAGGGTTTCTGACAAACCGCATGGAGACCGTGCTCCACCACTGCATTTATTGTTGTCGCATGTCCTTCCGGAGGAATAATGATATCGACCAAATCTACTTGTTCATTTTCGAGCAGTCTTGTCACATTCCCGTACACGGCATCCAGATTGTATTGCCTGGAAACTTCTTGTGCTGCCTCCAGACTGCTATCGCATACTGCAACTAACTCCACTTCCGGAATTCGATGCCACGCATCATAGTGGAATCGGCTGAAGTACCCCGCGCCAACACAAGCAACTCTAAGTTTTTTTTCTGATTCTTTTTTCATTGCATTATACAACCTGAGCACTTCTTTCTAGGATTGAATCACGTCGGTAAAAATCTTAATATCTTTTTCCAAAACCATCGACTCGACATTGGCATTAAAACTCTGGAAGTGAATTGAATTCAGATGATCATCAAACGCCTTTCTGTCTGTGTAAATTTCATACAGCAGGATTTCTCCGGGCAAGACTGGATCTGTACACACATCAAACTGATGACAACCCGGTTCGACCTTAAGTGACTCCGCAGCATTTTCGAGCATCAACGGCATAAACTCACCGAACGATTCCTTCTTCACCGTGAATTGAACCACTACTGCAAGCATGATTAATTTTCCTCTTTGGCAGCTCTTAACGAAACAACTCGACCATGGTCATGGACACTGACGGTACGTAAGTGACCAGTAATAGCGCACAAATTGCGACCAGATACAGCAAAGCCATAGCCTTGGCAATCGACAAAACACCGACCCCTGATATACGAGATGCAACATAGAGTGTTGCGCCTACTGGAGGCGTAAACAGCCCTACAGCAACGTTACAGGTCATGATCACACCCAAATGAACCGGATCAATTCCATATAATTGAGCGGTTGGTAAAAACAAGGGAGCGGTCAGTAAAATAGCTGGAACTGGATCCAAAACAAGTCCGAGCAGTAAAAGCACCACATTTACCAACAGCAGAAACATCCAAGGACCATTGGATACCATTTGAACAAAATTGGCCAATATTTGCGGCATTTGCTCAAGTGTAATCAACCAGCCAAGTACCGTCGTTGCGCCAATTACCACCATAACAACAGAGCTGGTAACGAACGCATCAATCATCAAAGACGGCAATTCCTTTATGCTGAAATCTCGGTAAACGAAGATAGTCACAATCAATCCGTACACTACCGCTAGCGCGGCGGCTTCTGTCGGCGTAACCCACCCTGAGAAAATGCCACCCAGAATCAGAACTGGCATAAATAGCGCAGGAGCTGTATCAATAAATGAACTGATCAATTCCTTACGAGTTGTAGTACGACCACCCGGATCGCAACCCGTAGATTTTCCGACGTAGTAGCAAACCCCCATGAAGAAAAGTCCAAATACAAATCCAGGCACCATTCCGGCTAAAAATAAATCTGCTACCGAAACGTTTCCTACAAATCCGTAGATCAACATCGGAATCGACGGGGGAATGATAATCCCGATAGTTCCTGCCGCAGCCACCAATCCAGCTGAAAACGCTTTGTCATAACCTTCCTTAGCCATATTGTTGATCATGACTGAACCAATCGCGGCACTATCTGCAATCGCCGATCCGGAAATGCCACCAAATATCATGGAAGCGCCAACAACAACCATACCGAGACCGCCGGCCATAAAACCAAATGCAGCTCTCGCGAATCCGATGATTCGCAATCCCACACCTCCGCGGCTCATCAGTTCACCCGCAATGATAAACAGAGGTATCGCCAGAAAGTGGTTAGGCTCCACACCACCTATAAAATTCAGATACAGAGCCTGTAGTGGAAATCCGAGATCAAATACAATGACTGGTAAAACTGCTGTCAGAAGAATAGACCAGACCAACGGTACACCAAGAAACACAGTGGTCAAAAAGACAAAAACAACGAACAGCAAAATCACGCGTGATCCTCCGCACCATCATTATGATGGCCTTCAAGCTGTGTCGGAAAACGCACATCATGAATTAGGTTGTAAATATGAAATATCAGCGATAAAGCAATACCAACTGGCATCGACGCATACAAGAGACCAACCGGCCAATAAAGCACCGTGGTCTTTTGATCCCAGGTATGTGCCGAAATATCAAATCCTGTTTTTATCAGACTGAGCATGATAAGCACGATGATAATATCGATTGCGATGGACAGGATTCTTTGCGACCTGACAGAAAAAAGACGTTCAACTATCTCCGTCACCCTCATATGAGCGCCACGCGCTATAGCCGCTGAACACCCCAGAAAGGTACTCCACAACAACAGAAAGGCTGTAACTTCGAGCGACCAGGCTAAATCAAAACCAGCAGCGCCCCTGAGTAACGCATTTATAAACACCAGTGAAACGATGGAAAACCCAGCGAGAGCCAAGGTAACATCAACTCCGTTACTCAGCCATCTCAATGGCAGCGGATAGTGTGATCTATAATCCATACCAAAATCCTCGACACAATATAACCGGAGCCTTCTAATGACTCCGGCCCATTTCAAGAACGATTACTTTGCTGGTATCGCATCACGAATAGCTGCGGCATCGGCAAGAATTTTGTCAACTTCGCCAGCACCGTAAACGCCTCTGGCCTTGTCGTATACCGATTCAACAGCTTTTCTAAACGGTCCGATTTCAGGCACAGATACCGTTGCGCCAGCTTCTGTCATTTCCGCAAGTTGACTATCGACCGAATTCTTAACGAGGTCACGGCTGAAAGCTGCCGCTTCAGTGGCAGCCTTGGAGAATGCGTCCTTATCAGCATCAGACAGTTTCTGCCAAGTCGATTCGGATACGGTTAAAGGCAACGGACTGTAAACATGGCGAGTAAGGGTAATATTCGGAGCTACTTCGTTAAAACGAAGTGACTTGATGGTGTCAACCGGATTTTCCTGACCGGAAACTGTACCCTGCTGAATGGCGAGATACACATCGGTTATTGGCATCACAACCGTCTGGAATCCTATCGCTTCCATAGTCCAGCGGATCATATCATTGGGATAGACCCGCATCTTCTCACCCTCAGCATCAGCAGGAGAAGTCAAAGGTTCCTTGGTTGTAAAACTTCTAAAGCCAGCTTCCCAGGTTGCCAGTACTCTGAAACCTTTTGAAGGTAACTTATCAAATTCTCCCTTCAGCCATTCTGAATTATCATAGAGTTCCCAGCCCTGCTCATAACTGTCTACGAGAAATGGCATCGCTGTCAGATTCAAAGATGGCAGGTGGGTCGCATAACTTCCCGTCGCCGATACAGTGAAGTCAACACCGCCCAGCTGAAGCTGTTCGATTGCCTTGGGATCATTAGCAAGTTGCCCTGATGGGTAAATCCGTATTTCATAACGCCCTTCCGTGTAATCCTTGACCTTTTTAGCAAACTCTTCAGCCGCTGCCTGTCGCGAACCTCCCGGATTATCGGTGTGACTGAAACGCAACACTTCGGCAGCATTTGCAGTAGCTGCCAACATAGTGAAAGTAACGGCAAGCAGCCCCGAATATAGTTTTTTCATCTGACATCTCCTCGAATTGGATAATCCCCGGGGTTTGTTGCTGCAGTCCGGGTCTATTCTGTTTATGAATCAACGACAGTATTTTAATGGATTATTTAACGTATACGTTGATGTATTTATCATTCACCAACGCGAACCCTTTGTCAACCGCTCGCACCGAAGTTACGAATTTTGGTAAGAGATGGCATCGAACAAACACGATTTTGTCGATTGAATACGAAAATACATGACGAAAAACAGAGTCAGTTTTGATGAGGGTGGATGATCCAGGCTGCAAACCTGTCGTTAGAAAAGCCTCAGATGTAGGCTTAGATTAAACGCACTTGAATCTATGGATTCAGCACATTCAGCAAATCTGTTAGTTCCTTTGCAGCTCGCTGTCGATGTGCTGAATTCAGCGCTATTGCTTTATCAGCATCACCTTTTTTTAACGCCTCAATCATCTCCCTATGCTCTTGTGTCGATTGTCGCGGTGGCGTTCGTAAACGTAACGTTAGCATTCGTGCACGGTTGGTTTTGTCCCAGTATCCGTTAACGAGCCTGATAATCTCGCTATTATTTGAAAGATTGACAAGAATTTGATGAAAGCGCGTATCATTTTTTGCCCACAAATCCAGATCGTCCTCTTCGAGCGCACGGCTCATGTTTTCAAGTACACTTTCAAGTTCTTCCATACGGGAAGCCTCAATACCGTTATTGCAAGCCGATGAAATGGCAGCCGTCTCAAGCCAGGACAGTATTTCATAAATCTCTCGCATTTCTGGTGCAAGAATCGGTTTGATATAAACGCCCCGGCGCGGAACGATTTCGACTAATCCTTCCTGTTGTAAACGAATAGCCGCTTCTCGTAGTGGCGTACGCGACGCCCCGAGCTGTTTTGCAAGCTCCTGCTCCAGATAGTAGTGACCGACTTTCAGGTCATTCTCCAGAACCATGTTCCGCAGAGTAGTAAAGACCTGATCAGAAAGTTTGGATTTCTTTTCGGCAGCAGGTAGGGGCTTCACGGTAATCTCGTCCTTTTATGGATATTTTAATGTATACGTTATAGTATTCTTATTATCAGCTCAAATACTACTACACAATTTGGGAGAAAACCGTATCAAACAATTGATATTAGGCTGCGTTGCCGACGACTTTACCGGTGCCAGCGACATGGCTTCTTTCCTTGTAAAAGGTGGCCTCAGAACCGTGATGATTGAGGGTTTACCCGATGACTCCTGGCTTCCGGCTGCCGATATACAGGCGATAGTGATTGCGCTCAAGTCTCGAACAGAGCCCGTAGAAAAAGCCGTGACTGATTCACTCGCCTGCTTCCGGTGGCTTCATCAATCATTGAATACACGTCAACTCTATTTCAAATACTGCTCTACATTCGATTCAACCCCGACAGGTAATATCGGTCCCGTCATAGATGCCGTACTTGAAGCCTTCGAACTGGAAGCGACTATTATTAGTCCTGCTCTACCGGTTAATGGACGCAGTGTATTCGAAGGTCATTTATTCGTGAATGGTGATTTACTCGAAAACAGTAGCATGCGCTTCCATCCTTTAACACCCATGACTGAATCCAGTCTCCTGAAACTGATTGAAGCACAAGGTAAAGGCAAGGCTGCAAAAATAAATTATCAGCTACTTGATCAAGGAGTTGACGCTGTCAATGAGGTTCTATCATCACTCAACGGTGTGCGTTATTTTGTACCAGATCATTTCAACGATAATCACGCAGAAACTATAGTCCGCTCGTTTGTACATTATACATTTATCACAGGGAGCTCCGGTCTGGCCGAGCCTTTGGCGCGTCTTCATGCACAGCAATCGGAAAATCAAATCAAACAAACACCCATGAAAACAGACACAGCACCAACGCTTGTATTAGCAGGTAGCTGTTCGGTTGCAACACGCGAACAAATCCATGAATTTGAAGGTGAATTTAATTCTTATCGAATCGAACCTGAAAATCTCAATGATCCCAAATCAATCGCCGAAGAAATCTGGCAATGGATAGCGATGCAGGATAACAAACCTTGTCTGGTTTTCAGTTCTGATGATCCGGAAAATGTAGAGAGAATCCAAAAGACCAGCGGTCCGGATGTCTCACATTTGTTGGAACAGACATTCGGACTCCTCGCTAAAAAATCTGTGAGTAACGGAATACGACGGCTTATCGTCGCCGGCGGCGAAACCTCTG
>JBOEGA010000153.1:0-26910 GCA_050633205.1 Methyloligellaceae bacterium | reverse complement strand
ACATACGGCCCCCTTTTCCGGTTTCTGATATACACAATACAGTTACAGGATATGCCAATCAAAGCATTTTATTTCTGTCTGGAAGATTACTGAGAAATAAGCTCTTTTGTCTTTTCCTCTTTAACATCTTTGATTTCCTGTTTTGCATCCTCGTCTTTTGAAGCAGACTTTTCTTCTTTCATATTTTTCTCTGCATCTTCGGAAGGGGCAGCAAGCTTATTTTTTTTGCTCTGCTTATCGACCTCTTCTTTTTCTGCATCAACAGTATCCCGCTCGAACAGCTCTTCAAGATGTTTAGCGGCGGTTTTTGCACGGGCCTGCAGTTTTTCAATATCTGTATAATGCTTATAGTCTTCATACAAAAGACGTCTGTCAGCATCTCTGAATGTCTCAATATCCCTGGCTGCCCTGCTTGGTGGCTCACCCAGCCCAATCAGCACCTCTTTGGTTAAGTCGAGAGCAGAGAGGAAAGTTTCACGAGATATATTTTCTACGCCAATGTGCAGGAGCTGGTAAACGTGCCTTCTGTTTCTGGCTCGTACAAAGAGTGGCAGATCCGGATAGTTCTGCTTTACCATCTGGGCAAGCCGAAGACTGCCCTCGACATCATCAATGGCAATTATGAGTGCAGCAGCTTTTTCTATCTGGGCTGCACGAAGCACCTCCAGTCGCGTGGCGTCACCGTAATATATCTTGTTCCCGTAGCGCTTAACAAAGTCTACATGCTCCGGAGACTTATCAAGTGCTGTAAACGGTATATGCTTGGCCTGCAGCACACGGGCAAAAACCTGTCCAAAGCGACCGAAACCCGCAATGATCACATGACCTCTGGATTCAGGTGGCTCCTCAAAGCTCATATCTTTAGATCTATAACGATCCAGAATTGAATTCAGGAAATCATCGAACAGAAGCAGGAACGGGGTTGCAATCATAGACAGGGTTACAACCAGTGTCAGCCAGTCCACCATTTCCTGTGAGACAGCTCCATTCAGATTGACAGCAGTTGTGAATATTACGAATGCAAACTCTCCTCCCTGACACAGGACAAATGCCATTCTTCTCGCTGACTGATTTGAGAGCCCCCATATTCTTCCCAGAATGAATAACACCGATACCTTTATCAGTATGAGGCCGCAGGTCATGGCAATAATGATCCATGGGTTAGCCAGCAAGAGGTCAATATTCAGGGAAATTCCTATTGCAGTGAAGAATAAACCAAGCAACAATCCTTCAAATGGCTTTAAGTCAGCCTGTAACTGGTGTCTGTACGGCGAATCCGCGAGCAGTGCTCCTGCGATGAAAGCTCCCAGTGCGGCAGAGAGATCAGCCCATTCCATAAGTATTGTCACACTGACTACTGTCAGAAGGGCACTTGCCGTCATGGCTTCGGATACGCCAGTTGCAGCAATAAGTTTGTACATACGGCTCAGGATAAACTTCCCGAGTATCACTACGACCATGATTGTGCCAACAGCCTTAAGGATGGCCAAAGGATTAATAACCTGACCCTGGGCACCCTGAGCAACCAGAAACGGTGTAATTGCAATAAGCGGGATCGCGAACAGGTCCTGGAACAGCAGTATGGAGAATGCCATCCGACCATGTCTCTTTGATAACTCCCCCTTTTCATCGAGAACCTGAATTACGAAGGCAGTCGATGACAGGGACAGGGCAAAACCTATGAGTATGGCAACAGTAAACAATGGTCCGGCAAACAGGGAAGCTATCGCCAGCAATACGCCACAGGTGAAGACCTGGGCACTTCCAAGGCCGAAGATAGATGATCGCATTGACAACAACCTTTGAGGCCGCAGCTCCAGACCAATGACGAACAACAACAGGACAACACCGAACTCACCAACATGCAAGACGCCTTTAACCTCTGAATGAGATTGTATTAATCCACTTGCTCCTATCAGAATACCCGCTCCCAGGTACCCTAATACGGACCCAACCTTCAAACGCTTCGCAAGAGGAGCTGCTATTGCTGCTGCAGCCAAAAAAATTGCGGGTTGGAGAAGTGAGTGTTGTTCCATTGACACGCCCTAAATCAGCATTAAATTTTGCCGGAAAAATGTATGAAAAAAATCGATATATGCACCCGAATGCCAATATACAAGTCGCTGAACCACTCTTTGTATAAGACACAGTCGCCCAATAATACATATACATCTACTTTGCGATTTTTATGAGACAAAAATCAAACAATCCCAAACAGTTTTTGTAAAAGTGCGTCTTTTAGATCCTGATAGTTACCAATGCCTCGATTTTGTCTATCGAAATGCTTATATGTCTGAACAAGGCTGATAATTAGAGAAGTGCATGGAGCCATAAATGTACCCGAAGCTCAGAAATATTCTGATGTTCCCAATTCTGTTCTATATGTTTTCGACCACGACTGTGAGTGCTGCCTGTTTTAAAGATGGCAGGACAATTACCGGAACCCTAAGGATGGTCAAAACACAATATACCAGAGCACGTGCCCTTGATAAATTTGTACTCGACCGAAAAGGTAAAACCTGTGTTCTCATCGGCAGAGGAAGGCCAAGAGTACAAAATAATATCCATCGTATTGAACTAAAAATCAGCAATGCCAGAGCTTATGAGCTCAAAACACTTATTGGCCTCAAAATAGCCGTTAAAGGGACTTTCAAAAAAGCAAAAGGCAGAAGCAAGAAATATATCGTGCAATTGCGGCAAGCTACCATTGTCGGATCCTATGATCCGAGAAATGGCAGGTTTCATAAGTGGGCACATCTTAAAAAACGTATTGCCCGAATTAACAGGCGTGGCAAATATGAGCCGGAAGAATATGAATATATCAGAAAGGATACGACGGCATTAACGAAGCTGATCAGGCAGACAATCCCACGGTACCGGGATGAAGACGATTATTATGAAGAAGAGGCACCTGTTGTTATCAGAAGGCCAGTTCGCTATAAGCTTGTTTCTTTTATCAGCGATTATTTTCTTCAGTTTCCAACCATGCACCCAGCACAAATAGTAGAATTTTATGCTCCTACGCTGGCATATAACGGTGATGTGGGAGTTACACGGGAGCGTGTCGTACAAATAAAGGTATCACGTTTCAGGCGGAACCACCTGCATTCAATGAGACTGGTCAGACGCAGTATCCATATAAGAAGAGATCCACGTTACCCTAATAGCTATAAAGTCAGCTTTAAGTTTATTGAAAGGGGCCACCATGAATATGATGAACGATGGGTTCGCAGATCTGCGGAGCTACTCATAGATCTCGATATGAACAGCCCCCAGATTCTTGCTGAAAAAACTTACCGGCACAGATATTAGACCTGAAAGAGTATTTTCAAACTTAAAAACCTGAAAAAAGATGTAAAAAGTTCCAGCGAACTAATTCGTCAGGGTCTCGCAAGTTTTAGGCAGCAGCTACGTTACGTTGTTCAATGTAACGTTTTGCCGCCTGTATGATACCCTCTATTATTACCGCTTTTGTTGCTGTCTTTTTTGCGGCCGGACCAGTCAGCTTAAGACCGGAAAAGGAGGCAACTCTTCTGAGATCATCTTTTTTGACCTCATTAAGTTTGCCTTCCAGAACACCTTCACCAAAACGGCGCAGGATATTTACTGCATGATATTGATCCACATCGAGAAGCTTCTCTTTTCTCTTTCGAGGAGCTTTTTTTGTGGCTGTGAGAATTTCTTCATCATCAGGCAATATATCGAGAACCTTTTTAGCGAATTTCGGGTTATCTTTTGCCTCTTTTACAACAACATCAAATACAGTTTCTAATATCTCATGCGCCGATTTTTTTGTCATGCGACCTGGTCCACAGCTGAAGGTTGATAAATCCATTCCAGTGTAGCACTATATAGTGCCTTAACGGAACTAATACTTGCACCAAACTTTTGGTTTAGGGTCTGGGTATTATCTTCATACTCCAAAGCATTTGACAAAGCTGTCTGCATAGGGATTACAAGCCCAAGAGACGGGTATTCTTGACTGACAGCAGCAGCAACACCCTGCATCATGGCTGATTTAACCTGGTATCTGTTTGCCAGAACCCGCTGTTGCTGATTTGGATTATTTTTCTTCAATCTTGAAAGCAACCAAGAGATATTGTCTTCCGCTGTTCTGTCCGGGATATAAGGGATAATTGCGTGGTCTGCGGCTCTCAGTGCGCCCCATGCAACGTTTGACAGACCCGGAGGGCAGTCAAAGATCACCACATCATGCTGGCCAGACAGAGACCTGAAGATTTCAGATATTCTCTCACGAATAGCCGCGTACATTTTTGGAAGTACAGTAAACTGTCTCGCATACTGGTAAACAAATTCAAGTTCACGCTCGTCCAGTGTAAAAGACGCCGGTATTGCCTGAATTTTTGGCATAACCTGACCTGGGTTCATATGAACATCACCTACGATATCAGATACATAGGGTGTCATATCAACCGGGCCGGACCCATAAACCTCGAGAACAAGATCTCCTACAGTTTTATTTTTTCTTCTTGCTTCATTCCAGAGTTCGTGTCCCATCAATGTTGAGGACGTACTAGCCTGGGCATCAAGATCCACGACGAGAACGGACTTTCTACCATAGACAGCCAGACCATAGGCCAGCATTAGTGTTGTCGTTGTTTTGCCAACGCCGCCGCGCCGGTTCGTTACCGCGATGAATTTAGTCATTTTACCCCGCAAACAATTCGCGCCCGAAAAGGGCCGTTGTTATAGCAAATAGTAACAGTACCCGATTAATAAGATCAATGACCTATCCATCGAGAGCCCACCTGTTATACTCAGAAAAATTTTCGTTCATTTAGCAGAGATAGAACGAATCAATACGCATACATTAATATATTAACATAGCAGAAAGACCCTCATGCCTCAAATTCAACAATTTTTACAAAAGCATGTTGTATATTTGAAACCACGTGTACTGCTTATCCTTCTGTTGGGGTTTTCTTCCGGGCTTCCGCTGGGGTTGACGGGGGCGACTCTTGCTGTCTGGATGAAGGAACTTAATGTCGACCTGACAACAATTGGTCTGTTCTCACTTGTTGGTATTCCATACACTATTAAGTTCCTATGGGCTCCGCTGGTTGACAGTCTGCCGATACCAATTCTGAGCAGACTATTCGGGCGCAGAAAAGCATGGCTTCTGTTTTCCCAACTTACGCTTGCCGGTTCTATCATTTATCTGGGAACGCTAAACCCGTCGAGCAGCCCGTGGCTGGTTGCTCTTGGAGCACTTATCGTTGCGACGACATCTGCTACACAGGATATTGTTATCGATGCCTATCGTATTGAGTCTCTTGAAGACGAAGAGCAGGCAGCGGGAGCGGCTTATTATGTCGCGGCCTATCGGGTTGCCATGCTGGTATCAACCGCGGGCATCATTGCTTTTGTTGCATATCTTCAATATCTGGAAGTTTCATCGGAGCTTGTCTGGCATTACGGGTATCTGCTGGCGGCGACTCTGGTCTCTGTGGGACTATTTGCTACCCTTATTGCAGCTGAGCCGAAAAGGCAGGGTATTGAGCAGGACAACCTGCACAGTGCGACTACTTCACCTTCTCTGGGTGGAACAATCAAGGCTATTATCGATTTTGTTCTTGGTCCCTATATCCCCGCTATTCTGGCATTTGTTGTTCTGTTTAAGCTTTGCGATGCAATGGCCGGGAATATGACAATAGCCTTCGTTCTGGATATAGGATTTGATAAGCTGGACTATGCTGCCATTGTGAAAGGGGTTGGTCTGGGAGTTACTCTGGCAGGTACTTTCCTTGCTGGTGGGCTGGCATATAAGCTGCCATTTTATACAAGTTTATGGATAGCTGCGGTTGTTCAGATGTTATCCAATTTAATATTTGTCTGGCTGGCATGGATTGGTCCAGTTAAATGGGCTCTGGTTGTTATGGTTGTTGTTGAAAATTTTGCAGGGGCCATTGGTACAATCATCTTTGTTGCCTATCTGTCAGCTCTTTGCGGAAATACGCTTAATACAGCAACACAGTATGCTGTATTGACCGCTTTTGCTGCTGCAAGCCGAACCATATTAGCATCGGGCTCGGGGTATATTGCTGAAAAGGCCGGGTGGTCCAGCTTTTTTATTATTACAACTCTTGCGGCAATTCCTTCGCTAATTCTTCTTCAGTACCTCAAGCGTGTTGGGCATTTTGAGAATATTGGCGCTGAAAAAGATGAAGCTCAGGTCACTTCTGTTCACAGTCGATTGAAGCAGGCTTAACACGGACTCATTGTGTGCTATTTTCTAAAGCAGGGTCTAACAGAGATTAGGAATACTGTGATGAAGATTAACTTTTTTTCGCTGATTTCAGCGCTTGTTATATTGTTTGCGGCACCGGCATTTGCAGGACCACAATTTATTGATGACAGCGGATATGCCGTCAGTGGTTATGATGTGGTGTCTTACTGGAAGCTTAAGCAGAGCGAAGTGGGCAAGCCTCAGGCATCGCCACTATTGGGCAAGAAAGATATTACAGCTGATTATAATGGAGTGAAATGGGCATTTTCCTCTGCTGAAAACAGAGATGAGTTTCTAAAAGATCCTGCAAAATATGCACCTCAGTTTGACGGGCATTGTGCCTATGGAGTTGCCAAAGGTGGCAAGGTTCAGGCCAACCCTAATCTGTGGCGTATTGTTGATGGCAAGCTTTACCTGAATATTACGAAGAATGTTGTTGGCTTCTGGGAAGAAGACATTCCGGGCAATATTTCCAAAGCAGGCAAGAACTGGCCTGGATTGCAAAAATCCTCTTCACCCAATAAAAATGCGCCGGGCTTTACTCCTAAAGAGCTTTAGCAGCAAACGGTGTTATTGTTTTTCTGATACGGCGGGGCTTTTATAGTCTCGCCATGTCTTCAGCAAATGCCTGCTATTGATTAGTAACAGGCTCAGCAGAATCAAAGCTGCCCCCAGGACCTGACTTTCAGTCATTCTTTCACCTAATATAATTGCAGATAGCGACATTCCGAAGATGGGTACCAGCAGGCCGTAAGGAGCCACTCTGGCAGCCGGATACAAGCTCAGCATTTTCCCCCAAATTGTAAAACCAATTAAAGTAGCGATTACGACGACATATAATAAAGCCATCAGAGATGTCATGGACAGGTTATTGAATGCATGGAATATTCTTTCACTTCCTTCCAGTTCCCAGGATAGAAAGAACAAGGGAACTGGCGGTACCAGGCTCATGTAAACAATCAGGCGTAACATGTTTACTTTTCCAAACTGCTTCATAATCAGGTTAGAAATGGCCCAGAAGAAGCCTGCTGCAATGACCAATATCAGGCCCATATATGATTTAAAGTCTGCCATATAGAGGCCAATTAACACTAACCCTGATGCGGCTAGCAGGAGACCAAGGATTTCGATTCTATCCAGCTTTTCTCCTAACAGGGCGGCAGCAATTAATACTGTAAAAAATGCCTGTGATTGCAGGATTAAAGAAGACAAGCCTGCTGGCATTCCTATATCCATACCTACAAAAAGTAATGAGAACTTTGCTACCCCGAGGAAAAGTCCGACTCCTAGTATTGCTATCCAGGGAGCGTCTCTTTTACCAATCAGAAATATAATAGGGAATGCTGTGAGAGAAAATCTGATAGCTGAAAATAATAATGGAGGAAAGTTATCAAGTCCGATTTTTATGGCGACGAAGTTTCCACCCCAAGCAGCCATAACAAGAACAATCATTATTACATGAGCTATGGGCACCTGCTTCCCCCGTTTTAAGTAATTAATTCTGGACTTTGCAGCCAGTTACAAAAAACAGAGACGCATCATTTATGAATTCAGTCAAGTGATGTGAAATATTATCTGTCTGAAAACGGAAAAAACCCCAGTGATCAACCTACACTCTATTACTATTAAGAGTGTAGATTGATCCGGGGGCTTTTCTTGTTACGAACTCAAAGCAACTTACTAGAATTTAATTCTGGCGCCTGCTGTAATAACGTCCAGGTCGTAGAAGCTGACAGTGGATGTTTTGTATTCGTTATGAGAATAAGCTGCATAAAGCTGCATTGCTGCTGCATCGATATTCTGTACAAGCTCAAAACCAATATGTGTTGTATCACCTGTAGCAGCTACGATTTCGTCACCATCATAATAGGAGACTGACATTGCTGTATCACCCAGTGAGTTGATCTTTCTGATCAAGCCACCTTTTACATAAACGTAGCTTTCATTAAGTGTGCTGGCATTTGTATCGCGATCACCAGCAGCTACGGTAATGTTCAAACCGGACGGAATGTGAAGAACACTTAGTGAACCACTTACCTGCTCGAAGTCAGCTCCTTCATCACTGCTTGAAGCAGCGCCAATTGCAGCAGCGACTTTGAATCTCTGATATGTTTTAGCAAAATACAGAGCGACATCACTTGTATCATCCTCACCCCAGGCTGCCGATAATGTAAAGCCAGCGAATGTTGGAGAATCATAGCGAACTGCGTCTCCGCGGCCCATGTCATATTCGTTAACAGTCGTACCGAAAGCAACAGATCCCCCTGGAGCTACCGGGCGCTTGAATGAAAGACCGCCACCGAAATCAGCGACGAATGAATTATTAGCCACTCCAGTACCGGACAGATCCTGAGCTGCAGCATCTCCTGTAGCAAACCATTGCTGACCTACAGTAATTTTACCGTAATGGTCGGATTTGATCCACCAGTTTGACAAGCGCAGATCCACGACACCATTTGTCCCGCCTGCATCATCATCAGCGAGTGTCACGCCATCAGAGTCTGCAGTATCAAACTCCAGCTCAACGTGGTAACCAGCGGACCAGCCTGGGCGAATTTTTGCGCCACCGATAAAACCGAAGCGGCTGGATGAATTAACGTTATCTACTACATAAGTGTCGGATTCGATACCGTCGTCCCAGTGCATAACTGCTCTGTTTACCTGGCCATAGATTCGCAGGGAAACTTTTCTATTACCTTTTCGCGCTGTTGTTGCTTCAAGCTCAGCAACTCTTTCTTCAAGATCAGCGCAGCAGTTACCGCCAATATCTCCCCCAGCGAATGCAGAAGTAGAAGCAACACCTGAAAGTCCTGCTCCAAATAACGCCGCTAATGTAGAGAGCGCTATTTTCCTTGATTTGTTAGCCCCGTTCATATCATGACTCCTCATAGGAATAATCTCTTTACCGATCGCTCTACTCTCACTATCGGCAGGATAAAATCTGTCTGTAATTGGAACTTAACTCGCTATAACGCTACAACAAGTTATGTATACTTGTGTACATATTGGGCAAATTATAATATTTTATTAATTTCAACTGCCTTGAGTAATGTAAATATGGTTATTCGAAAGTATTTTCAATTTTTTTACATCAAAATTCAAAGTAATCAACATATATTATATTGAAATACCTTAAGTATTACCCAGTTTAGTGAGGAGTATATCTACCATATGATGAAAAAAGATGGCAATTAATCAGCTCTACTCCCGGATTGCTTCCTTTTAAAGAGCCTATGGAAAAATCGTAATATATTGCTCAAGCGCGACCGTTCAACTGACGTTTCAGAAGACGCAATCTTTTTCAGCTCAAGAACTATCTGCCTATAAACATTCTGTTTGAAGGGAATAATGAGTTCAGGCAATTCGTCTATTTCAGCCCATCTCCAGGAGTCGAACTCAGGACTGTGACCAGGTGGAGAGAGGTTTACATCCTGATCCTGCCCAGTAAACCGCATTATATACCATTTCTGAATCTGCCCGCGATACTTGCCTTTTAAAGCAACCCCCAATAGCTCATCAGGAATTTCATAGGTAAGCCATTCATCTATTTCACAGATTAGCTCGGCATTATTTATGCCCGTTTCTTCATAGAGTTCGCGCTTAGCAGCTTCATAAGGATCTTCTCCCTGATCGACTCCTCCCTGAGGCATCTGCCAGAGAAAACTTGAGGTTGCGTCCCATTTTCTGGGAGTTCTTTTGCCAACCCAGACACGACCGTCCTCATTTAGCAGAGCGATACCTGCGCATCTGCGATAGGGAAGTTCTTCACGGTTTGTCATTTTTTGATTAACTCGGCTGATAGGATTTCATTACGGCACTCAAGGGTACCAGGATTATATTTTTCTGCCTCAGAGACTGAGACCATTTCTCCACCAGCTCAATTGTGAGAGGTAAGCTGGAACCAACCCCTATAGCATAGCCACGTTTGTTAGCAATTTCGACCAGCCGAGATAATTTGGCCTGGATATCAGCTTCAATCTTTACAGAATCAAGTTTCACATCTGCTTCGCCAAAACCCATCCCTACATTCCGGGCCAGCTTTGAAGCTTCAGAACGGGTTCCCCCGCCATCTTCAAAATACGCCAGACCTCTTCGATGCAACTCCTGAAAAATTGGCAGCAGGGACTCACCAGATGTCAGGAACTTCTCTCCCATAGCATTGGTCACACCTGTATATCCGGTAAAGCGCCCCATCACCCACTGCAGGCGATTAATATTCTCTTCTTTCGCCAAAGATGTAAGCAAGGTGTGTGGGCCAGGATCATTTTCAGGATAATCGTATGGCTCAAGAGGAACTTCCAACATCACCTCGTGTCCGAGCTGACGTGCCTTACGAACCCATCCCTGCAAATTATTACCATATGGACCAAAGGATAGAGTGATTGGTCCGGGCAACTTATGAATAGCACCATGAGTCGTCAAAGCACTCAAACCAAGGCCGGTGATTAGTAATGCAATTCGTTTTGGTTCTCCGGGTTTAGGCTTCAGAGCAAGGTTAAACGGGCGCGCATATACTTCAAATGACTTGCGACCGTCTCCGGATATTTTTGGAAGTGGGCCAAAGCGAGACTTTTCGACCAGTGCTTTGACTGGTACGGGAGCCATAACCTGACTAAATTCTTTCTGCCCTTCTTTCTTATCTCCTTTATTAAGGCCAGCAGCATCAGGCCTTGGGAGACGCGGGAACTTCCCATCAACTGGTTTTCCAGAATATTTCAGGACTTTTTTTTCAGATTCATTGAGAATTTTTCTGTATTTCTCAGCAACTTCAATTGCAGATCTATCCAGAACGACAACATGGGCTGGCTCGCCCCCTTTAGGATCTGCCTGCAGTATCAACCATAGAAGCAGGGTTAACAGGCTACTAAAAAAAACAATGACGGTTATTTTTAGCGTATTCATTTAACCCCAAACCTTGCGTAAATCCTGATTGAACTGAGAGATTCTCTTTAAATCGAGCTGTACCGCGCCAGTATATAGTGCCCATTCATGTTAATAATTTGATTAACCGACACAAAGAATAACTTTTCCAGTGCGTCATATGTTCCGCGGTTCTATCCAATCAAATATTGGACTGCGGCGGGGGCATATTCCGCCGCAGTGTATTTTTCCTTCATACTGATCTCTATCAGCAGAAGTCCTAGTTCTTTGATACTTCTTCTTTTTTAGTATCTTTTGATGCAGTATCTTCAGCTTTTAAAGTTCCACGCAACAGTTTCAATGCGTATTGAAGCTGGGTGTCCTTTTCCTTTTCTTTAGGCACAAAGCTTGAAGAACCGGAGCTTTCCTTACCGCCTTCGCTTTTCAGGTGACCACGCAGACTTGCTTCCCCGCCCGGCTTACGAACTTTCTTTTTAAGTTCTTCAGGCAGTTCCTGCTCAACTACAATTGTTGGAACAATGCCTTTAGCCTGAATCGACTCTCTTTTTGGAGTGTAGTAACGGGCTGTTGTCAATCTGAGAGCACCACTTGATCCCAACGGGATAATTGTCTGAACAGAGCCTTTACCAAAAGAGCGAGTACCAATGATTGTTGCTCTATCATGGTCCTTCAAAGCGCCGGCCACAATTTCGGAAGCAGATGCAGATCCACCATTAATAAGAACTACAATCTTCTTGCCATCAGTCAAATCACCCTTTTTGGCATTTTCCTGTTTGGTTTCGCTCTCTCGTCTGCCGCGCGTCACAACAATGATACCTTTTTCAAGAAAAGTATCTGACACGGCTACAGCCTGATCGAGAAGGCCACCTGGATTGTTTCTCAAGTCAATAACAAAACCTTTGAGATTACTGCCAATTTCCTTTTTCAGTTTTGCAATTGCAGTCTTAAGGTTAGCATGTGTCTGTTCGTTAAACTGAGTTACACGGATATATGCAATTTCGCCTTCTGCCCTTGATTTAACAGGGTTTATACGAATGACATCTCTATATATTTTGACGTCGAAGGAATCATCTTTTCCTTTACGGATAACAGTCAATACGATTGGTGTTTTTACACGACCGCGCATTTTCTCGACTGCTTTTTCAAGAGTCAGTCCTGAAATTGACTCTCCATCCAGGTGGGTAATGTAATCACCGGACATCAGGCCGGCCTTCTCTGCCGGAGTACCCTCAATAGGAGAAACGACCTTGACAACGCCTTTTTCCATTGTGACTTCAATACCCAAACCACCAAACTGGCCTGTGGTCTGAACCTGCATGTCCTTGAAATGCTTAGAATTCAAATATGCAGAATGCGGATCAAGAGAGGTCAACATGCCATTAATGGCGGACTCAATCAAAGTGTTGTCGTCAGGCTTTTCAACATAATCGGCTTTGACACGTTCCAGCACATCACCAAAAAGGTTTAACAGCTTATATAACTTTTGATTTTCGCTCTTGGTCTTTTCAGCAATCTTATCGGCAGCTGAAGATTGACCGTTCCACAAATCCTTAGTTAGATTACCAGCTCCAAATGCAGCAAATATTAAAAGTATCCAGAGCGCAAATTCGGATTTCCGCATTATCCTTGTGCCTTCCTTTACCCTTCGGCCCACCATGGGTCCGGATTTATCGGGCGTTCATTTTTACGAAACTCAATATATAGGGTCTGATCGTACCCCTGTTTAGCATCAATAGCCTGTAATCTCTGCGCCCCCATTGAAGCAATAGGTTCACCTGCCAGGACAAACTGGCCTGTAGACACATCTATTTTACCCATACCGGCCAAAAGAATATGATATCCCTCACCAGCGTTAATAATAAGTAACTGACCATAGCTTCTGAAGCGGCCTGCGTACAAGACCCAACCATCACAAGGAGACGTTACTTGAGCGTTATTTCTAGTTCCAAGCAAAAGACCTTTAGAAGTACTACCATAATCATTAGTATCGCCATATTTTTTAACTTTTGAACCTGAAACAGGCAATGGTAGCAGACCTTGTGCTCTAGAGAAAGCCAAAGCAGGTTTTATACGCCCAGGATTGATAAGTGACGTTACTCTTGTTTTCTTTCCCGGAACCAGACGCACTTTCTGACCTGTTTTGGGGTCAACCCTACTAATTCCCTTTTTACCGCGCCTGACTTCTTTTTCATATTTATCAATTCCCATTGTCCGGGAAACATTCTGGTCAAGCTTCGCTATCAGTTGTCCTAGATTTTGTGCATTTCTTGAGTATGCTTTTGCGGCTGCCTGAACCTGCTTTAATTCATTCTGTTGAGATAGTATTCTTGTTCTCTTTGCATTCAGAAGCTTTTTTACTCTATCTCTCTGAGTTTTCAGGTTTATAGTCTCCTGACGTAGTGTCAATGCACTCTGTTTTGTTTCCGTTACGACACTTACCAGTTTGGATAATTCAGAAGAGGTTTCCTTTAGCTCCTTACTTAATTTCGGAATGACGGAGGATAGCAGCATGGCACTGCGAACCATCTTCAAAGCATCATCTCTATGGGTTGCCATGACAGGGGGAGGCTGACGTCCCATACGCTGCATGACAGATAAAAGCGCGGCAATTACCTCATGCCGCTTTGCCATTGAACGCTTAATACGCTGTTCACGTACAGATAATTTACCAAGCTTTCTTTCCACAGCAGACAGTGCTTTTTCAATGTTTTTAACTTTTGCACCTGTCTCAACCAGATGCCTGTTGAGATCACGTCGGTCTTTTTCCAGAGAACTGATATTTGTTGAGATATTTTGTTTTTTTTCATTTGTCTGATCAAATTTTTCTCTTAATTTGTCAAACTTGTCTCTAGCTTCCTGCAGGCTCTCCTTGCTAACTCCGTTGTTGGAATTCTGAGCAGAGGCAGTTGCAGGCAAACCCGCAGCCAAAACCAGAATTACTATAGCAAACCAACCCCGGCGAAATACACCAGAAGAACTTCTCAGGTCAAACATACTCAAACACCACCTTTGAATATCGAGCATTAATTTTTTTCTCATTAATCATGTAAATAGGTATACAATATGTCTTCCAAGGATGTCTCGATAAATCTTTTATCATCGCCTTTTTTACTTATGTGCCAGGAATCATGCAACGCTTAAAGTCACTTAAAAAGCAAGTATTTAATAAACCTGTTGCATCAGTTTCCTGTGATGCAGATGAACTGGTCTAATCCCTATGGTAAGGATGTCCACTGATTATTGCTATTGACCGGTAGATCTGCTCGGCCAGGACAATTCTGGCGAGCCCATGCGGTAATGTCATCAATCCAAGAGAGATTGTCATGGCTGCCGATTTTTTAATATGTGGTGAGAGGCCGTCAGGACCGCCAATAACAAAGCAAAGGCCCGGGAGGCCATCGTCTCTGTATGATTGAAGTTTTGATGAGAACTGTCTGCTTGAAAGGTTTTTACCTTTCTCGTCAAGAAGTATCAGGGAGTAGTCTTTGCCAATTTTATCAATCAGCAAATCTCCTTCCTGCTTCTTTCTTTCATCTGAACTTTGCGCCTTACTCTCAGGAAACTCCATTGTTTCCTGAATAGAAAAGTGATGGGAACGACCAGCAGACAAGGCCCGCTCCATATATTTATCAAAGAGCTGCCGTTCAGGACCGGGCTTTAATTTTCCGATTGCTGCTATCTTCAGATTCATAACTTAAACTGCCTGTTCTGGACCGATGATTTATTAATGATCCAGAAGCCAGCCTATTCGTTTCCTGCCGGGTGATCAGCAGACCAAATTTTTTCGAGATTATAAAATTCTCTTACTTCAGGTCTGAACAAGTGGACAATAGCATCCCCGGCGTCAATTAAAACCCAGTCGCAATGAGGAAGCCCCTCAACATGTGCCTTACCCAGTCCTTTAGATTTGAGTTTTTTTACAAGCTGGTCTGCAATTGCACCGACGTGTCTATGAGATCGCCCTGATGCAATAATCATCACATCACCAATTGCGGTTTTCCCTTGCAGATCAATTGATACAACATTCTCAGCTTTTGCATCATCAAGGCAATTTTTAATCAAAGTCACCAAATCGTTGACTTCTTCCTGTTCTTGCGAATTCTCAGATGCAGGAGAATCATCACTGACCCCCTCAGCGGATGTGATCATTTTTTACCGGCAGTCCTTTTTACTATATATATGAATGAGTTACGAAAACAAATGTTGTGTAGTATCAATTAAAACATTGGCATTCGTAATGATCAGAATAATATGTATAATACTAATTTGGCAATAGCTTATTCTATTTCTGCTTTCATGTTTAATTTCCGGTACTTGCTGCCAAACAGCAAAAAGCCCTTTGCTTTCGCAAAGGGCTTTCTGAAGTTGTTCAGCATGTACCAAATTTATTAGAATTTGATACGGCCACCAGCCATGAAGATATCAATATCCTGATAGTTTGGCTGAGCAGTCGTGCTATATTCGTGGTTTGAGAATGTCATATACAACTGCATTGCTGCTGCATCAATATTCTGAACCAGGTGCACACCCCATTGCTCATACTCACCACCAGCGGCTGCATGCTCATCCTGACTGTAGTATTCGAATGCGATTGCAGTAGCGCCTAAAGCATTGTATTTTCTATATAGACCTGCTTTAACGTGGTAGAAAGTCTGATCCAGAGTAGGTGTAGCAACAGTATCTCTGTCACCTGCTGCAAAAGAGACATTCAATCCGGTAGGGATGTGGAACAAGCTAACAGCACCTGTTATCTGGTCATAATCAGCACCCTCATCGGTTGATTCACTGGCGCCAATGCTAGCCAGAACCTTGAACTCGCCGATTTTACGTGCGAAGCGCAAAGCAATGTCAGCAACATCATCTTCACCCCAGGCAGCGGAGAGTTTAAATCCGTGAATGGTCGGAGTTTCATATTTGACCACGTCACCGCGAGCTTCTGCATAAGGGTTAGCAACTGTAGCTATTGCCACACCACTAAGACCACCACCACTGCTGTTAGGGTTACGGAACTGCAGGCTACCACCAACCAAACGCTTGTCTGGCGTAGAAGCAATCAACGTACCAGATGTATCCATCCAGTTCACTAAGTATGTAGCATGTCCCTGCTGACCTACAGAAAGAGTTCCGTATGTGTCAGATTTAATCCACCAGTATGAAAGACGCAGATCAACCAGATTGGCTGTGCCCCCACCATCGTCACTACTTTGACTAACGACACTACTTTCAGCATCATCAAATTCAAGCTCGACAACGTAACCAGCGCTCCAGCCCGGGCGGATTTTCGCATTACCATCAAACCTGAAGCGACTTGCCGAGCTGATATTGTCAACAACATAAGTGTCGCTCTCAACTGAGTCGTCCCAATGCATAATAGCTTTGTTTACTTGTCCAGATACCCTTAAAGAAACTTTGCGGTTCCCCTTACGAGCAGTAGTTGCTTCAAGTTCAGCAACCCGCTCCTCAAGATCAGCACAACAGTTTCCGCCAATGTCACCACCAGCGTAAGCAGAAGACAAAGCGATACCGCTCATGCCAATGCCTGCAAGCGCAGCCAAAGCAGTAGCTGTAAATTGCCTTTTCTTGTTTGCCCCTATCATTTTCGTAACTCCTTATTGGAAAGTCTATTTACCAACGAATCCTCTGTCTCCTCGTTGGCAGGACAGAAAAGCCCGTGTTTTCAGTGTTACTCTACTTTGTTACTACTCAACCAATACCTGTATTGATTGTTATTTTACTAAAGTTAACAAAGGTTAAATCTTACAGATAAGATCAAATATTATTTATTTAACCTATATATTACTTATATTTATCTGCCAATACTCAGAATTAAGCCTAACTTTTACTTTCTAAAGCCAAGCCTGTCAGCAGACTAAATTGCAGCATTTTGACCCTTTTAAAAGAATCACTCTGCAACTGAAACTGGTGACAAAACCGAACTCAGCTACAGCTATCCGCCCCTGTAAATGAGAGGACAGCCTTACTATTGTGGAATGGATTTTGTGCGGAGGATGCATATGACAACCGAAAAAGAAGTAAAGCGATCTTCCGGTCCTGATTGTAAAGGCAGATATTAATTGCATCTGTCATTATACGAACCCCAATTAGCAACACTCCAACCTGCCGACAAACAAGAAGATGTATTGCTGGCAGTTTAGAAAGCCCATTCACTTAAATGAAACTCTACTGGCTACCGTATAATCGATACGAGGTTTACATAGCAGTTTACGCAACTAATAAACTTACGATAATTATGTAAAACAGATCAAATACAAGAATCTCAAAAGAATATGATGAAATACCTGCAGATCAACACATGGTACTTTTATATGTTTTGATCATTTTTACTGCAAGTTAAATAGTGTTTTTTACTTTTTTATACTTGAAAAAGGAAAATATGCATTAAATAATACGAGTATACACCTTGATATTTATATATAAATTTACTTAACTTTACTAACTGCAGTAATTAATTAGCATTTCTTATTTCAGTGGATGAAATTTTGTATTGCCTTGAGGTAAGGTAAGCCCATTTCCCACCAAAATAATCTGGCAATAGAGGCGCTTGTGATTCTTTTATCTGATGAAATCTGCCTGATTTTGCGAATCGTGAGGACATAGCTTTCTGCCTGAATCCGGGTCTGTCAATCACAGCCATTGGCACTAGCGACGCCAACTCTTCCCAGCATTTCCATTTGTGGAAATTGACCAGACTATCTGCTCCCATTAACCAGACAAAACTGATGTCAGGGTGGCGGTCTCTGAGATAAAGCATTGTTTCATAGGTATAAGGAGTCTTCCGGACCTGCTCCAGATCTGTGACTTCAATACGAGGGTGAGACGAAAGTTTTTTACACCATTTCATGCGCTGTGGGAGCGGGGCGAGCCCATCATGAGATTTAAGGGGGTTACCGGGAGATACAACCCACCATACCCGGTCCAGCTTTAATCTTTTCAGCGCAACCAGGCTGATGTGTCCGTGTCCGATATGTGGAGGATTGAAGGAGCCCCCCAGTATTCCGATTTTCATTCCCCGCATCGCCAAAGGGGTGCGGGGAATTATTTTACTATCAGGATTATAATTCAGCAGGGTACTCAAAATACTAATCTTTACCGGATACTCTATTATAGGGGCCTAACCTGACCTGCGCTTCTCACAATATATTTAAAGCTGGTGAGCTGCTCTACTCCTACGGGGCCGCGTGCATGCATTTTGCCTGTTGCTATGCCTATTTCAGCGCCCATACCAAACTCTCCACCGTCCGCAAACTGTGTGGATGTGTTATGTAGCACAATAGCACTGTCTACTTCGTTAAGGAAGGCGGCGGCCGTTTCATTATTTTCAGTGATGATGCAGTCTGTGTGTTGCGAACCGTAATTGTTAATATGAGCAATTGCGTCATCAACACCATCAACCAGCTTTACCGAAATTATTGCATCGAGATATTCTGTGGTCCAGTCTGCCTCAACTGCCGGAATGACCTGATCATGAGCTTTCTGCGCCGCATCATCCCCCCTTATGCTGCAACCTGCTTCAATCAGGGCATTAATTAAAGGTGTGAGATGCGTTTCTGCGCACTTGCTATCTACAAGTAAAGTTTCCGCAGAACCGCAGATACCTGTTCTACGCATTTTAGCGTTTACAATGATATTTTTCGCCATCTCAAGGTCAGCTTCAGCTCCGACATATACATGGCAAATGCCTTCAAGATGAGAAAAGACCGGAACTCTGGCCTCTTCCTGTACTCTGGCTACAAGACTTTTGCCGCCACGGGGCACAATAACATCCACATTTCCATTCAAGCCAGTCAGCATCATACCGACTGCAACGCGGTCCGTTGTTGGTACTATCTGAATTGCTGCCTCTGGCAGGTTTTGGGATTTCAGACCTGCTTTCAGGCAAGTCTCAATAGCTCGGGAGGAATGAAAACTATCAGAACCGCCACGCAGAATTGCTGCATTTCCTGATTTCAGGCAAAGCCCTCCGGCATCAGCAGTTACGTTAGGACGGCTTTCATAAATAATACCGATTACACCGAGAGGAACGCGGACACGCTGAATATTCAATCCATTCGGGCGATCCCATTCTGCAAGGATATCGCCAACAGGGTCCTGCAAAGCGGCAATGTCTTCGAGACCTTTTGCCATTCCTTCTATGCGATCTTCTGTGAGCTTCAGCCTATCCAGAAACGAGGCAGGTTTTCCCGCTTTTTCCGAGGCTTCCATATCTTTTTTATTTGCCTCAAGAATGGATGATGTCTGCTTTCGCAACTCCTCTGCCATAGTCAGCAAAGCTTTATTTTTAACTTCTGCGGGGGTTTTAGCCAGGATGCGCGCTGCTGTTCTTGCATTTTCGCCGAGCGCCTGCATTTGGGTGGAGAGTTCATTATTCGTGTTCATATTTAAATCCACTTCCTGTCTCAGATGTCACTATATATAAATTCGTTCAGAACCATGTCATCGCGATGGACCAGTTCAGACCTGCCTTCATAGCCAAGGCGGCGAATGATCTGATCGCTTTTCTGTCCCAGAATAATTTGTGCTTCTTTATTATTATAGGCAACCAACCCACGACCTAATTCTGATCCCTGCTGATCGCATATGGTCACTGCATCGCCGCGATCAAATTCTCCTTCAGCAGCGACAACGCCTGCCGGCAGGAGGCTATTGCCATTTGACAGTGCTTTGGCTGCGCCGTTATCGATGACAAGTTTGCCCTTTGGAACCAGACTGCCTGCGATCCATTTTTTTCGAGCGGTTACCGGGTTGGCATTTGACAGGAACCAGGTTGCGTTTCCGCCATTCTGCCAGGTTTTTAAAGGATTTGTCACACGGCCTGTTGTGATAACCATATGCGTTCCTGCGCTTACGGCTATTTTAGCGGCCACAATTTTGGTCACCATGCCACCACGAGATAGAGCTGTCCCTGCATCACCAGCCATTGCTTCAATCTCTGGAGTGATCTGAGATACTTCTTCTATCAGTTTCGCATTCGGATCATTATTAGGGGGAGCCGTGTAAAGGCCATCTATGTCCGAAAGCAGAATCAGGCAGTCAGCACTTATCATGCTGGCTACACGGGCAGCGAGGCGATCATTATCGCCGTAACGTATTTCGGAGGTGGCTACCGTATCATTTTCATTTACAACAGGGATTGCTCCCAGCTTCAGGAGCGTCTGAATTGTTGATCTTGCATTCAGGTAGCGACGGCGCAGTTCTGTATCGCCCAAGGTCAACAGGATCTGCGCCGTTACGATGTTCCGGGTTTTAAATATTTCCTCATAGGCATGAGCTAAAGCGATCTGGCCGACTGCCGCTGAGGCCTGCCCCTCCTGAAGCTGAAGCGGCCCAGCCGGAAGTCCCAGACTCTGGCGCCCCAGCGCAATAGCACCGGAGGACACTAATACAATCTCTTTTCCCTGATGCTTTAACTCAGCAAGATCGTCTACCAGTGAGTTCAGCCATTCCCGGTTTAATTCTCCGGTCTCTGCATTTACAAGCAGTGCTGAGCCAATTTTAACAACGATACGTTTTGCTGATTGCCACTCTTCTCTCATAGCTGTTTCAATGCCCACATTAAGGACGCCACCCCTGATCCTTTTCTGCCGGGTCCATGTCTCTCTCAGCGATTTCTCTTTTTTGAGATGTGCTGATTTCTTTTCCAAGCCTATGCAATGCAGTATCTATATTGAAACCTGACACAGCGGAAAGTAACATTGGCTGACGATTTGTTGCTTCGTGCAGAAGCGCAGCTTTTTGCTGCTGTTCTTCTTCTGTTACAGCATCACATTTGGACAGGGCTATGATTTCTTTTTTGTCTTCAAGGCCACCGCCGTATAAATCCAGTTCTTTACGCACAGTTTCATAGGCTTTGACAGGATCTTCCTCTGTAATATCGATCAGATGCAATACGATACGGCAACGCTCGATATGACCGAGGAAACGATCTCCAATACCAGCGCCTTCATGGGCACCTTCAATCAGGCCTGGAATATCAGCGAGTACGAAATCCACTTCACCAATTTTTACAACGCCAAGGTTTGGATGCAGGGTCGTAAAGGGATAGGCTGCGATTTTTGGTTTTGCTGCAGAGACAGCGGCTAGAAAGGTTGATTTTCCTGCGTTTGGCAGACCAACAAGCCCGGCATCTGCAATCAACTTCAGGCGCAACCAGATATCCATTTCCTCTCCGGGCAAGCCGGGATTACAATGGCGCGGGGCCTGATTGGTTGAGGATTTAAAATGGGCGTTACCGAAGCCACCATTACCACCCTCCAGGAGGCAAATGCGCTGACCGGGTTTAGTAAGATCAGCCAGCAGGGTTTCATTATCGACTGCAAATATCTGAGTTCCAGGCGGAACCTTCAGAGTTACATCCTCACCTGCAGAGCCGGAACGGTCGCGTCCCATGCCGTGAATGCCTTTAGTAGCCTTGTAGTGTTGCTGGTAACGAAAATCAATAAGCGTGTTCAGATTGTCTACGCATTCTACCCAGACATCGCCACCCTTACCCCCGTTACCACCATCAGGACCGCCAAATTCAATATATTTCTCACGCCGGAAACTAATACATCCATCTCCACCACCGCCTGATTTTACGGATACACGAGCCTGATCCAAAAATTTCATAACACTTCACCATTCCCGGATTGCCAGTCCGCTTTTAATAATCTGTATGTCCAGCAAGGGACATCTTCATCCCTGGCTCTTGAATAATACAGAACCGGGCCAATGTTTTTAAATCCAACCTTTTCAAGCACACGGCCTGAACCGGGATTATCCTTTGCGCGAGAGGCCTGCAATCTGGTGAAGTCGTGGTGCTGGAATAAATGAGTAATAAAGAATGTGACTGCTTCACTCGCTATTCCCATTTTCCACCAGGCTTTGCCTAACCAGTAGCTTAACTCTGCCTCATCGTCTGTTATGCTTCGTGCGCTTATACTTCCTACCAGCTCACCTTCGTAAATAATGGCATATGCAATATCATTCCTGATTTCTTCAAACAAGCCTGCCACGTCCTCCTGCTTCAGGGGATACGGCAGTTTTGAAGTCTGACGAGCTATGTCATAATCATTTGCTATCTCTGCAAGCCTTTCAATATCTGCTTCTTTGAAAGGGCGCAGTATAAGCCTGTTTGTCTCATATTGCTCTATAGACATCATTCAATCTCTACATTTGCAGTTCCATAAGGTTGCAGGTCATTTCTTTCTGTTGCGCTTTACTGGCTACGCACTTTGATGCACCAAGTTTAACAAAACCTGCCTTTTCAAGAACCCTTGCCGAAGCTGCATTCCCATCAGCATAGCCAGCCCATATACGTTCAGGGTTTCGTTTTTCCCTGATATATCCAATCATGGCAATAGCAGTTTCTGTAGCATAGCCTTTCTTCCAGAATGGCTCGCCAAGCCAGTAGCCAACTTCAAACTCACCAGCTTCCCGCATATGAGCACCTATCGTGCCTATGATCTGACCTGTGTCATGCAGCGTGATAACAAATGCACAGTCTTTTCCGTTTTTCCACCAAGCCTGACACAGTGAAATAAAGTCTTCTGCATCCTGGAGAGAATAGGGATGAGGGATATTGGTTGTCCATTTCGATACATTATAGTTACCGCATAACTCAGCTATTGCTGGTGCGTCTGCCATATTATGAGGCCGCAACAGCAGTCTTTCAGTACGTATCTCTCTTGCGCTTTCCTGAACCTGTTCCATCTGCATCTCCATACGGAAAAAGGGGAAGCCGGCTTCCGCGCTTCCCCTTTTCAAATTTCTACCGTCGGGGTTCAGGAAACCGACGGATTAAATATCGTTTAGCCGCCGTTATTTTGCGTCGGCTGCCGGGACAACAGAAACAAAAACCTTGCCCTGAGCTTTGGTTTTGAATTCAACATTGCCATCAACCAACGCAAAAATAGTATGATCTTTGCCCATACCTACGTTTGTGCCCGGGTTCCATTTTGTACCACGCTGACGGATAATGATATTACCTGGGATGACCTTTTCGCCACCGAATTTTTTTACACCAAGACGACGACCGGCTGAGTCGCGTCCATTACGGGATGAACCGCCTGCTTTCTTATGAGCCATGAGTTAATTCCTTTCGCGTCTCTTGCTTTACTTGCTTAGTTCTTTAGCCTGTGAAATCCAGTCTTCGCGCTGAATACGGCCTTTAAAATTAAGAACTTCGTCAACTTTCTGAATATCTTTGTCTGAGAATTCAGCGATCTGAGAGTATTTCGTGATACCCAGCGCGTTCAGTTTTTTCTCAAGAACCGGACCTACGCCAGAGATTTTTTTCAAGTCGTCAGCTTTGCCTTTTGGGGCATCAAACAAAGCATCTGTTTTTTCTTCTTTCTTAGGCTTAGCTGCTGCAGCTTTTGAAGGCTTTTTGCCACCTGTAAGAATTTCAGTGATGCGAACTGTTGTCAAATGCTGACGATGACCTGCCTTACGGCGATAGTTGTGACGACGTTTCTTTTTGAATACGATAACTTTCTTACCGCGGCCCTGCTCTACAACTTCTCCAGCGACAGATGCGCCAGCTACTGTTGGAGCGCCAACTTCAGGTTCGCCGTCTCCGGCAACCATAAGAACATCGTCAAACTGAATGATCTGACCTTCTTCGCCTTCGACTTTTTCAACTCTGATTATATCTTCAGCAGTAACACGATATTGCTTACCGCCTGTGCGAATAACCGCATACATTGGTTGGTTCCTTCTTATATCGCGCCCTGTGGCGTCACAACCCTATCTAATTATTACAATTATTTAAGGTGCGAGCTTAAAGAAATGACCGTAAAATATTGGTCACACATGCCTCGGGCTGCGCCAAACTTCCGTAATTTCACATTTTGTGTGATTGAGCGGGCACTATAAAAGGATTTCAAGGCATGTCAATGGGGAATAGTTGAAACTATTTTTTTTGATTTTGCCCCTGGTGAAATAAAATACTATGCAACTTACAGTCCTCGTATGGTTAACAAACAGAAATCTTAAAAATAGGTTAGTTAATGTATTAAAAAAAATCACCCTCGTTTAAGAATAACCGGAAAAACAATGCTAAGGTCGACTAAGAATTGCTTGAAAATACTGATATAATAACAAGGATCGTAGGATATAGGTACTCCAATTTACCAAATGGACTGCGCGGGATCTTTACGAAAGCCCTATGTTTCTATGGTAGTATGATGTACACTATTTGGTGAAGGAACATGAATTTTTAATGGAGCCTATACAACGAATACAAGGAGATAACCATATACTATTTGAACCCCGTAGAGATTGAGGCCAGGAATGACAGCTAGCGACGATATTCACGAGATTTATGCCGATACTTATAAAAAACAGAGCCACACTGAGTATGAGTTAAAGGATTATTTTGAGGGTTGCCGCAAAGATCCGATGATGTATGCCTCAGCCGCAGAACGAATGATCGCGGCAATCGGTGAACCTGAGGTTGTGGATACCGCAAAAGACCCTCGTCTGGGTCGCATCTTTATGAACCGTACTATTAAAGTTTACCCAGCATTTAAAGATTTTTACGGTCTTGAAGAGACCATAGAGCGTATCGTCAGCTTCTTCCGACATGCGGCGCAAGGACTGGAAGAACGCAAACAGATTCTCTATCTGCTCGGCCCGGTAGGTGGTGGTAAGTCCTCACTTGCGGAACGCCTTAAAGAACTCATGGAAGATTGCCCTATCTATGTGCTGAAGGCCGGAGAAGAAATCAGTCCACTTTATGAGAGCCCGCTGGGTTTATTTGACCCTACAACGATGGGCGATGTGGTTGAAGAGAAATATGGTATTCCAAGACGGCGAATGACCAATCACATGTCCCCATGGGCAGTGAAACGTCTTGATGAATTTGGTGGAGACATTTCCAAATTTAAAGTGGTCAAGATGTACCCGTCAAAACTCAGACAGATTGGTATTGCCAAAACGGAGCCCAGTGACGAAAATAACCAGGATATCTCTGCACTGGTTGGAAAGCTCGATATCCGCAAGCTTGAATTCTTCGGACAGAACGATGCGGATGCCTACTCTCATAGTGGCGGCCTGAACCTTACAACTCAGGGACTTCTTGAGTTCGTTGAGATGTTCAAAGCACCGATTAAAATGCTCCACCCACTCCTTACTGCTACTCAGGAAGGCAACTATGTGGGTACGGAGAATGTTGGCGCGATGCCGTATCAGGGTATCATTGTTGCCCACTCAAACGAATCTGAGTGGCAGAAATTTAAAGCCAACCGGAATAATGAAGCCTTTCTTGACAGGATCTGTGTGATACAGGTTCCTTACTGCCTGCGTATTACTGAAGAGAAGCGTATCTATGAAAAGCTTCTTGCTTCCAGTGAATTGTCAGAAGCTCCATGTGCACCTGGCACTCTGGATATGCTTGCACAGTTCTCGGTTCTGACAAGGCTGAAAGATCATGAGAACTCTACCCTGACTTCAAAAATGCGTATTTATGACGGTGACAGCCTTAAGGACACGGACCCTCAGGCGAAAACCATTCAGGAGTATCGTGATGTTGCAGGCTTAACCGAGGGTATGGACGGTTCATCGACCCGCTTTGCCTATAAGGTTCTCTCTGAAGTGTTTAACTTTGATAATGAGGAAGTTGCGGCAGATCCGGTTCATCTGATGTATGTTCTTGAGCGTGCTATTCAGCGCGAGCAATTCCCTGATGAAATTGAAAGCCGTTATATCGAGTTTATCAAGGAAGACCTGTCTCCGAAATATGCCGAGTTTATTGGTAACGAAATTCAGAAGGCTTACCTGGAATCCTATCATGATTTCGGACAAAATCTGTTTGACCGTTATGTAGCCTATGCAGATGCATGGATTGAGGATCACGACTTTAAAGATCCTGATACAGGACAACTTATGGACCGTTCTCTTCTTGATCAGGAACTTTCCAAAATTGAGAAACCGGCACGTATCGCAAATCCGAAAGACTTCCGATATGAGGTAGTGAAATTCTCGTTGAGAGCAAGAGCCAGAAATGGCGGCCAGAACCCGAGCTGGACATCTTATGAGAAAATCCGCGATGTGATTGAAAAACGTATGTTCAGTCAGGTTGAAGATCTTCTTCCGGTTATCAGTTTCGGAGCGAAGAAAGATACTGAAGCGGAACAGAAACATAATGAGTTTGTGGAACGTATGACCAAGAGAAATTATACTCCCCGACAGGTTCGCCGACTTGTTGAATGGTATATGAGGGTTAAGAAGTCCAGCTAATAAAGTGGACGATAATAACAATTCCCTTTGAATGTGAGCATTAGGCGCGGCAGCTTGAAAGTCTTGAAACAGATACTTCCGGTTGCGCCTGATGCGAGAACAGAAGGTTGCACATGCATATTATTGACCGCCGTCTTAACCCAAAATCCAAGAGTCTCGGAAACAGGCAGCGTTTTATTCGCCGGGCTAAAAATGAAATCCGCAGATCGGTCAGTCGAGCACTAAAAAAACGGAAAATTTCTGAAGCGGAAAGCGGAGAGAAAATGCGCATTAACTCGCGCAGCCTCCGGGAACCATCATTTTCACTCGGGCGTGACAAGGGCAAAAGAGACTTTGTCCTGCCAGGAAACCAGGAATATATTGTTGGAGATGAAATTCCCAAGCCTACGGAAGAGTCCGGGCAAGGCGGCAGTGGAGGCAGTCCTGATGGTGAAGGTGAGGATGAATTTGTATTCACACTGACCAGGGACGAGTTTCTGGATATCTTTTTCGAGGACATTCAGCTTCGCAATATTATCAAAACAAAACTCAAAGAAATTAATGCC
>JBOEGA010000152.1:0-17401 GCA_050633205.1 Methyloligellaceae bacterium | reverse complement strand
GCGGATTCCGGCCTGTAAACTTTGCCAAGTTCATTTGGGTCCGGGTGGACATGGATCATAGGCTGAACGGGATTTGGTATTCTGAGATGCTTATATCCGCTGGTCGGCATTTCACCTAACCGGGCGCCAAGCACAAGTAGCAGGTCTGAAATCTGGATCATTTCCGCAAGTTTTGGATTGATGCCAATGCCCACATCGCCAATATAGTTCTTATGGCGATTATCAAAATAATCCTGTCTGCGGAAGGATGCAGCGACTGGCAGGTCAAATGTTTCTGCAAATGCAGTCAGGTCCTGATTGCACTCCTGATCCCAGCCTCCACCGCCAACGATTACAAGTGGACGATGGGCCCGCTCAAGCTGCTCCAGTACAATTGACAGTTCTTCCTCATTTACCTTCGGCTGTACCATATGAGCAGGGCGGCAATCCTCGACATCAGCAGAGGCAGACAGCACATCCTCAGGCAATGCCAGTACAACCGGACCTGGTCTTCCTGATTTTGCGGTATGATATGCGCAGCTTATATATTCGGGAATACGTTCAATTTTGTCTATCTGGGCAACCCATTTAGCAACATCGCCATACATATCGCGATAGTTGATTTCCTGAAAGGCTTCCCTGTCAACCATTGAGGTTCCTACCTGCCCGATGAACAGGATCATTGGAATTGCATTCTGATATGCTACATGAACACCTGCAGACGCATTTGTTGCGCCGGGGCCTCTGGTTACAAAAGCAATGCCGGGAGAGCCTGTCAGGCGGCCATGTGCTGCCGCCATCATGGCGACTCCGCCTTCCTGGCGTCCTACTATTATGTCAATTTCGGATTTATAGAGCCCATCGAGTGCAGCAAGAAAGCTCTCGCCTGGAATACAGAAGACCCTTTTTGTTCCCTGTATCTTTAATTGGTCTACAAGGATTTGTCCGCCATGACGCTTTTGCATAGAAGGTCTCCCGCCCTTTTATGTTATTTTTCAAAATTGATACAGTATAGCACGATTCCCGGAAACTGATTTTCTGTTTTTGTTCCCGCCTGGGGATGAATTTGAGTGGAAGTTTTTGACATCATAGCAAAACTGCCTCAAAATCTGTTACCTGAAATTATATACCGATTTCAATGGTTAATGTTTAAGGATTTAACGTGGCTGAGAGTAAAAATGAGCGGCAGGTTACAATACGGATATTCCTTATAATACCTTTTGCCGTGCTTTTCGCTACAATGATTGCAGCCCTGACTTTGCTGGCCTTTCAAAAAGGCAATGATGCTGTTGAGCAGATTAAGGTTAAAATACGGGAGCGAACACTCCTTGGGGTTCGCAGTCAGATATCCGAATATATGAATACTGCCCACCGTCTGAATAAGGCGACTGCGAACTATATTGCAAAGGGGCGGCTTGATATTAATGACCCTGTCGCTTTGCAGGACTTTTTCTGGAATCAGCTCAAAGTCTATGAGAATGTGAACTATATTTATTTTGGATACAAAGATGGTGGTATCGTTCTGATTGCAAGGCGTAGTGACGGGACATTTGTGGTCCGGGAAACCGGGTTATCAGATGGTCGCTTCATGGCAGGAACCTCAAAAGTTTATGCTCTTGGCCCGCAAGGAAGAAGAGCCAATCTGATAAGGCAGCGTGACCATTTTGATTCACGTACCCGCCCCTGGTTTAAAAAAGCAGTATTGCATAAAGGGCCTATCTGGACAGAAGTCTACCCATTCTTTCTGGAAAAAACATTGGGAATTACCGCAGCTCGGCCTTTATATGGAAAAGATGGGCAGTTTCTGGGGGTCATATCAACGGATATTCTTCTGTCAACTTTTCACTCTGTTCTGGAAGAATTAAAGCCAACTGATTTAAGTGAGTTGTTTATCGTTGAAAAAGATGGAACCCTGATTGCATCAACATCTGACCATGAGATTGTTCAGCCACAGGGTGGTGTTCTTAGCAGAATCAAGGCCAGTGAGAGCAAGTCACAAATTATCAGAGCAGCTTATAAGAGGTATGCGAGTCAGCCTATAAATATCAGCACCGATCAGCCGGATATCAGGCGTTTTGATGTATCTGTGAATGGTGAACAGCATCTCGTAGAGTTTTTCCCCTATAAAGATCAGCTTGGAATTGAATGGCTGATAGGGTTGACTGTATCCGAGCAGGAAATTCTTGGACCTGGGCGAAAAACACTTTGGCTTATTATTTATTTCGGACTTGGTACGTTGATTTTCAGTATTATTCTTTGCGTGTTTCTGGGGGAGAGGCTAGCCCTGCCTTTGCTGAATTTGCATCAGGTAGCTCGTGATGTCGCTGACGGCAGCTCCAGCGCACGTGCCGTTCCTTCCAAGATTATTGAGCTGAATACTCTGTCATCCAGCTTTAATTTCATGGCAGATAAAATTCAGTCCTATGTTGCTGAACTGGAAATGAAAAATGCGGATTTGAATTCCCAGATACGACAGAGAAAAGAAACGGAAAAAAAGTTGCGATATTTTAAGGAAGAAGTAGATATCAAGCAACGAACAAAAATGGCTGGTGAACTTCATGACGGTATCGGGCAGTCGTTGCAGGCGATAAATCTCGGCCTGAAAATGATGGAGAAGAATACTGGAGGATCCGGATCAGGAACGGTAAAGTTCTCAGATCTGATATCGGAAGTCGGTATGGCAATTGAGCAGTTGAGGGATATTATTGACCGGCAGTACCCGGTATTTCTTGACCAGATGGATATTCAGACAGCTATAGAGCACTACGGTAGAAAGCGCGCGGAGCGAAGCGGCCTGGAGTTTACCTTTAAGTCTAATATCCAGAGGCTGGATCTTGAGCCCATATATAAAGAACCTATTTTCCTTATATTTCAGGAAGCTTTGAATAATTCTGTTAAATATGCCAAAGCCAAAAATGTAACAGTATCAATGAAAATTACATCTGATTACAGATTTGAAATGAAGATACATGACGATGGTATAGGGTTTGATGTTGAGAATTTGAAGAGGGCTCAGAAGGGACTTGGGCTCAGTCTGATGTCTGAACGAGCACAGAGTATTGGTGGTACTCTGGATATTATTTCAAAACCGGGTGATGGAAGCTGCGTAACCATGGAGATTTCTCTCAATGATTAGACTTTTTCTGGCTGATGATCATGAGATATTTTTGCAGGGATTAAAATCACTTCTGGTTCAGGAAGATGATTTTGATGTTATTGCAACCAATCGCAATGGACTCCGTGCCTGGAAATCCATTAAGGAACATGTGCCTGATATAGCTGTTATTGATTTCAGTATGCCTGGAATGAATGGCCTTGAAATCATGAAGGAAATCAATAAAAACAAACTGCCCACCAAGGTTATCTTATTGACAATGCATAATAATCCGGTTCTTGTTCTTGAAGCGCAGGCGGCGGAAGTTGCTGGATTTATTCTAAAGGAAACAGCCTTTGAAAATCTTGTTTCTGCAATTAAAATAGTGCGGGATGGCGGCCGCTTTATCCCGGATAACCTATTGGAAAAAGCGGATCTGGGCATTGAGCTGCCCCTGTCTCAAAGAGAGCGTCTGGTGTTAACTGCTGTTGCAGAGGGGCATACCAGTAAAGAAATTGCAAAGTTACTGAATATCAAACCTAAAACCGTTGAAACCTACCGATCCAGAATTACCGAGAAGCTTGGGCTTCACACCATTGCTGACATGACGAGGTATGCAATCAGGATGGGGTTAGTGAACTAGCTCAAGTACGTACGTAATAAATGAAAAGAATTCAATAACTGTATATTTGTACCTTAAATTAATTTCTGAACCAGATTTTGCACACGACTTTTCTTATACTTTAGTCTTTTTTGGGGATGTTGATAAGTTTAGGTATGAATAGTCTATCCCTTTGTATAATAAGTAGATATTGCGCATATTTTATGTGTGGAATCTTTAATTGGAGGAGGTTCTCATAATTGTAGGGGAAAATCCTGACATACAATCCTCTGATTAAGTGTGATTTTATATGCTGCGCATATCTTTAATTATGCCTATCCATACTAAGGGAGAAGAATTAATGAAATTCCAATCATTAGCACTAGCAGCAGCAATGACAGTTGGCGCATTTGCAAGCGCTATTGCTGCAGACACCAAGTTTATTTCAATCGGTACAGGCGGAGTTACCGGCGTTTATTATCCAACAGGCGGGGCGATCTGCCGTCTGGTGAATAAGCAACGCAAAGAGCACGGTATTCGTTGTGCTGTGGAATCTACTGGTGGATCTGTTTACAATATCAATACAATCAAAGCTGGTGAGCTTGAGTTTGGTGTAGCGCAGTCTGACTGGCAGCATCACGCTTACAAGGGCACTTCCAAGTTTGAAAAAAACCCATTCCCTGAAATTCGTGCAGTTTTCTCTGTACACCCAGAGCCATTTACTGTCGTTGCACGTAAAGATGCTAACATCAAATCATTTGCTGACATTAAAGGCAAACGTGTAAATATCGGTAATCCTGGTTCAGGTCAGCGTGCAACAATGGAAGTTGTTATGAGTGCGTTTGGCATGAAAAAAGGCGACTTCAAACTTGCTACAGAGTATAAAGGCTCTGAAATGGCCAAGCAGCTTTGTGATGGCAACATTGATGTGATGGTATATACAGTTGGTCACCCTTCTGCTGCGATCAAAGAAGCAACAACAACCTGTGATGCTGTAATCGTTCCTGTAACGGGTGCAGAAGTAGAAAAGCTGATCAAGGAAAATCCTTTTTACCGTACAGCTACAATTCCAGGAAAAATGTACAAAGGTACTGATGCTGATGTAACAACATTTGGTGTTGGCGCTACATTTGTAACTTCTGCGAAAGTTTCTGAGAAAGTTGTTTATGTTGTTGCGAAAACTGTGATGGAAAACATCGAAGCTTTCAGAAAACTACACCCGGCTTTCAAAAATCTTGAACCAGCTCAAATGGTAAAAGACGGCCTTTCTGCACCTCTGCATGATGGTGCTGCAAAAGCTTACAAAGAGCTTAAGCTGATTAAATAAAGCTTAGTCTCTCAGGAGAGGTGCAGTTAACGCCGCATGACTGCGCCTCTTTAAAATATCAGAGAATAACAGTCGTGGAAGGATAATAATAATGTCGCAGGAAGCCACTGCAACTAGCCAGGTCAGCGCCGATGATATCGTCGCGCAGGCAGATACGGGAGCGCGTAACCCCGCGGGCTTTCAGGGAAAACTGATAATAGGGCTCTGTCTCACATGGTCACTCTATCAGTTATTTATTGCCTCCAGTCTTCCAGGCATGCTTTCCGAAGCGCTGGGAATTCCTCTGGTCAACTATATGGTTGGCGATCCTTCCAGATATATACATTTAGCTTTTTCTATTGCCCTTGCCACTTTCGCATTTCCTCTTTTAAAAAATTCGCCCCGAGATCGTATACCGGCCTATGACTGGGTACTTGCTGCGCTGGGCGTTGCCTCCTGTCTTTACCTGATCGTATTTAAAGATGCTATTGCAGATCGTCCCGGCCAATGGCTGATGGAAGATATTGTCGTGTCTACAATAGGCATGGTTATTCTTCTGGTGTGCGCTTACAGAGCGCTGGGCCTGCCTCTGGTTATCGTTTGTTCATTATTTGTTGCTCTTGTTTTTCTTGGCGGATATTCCGAATATATTCGTGACCTTACCAATTATGGCGGCAAGTCTTTCAGTACTGGTATTACATTTTTCTGGATGCAGACAGAAGGGGTCTTTGGTGTAGCGATTGGCGTATCGGCTACCATGATCTTCCTGTTTGTATTGTTTGGCGGACTTCTGGAAAAGGCCGGGGCCGGTAACTGGTTTATCAAGGTGGCGGTTGCGTTGCTTGGTTCTCTTCGTGGTGGTCCGGCAAAAGCTTCTGTTCTTTCATCTGCGCTTACCGGTATGATTTCCGGTTCCTCTATTGCAAATACCGTAACAACCGGAACATTCACAATTCCGCTTATGCGTCGAATTGGGTTTTCTGCTGAAAAAGCAGGTGCTGTTGAGGTTGCTTCATCTACAAATGGTCAGCTTACTCCGCCTGTTATGGGTGCTGCTGCATTCCTGATGATTGAGTATGTTGGTATTTCATATCTTGACGTTATCAAGCACGCATTTCTACCTGCGGTAATTTCATATATTGCACTGCTATATATTGTGCATCTTGAAGCTCTGAAGCTTGAGCTTAAAGGTCTTGAAAAGCCAGGCAGAAAAATGACACTACTCGTTATTGGCTATCTTGCACTGTCGGGCTTTATAGCAACCGGGCTTATTGTTTTTGCGGTCATACAACTCAGGGCGCTGCTTGATGTCATGTTCCCGGGAGGTTCGTTGCCTGTTGTGCTCGGATTACTGGGCTTTGTGTATCTGGCACTGCTTTACGTATCTGCCCGTTTTCCTGATATTGAGGTTGATGATCCGAACAGTCAGGTATTAACAGCACCAAGGCTGACGCCTACGTTATTTGCAGGCCTGTATTATGCACTTCCAATTTTTGTGCTGGTCTGGAATCTGATGGTCGTACGTTTGTCCCCTGCGCCTTCTGCACTGTATGCAACCATTGCCATGGCGATTGTCGCGCTGACACATCACCCGATCAAATCATTCTTCCGGGGTGATTTTGAGCTGGTAAAAAATGTGAAGCAGGGCTGGGATGATATTATAAACGGTCTTATATCAGGTGCGCGTAATATGATCGGTATCGGTGTTGCAACCGGTGCTGCGGGCATTATCGTTGGTGCTTTGGCACAGACCGGTGCTCATGCTGTTATCGTACAGGTTGTTGAAACACTTGCTGGCGGTAATCTGATAATTCTGCTGACACTGGTTGCTGTGCTTAGTCTGATACTCGGTATGGGGCTTCCTACGACGGCAAACTATATTATCGTATCGTCACTGATGGCGCCGGTAATTGTTGCTGTGGGGCAGGACTCAGGGCTGTTTGTTCCGTTGATTGCTGTACACATGTTTGTGTTCTACTTCGGCATACTGGCAGATGATACACCGCCGGTCGGGCTGGCCGCTTATGCGGCTGCGGCAATCAGTGGTGGCGACCCAATTAAGACCGGTGTTCAGGGCTTTATGTACGATATCCGTACTGCAGCGCTGCCATTCATGTTTATCTTTAATACTGACCTGCTTCTTATCGGAGTGGACCTTGGTACTGTGGCCGGAGTTGGTGCGGCGGTGATGATCTTTATGATATCACTCATAGCCATGCTGTTATTTGCGGCTGCTACACAGGGCTATTTCATCGCTAAAAGCAGGTACTGGGAAACTGCAGTATTGCTTCTGATTGCATTTACGCTGTTCAGACCTGATTTCTGGATGAATAAAATTTATCCGCCATTCTCTGATGTTGGAGTGAACAATGTTCTGGAAATGGCAGGAAAGCAGCCTGAAAATGCAAAAGTCCGTCTGCATATTACAGGACCTGATAACAGGGAAGCCGGTGTCACAAGAGACAAAATTATTCAGGTCAATCTGGATAAGGCCGGCTCTGGTGATGAACGACTTAAATCTCAGGGTCTTGAAATGGCTCTTGATGGCAAGGCTTTGAAGCTGGAAGAACCATTTGGCGGTCCACATGCCAAACTGAACAGACAGTTTGACTTTAATGCTGACAATCCTGTTGTTGTCACCAAAATGCAAGTGCCGGAACTACAGCGTCCACCTAAAGAGCTGATGTTTATCCCTGGCTTCCTGCTGCTTATTCTGATCGTTGTTATTCAGCGCAGAAGAGCAACTCAACCAGCGTTTTAAGGAGAGTCGTAATGTTATTTAACTCGATCTTGCTTTCAGTTGACCTGAATGCTCCGAACAGTTGGAAAAAGTCTACGGAATTTGCTGTTAAAATGGCACAGACGGTAGGGGCGGAACTGCATGTTATTGCAGTTCTTCCTGACTTTGGAATGTCTATTGTCGGATCATATTTTGACAAGAGTTTCGAGCAGAAAGCCATGCAGGAAATCAATAGCAGACTGACGGGCTTTGTATCGGATAATATCCCCTCTGATGTAAAGAGCACTGCGCATATAGGGCATGGTTCGGTCTATGACGAGATAATGAAGACGGCTGACAAGGTGAAGTGCGATGCCATTGTTATTGGTGCGCACAGGCCGGAGCTGAAAGATTATCTTCTTGGGCCTAATGCTGCGAGAGTTGTGCGTCATGCCAATCAGTCTGTCTTTGTCATCAGGGATTAGATGAAATGTCAGGACATGTTTTCCCCCGGCACATGAAAGCGAAGCTTCCCATCGCGGTAGCTGCTGAAGGTTGCTACATCATGGATGCCGGGGGGAAACAGTATCTTGATGGTTCCGGTGGAGCTGCTGTGTCCTGCCTGGGGCACAGCGATCAATCCGTTAAGGATGCAATTAAAAAACAACTTGAGGAGATGGCCTATGCTCACACCAGCTACTTCACCTCAAAGTCTGCTGAACAACTGGCCGATCTTCTGGTCGAACTCGCCCCTGAAAATATAGATAGCGTCTATTTCGTATCCGGCGGATCCGAGGCTGTGGAAACAGCACTGAAACTTGCGCGCCAGTATTATGTTGAAAAGGGAGAGGTCTCGCGGTCCAGAATTATTGCCCGCAAGCAGAGTTATCATGGCAATACGCTTGGTGCTCTGGCGGCTGGTGGTAATGAGTGGCGGAGGCAGCAATACAGGCCCTTACTTATTGAAACATCTCATATTTCTCCGTGTTATGCGTATCGTTACCAGTCTGTTGAGGAAACGGCTGAGCAATATGGTCTCAGATGTGCCAATGAGCTGGAAGCCGAGATCCTGCGCCTTGGTCCGGAACAGGTTATGGCGTTCATCGCGGAACCCGTCGTCGGGTCGACGCTGGGGGCGGTTCCGGCGGTTTCCGGCTACTTCAAGAGGGTGCGGGAAATTTGCGATAATTATGGTGTTCTGCTAATATTGGATGAAATAATGTGCGGCATGGGGCGGACCGGTTCGCTTTATGCCTGTGAGCAGGAGGGGGTATCTCCTGACATTATCACTATTGCAAAGGGTGTGGGCGGTGGTTATCAGCCCCTCGGTGCAGCGCTGTGCTCTAGGGAGATTTATCAGACTATAGAGCAGGGTAGTGGCATGTTCCAGCATGGTCATACCTATATTGGACATGCCACGGCGTGTGCAGCGGGGGTGTCTGTTATTTCGGCTATCACGGAACGTGGACTGGTTCAGCGTGTCGTTGAGCAGGGGGAAAAGCTGCGGAGCCTTTTGCTGGAGCGCTTTTCAGATAAACCCCATGTTGGTGATATTCGCGGTCGCGGATTGTTTCAGGGTATTGAGTTCGTAAAAGACCGTGTAACAAAAGAGCCATTTTCGCCCGATAATCAGCTCAATAAAAAGATCAAGGCAAATGCATTTGAGCAGGGCCTTATGTGTTTTGCAATGGGGGGCACCATTGACGGCAGGCTTGGCGATCATATTCTGCTGGCTCCTCCATTTATCATCGAAGATTCCCAACTTGAAGAACTGGTTACAAAACTGGAAAGTGCTGTTAGTATGTCAATCGATACGATTGGATAGTAAGTAAGCACTATGAAAGATGTAATCATCATGGCCGCACCAAATGGTGCGCGGGCCAGCAAGGCTGACCATCCGGCTTTGCCTCTCACAATAGAAGAAATCACACAGGAAGCCCTCAGGTGCCGGGATGCCGGTGCGTCTGTCATTCATGCGCATGTCCGGGATAAAGATGGCATTCATGTGCTGGATTCAGGTTTGTATACGGAGCTTCTTGCTGAAATTTCCGAACAGGCGCCGGAGCTGATGGTCCAGATAACAACCGAAGCCGTTGGCCGTTATTCTCCATATCAGCAAAAAGAGATTGTGCACTCGGTAAAGCCGGATATGGCAAGTGTTGCACTGCGTGAAATGGTTCCAAGCCCGGCTGAGGAAAGTAGTGCTGGCGAGTTTTATGCCTGGGCAGCGGAAGCGGATATTCATATCCAGCATATTTTATATGATGCCGCAGATGTGCAGTATTACAAATTCCTCCGGAGCGAAGGTATTATCCCCGAACATGGTCCTTCCGGCATGCTGTTTGTCCTTGGCCGTTATGCCAGTAACCTGATTGCTGATAGCGCTGAACTGCTCCCGATGGTGCGCGAAGCGGGAGAAATATCGTTCCCGTGGTTTTGCTGCGCGTTTGGCAAAACGGAAGGTGCCTGTATGAAACTCGCTATGGAGCAGGGTGGGCACCCGAGGGTCGGTTTTGAGAATAACCGTTTGCTGAATGATGGATCAGTCGCCAAAGGCAGTTATGAGCTGGTGGCTCAAACAGTGGAAGCGGCGAAAGCGCTGGGGTTGAATGTGCTGGATGCTGGTGGGGCGAAGGCGTTGTTGTGGGGGGAATTAGTATAGAGTGAGGCGCTATCAGTACTTCATTGCTATTATGTCGCTGGCAATTATCTTATATCCTGGAAGAAAATTATTATTAAAAATAAATCTCTAAAACTCGATGGAATAGATGCTCCCGAGGAAGGGTTGCAGTGTAATTTGTTTGATGGTGGTTATTGGGAATGCGGCAACGAAATCTGCACAAAAAAACCTGGCAACCTGCCAATGAAAGACAGTTTTTTCACTAAACGCAATATGAGATTGGACTGCCTGATAGAGACTCAAGGCCGGACTATGGAACAGCTGAATACAGCAGTGCTGAAAGTGCTGAGTGCCAAGTAAAAACAGCAAACCTGCATACCAAGAACGATTACATGATGACGTTACAATATTAGCAATGTTATATTCATGGTCTATATTAAAATAGAAGGATAAGATTATGAATTTGTATAAAGAAAATCTTATAATTTTCACGATATTACTGACAATAAGCCTTCCGGTTTCTTCCTCTTATGCCGGAGGTACTGTCGTTGCATTAGGAGCGAGTAACACATATGGCTATGGTGTCAGTAGAAGCGAATCGTACCCGGCCCAATTGCAGAAGCTTTTGAGATCAAAAGGAGTTCGCGCAAATGTCCTTAATAAAGGCATTAGCGGGCATTCCACTGAACAGATGTTGAAGCGGCTATCAAGCGCTGTACCAAAAGGAACCCGGTTGGTTATATTGCAACCGGGTGGTAACGACTATCGCCAGGGCTATACCGGAACTCAACGTGCCGCAAACATCAGGGAAATTACACAACGCCTGAAAAAGCGAAGAATTAAAGTAATGATTATGCGAAATTCGCTTCTTCGCAAAGTAGGGAGGCGACCTGGAAATGCTGCGCTTGATCGCATACACCTCACTCCAAAAGGGTATAAGGAACTTGCCCGGGAAATCCTGCCACAGGTAGTAAAATACGTCAGGTAGTCTGATTGACCTCCCGAACCAGATCCAATATTTCGTTCTGGCTCGGGAGGTTCTCAAATTGAGCCTACGCAGCTCACCGCATTTCCTCGCGAAGTTTCATCCAGATTTTGCCAAGCTCATTACGCCCCTTCCAGTCCGGGCCGCGCCCCCAGAACGGGTCTCTCGGAGCATTTTCAATAAGCTCCGCATTCCCGGTTTCCTGGAGTTTAAGCTGAATATACTCATGCTGGTCATGTTTCGCCCGCACAACTTCAGTCATCACACGGATCTTCTCAGCCTCGCTCCAGTCTGAACGTTTATGCTCACCATTACGCCCGGCAATTTTCAGTGCATTATGCGCAGACGTTGCTGCCAGAATTTCTTTATATACCGGAGAATCTTTCGCAAACTTTGCTGCCTGATAAGCATGTTCAGAAGTCTTCCAGACATGACCATCATGGTTCACTTCAAACGCAGAAAAGTTAGACATAAAATACCCAAACTCACCAGCGTAAAACAGAACAGCATCTTCAACAGGTTCCTTACTCACAGGACGTTCTCCCTATTACTTCAAGGTAACAAAACTACCCCGTCTGATATTTCATGCAAGTGTAAGCACAGTAATGATAGCGTATAATTAAAACCCAAACCAAAGTACCGCTTTTTGCAAAAGGAATTGGAAATATGTCAAAAGCGCGGGTAAAGGAAGCTTCAAAGTCCGGGTGCTATTTTATAACCCCGACTATATGGAACTGGTGTTATATTTTCAACGGACACAATTGTTGGCGGATCATAGCCGATAGTTTGAAATATTGTCAGCAACACAAAGGTTCCGTGGACCGTGCAGAGTACTGGAAATGGTCATCGGCCAATCCGGACAGTGAAATCGAGGTTGTGGGATTTCGGTAGACGGTTGCATGAACGGTCAGACGGATTTGCAAAACCTATCTGGCTAAGTTGTGTTATGATTTTTTCCTGTTTCATTTTATTGATTAATCAAATACCTGCCATTTTGTTGTGTTCTACTTCTCCGTATTTTTTATTGATAGGGAAAAACTATGTGGAAATTTATTGGTGTAATCATATTGTTTTTATTGCAAACAGGAAATGTATTTGCAGATTCTATTGATTGCCGTTCATCTTCTTCAAGAACAGAGATTACAATATGTGAGTATCGCCATTTGTATAAATTAGATCGACAAATGTCGCGCCTGTATTCAAGGGCTTTGCGCGTAGTAAGTGATAGCAGAAGGCTTACGAGTGAGTTACGTGAAGATCAAAGGCATTGGCTTGTGAGACGAGATCGTTGTCGCCTAAATGTAAGATGTATTGGCGGACAGTACAAAAAAAGAATCAGGGCTGTGCAACGTTTTATTCGCCGTCATTCTGGTATTTCCTCCAGCACATCATCTTTTTGTCGAGGACGGAAATTTATTGTATCGGGGTATGCTCGTCTTAAGGGTACAGCGATAGACTTTGCAAAATCTGCCTGGGAGAGATGTGTGAGGAAAGCCTGTAAGAGACGTGTAAATTGGTATAGTGCTTATGACCGCGATATCGAATGTGTTGAGTTCCGAGGCCGAAACAGAAGGCATGGGGGTGGTCGTTCGCGATTTCACTGTGATAGACAAGGCAACGTATATTCTGCCAAGTGGCAGTGTACTGCTTCGGCGCGAGTAAGATAAGTTTGTCATTAGTGCGGAAGTTTGTACGGGCTTTCAACCCCTTCGCCGAACGGGTTTTCAAACCCATTCGGCGAAGGGGTGTCTATAATCAAAACTAAACCCCATTCAAAACCACCCGCCGGAAATGTCACGTGAATCAACGTAAATATATGTAACTCTCCTGTAAATTCACGTAACTAAAACGTAAGCCAGACGTCACAAAACGTAGTCAAAAACTAGGCCCAACCGCCTGCGACAGGGACAGTATGCCCCGTAATAAAGCCCGCCTTGTCTGACAGCAGAAACGTAACGACATCCGCCATTTCCTCAGGTTTTCCCATGCGTCCCAGCGGAATTTGCGAGGTGATTTTGGCTTTGGTGTCCTCATTTTTCAGGACTTCTTCTGAAAAATAGGACGGGCTCTCAATATAATTCCCCCCAACGCCATTGATGCTAATATTGTTTTTGGCAAGCTCTTTGGAAAGTGCCTGTATCATGGAGTGCTGCGCACCCCGGCCGATGCAGTACATGCTGTAATTGGGAATGCCATGATAGGGAGCAGCAGAAGTGGGAATGACGATTCGTCCGCTGCCATGCTTTTTCATATGAGGGGTTGCAGCGCCAATCAGCTCGAATGGTTCGATAACCATATTTTCGAGGCCAGCGCGCATATCTTTCATATCTGCATTTTCGACACCTGCGCGAATTGCAGGGTATCCGTCATTAGGGACCAGGCCGTCGATACGGCTGTGATCTGATATTATGCGGGCTATTAATGTATGCGGGTCTGTTTCGGGAGTTGTCTGTATATGAGGTTGATTTGCGATAAAACCGGACAGGATATTATTGTCGGAGAATTTCGGGTCCTGAGCAATAACTGTTGCGCCTTCATTATTGCAGGACGTGCAAATGGCCTGACCAACAAACTCGGTTGCTCTGGTTATGAGTATTACTTTGTTATTCAATATTCCCATTATTTATACGTAACCATTTCTTACTGTTACTCAAATTAGACTTAAGTAATGATGTGTCCAGACAGACACACTATTGCCGTGCGACAACATATCCCCACAAAAGAAACGATTTTCCTGCTAAAACGCCACACTTTAATCAAAACATCCTGGAAAGTGACAACCCAGGGAAATAATGAGTCGTTAAATAAAAACAGGAGTAGCAGTATGCGTCTTTTAGCAATCTTTGCTGCATTTGTCTTCGCAACATTTGCCATGACAGCAGATAATGCAGAAGCACGGAAACGTTTCAGTACGTCTCCCAGTTGTCTTCCAAAGGCACTAAAGTCACGTCTTTCAGAAATCCGCCGCAAATTTGGCCGGATCAAAATCATCTCAACATACAGAAGAGGCGCACGGATGCCGAATGGCCGCCCTTCAAAGCATGGCAGCTGTCGTGCGGTTGATTTTAAAGTCAGAAACAAGAAAAAAGTGTATGCATGGCTGAACCGCATCCATAGAGGTGGAGTGGGTCTTTACTACGGTAAATGCAGCCATATACACATCGATAATGGAATGAAACTGCGCTGGATTAAAAGAGGCTGCTAAGCGTTAGCAGACTCTTTCGCGCTGTTCTTTTCATCAAAGTTCATAGCACCACGCTCAACTGCTTCCCATACCAGTTGGGCGTGTTTGTTATCCGGGTTATCTTCCGCATATTTCTTCAGATAGGCCTTGCCTTTTTCATTATCGTTCTCACGGATATAAAGCATCCCTAAGGTAAAACGGCAGGATTCCACGCCTTTTTCCAGCGCTGTTTCCAGATATGGCTTGCATTCCAGGTGATGTTTTTCAGTGCCAAACATAAACATACCCAGAAGAAAGTTGATCAAAGGTTCATCAGGAGTTTTTGTGTGTGCCTGTTTGTAAAGCTCAAGTGCTTTTTCCTCTGAACCGTCAAGGCCCATGTTATAGCCCAGTGCATATGCATAGGCTGTGCGAACCAGTGCATCCTGGTCGTCAGGGTGTGTTTCACGCAGAATTTCCAGAATACTGATGAGCTGGTTTAGTTTCTTATCAATCTCGGCCCTGTCTTCATCACTTTCAATATGAACGCCTTTATCCCGACTTAATGTGGAGATAGTTTGCAGGTGATAGTCAAGGATTTGAGGATTGAAGATGAATTGGGTTTCCCCGTCTTCAGCGACAGATTCAGTGACTGCCGCACGTAAATCATGTTCCCAGGTGATAGCCAAAACGTGTGCCTTTTTTGGTTTTTATGTAACTCTGATTACTAGCCTAGTAAGTATTATGGTTAAACTCTAGACCATTTTGTACTTGAAGTTAACCGCCCTGACATACTTTTTTAGGGAGTTGTGGCCGCAGCTATATACTCTTTAGTTTCAGATTGCGGATTAACGCTGAAATTGAATGATATCTGCGGGCTGAATGTATGAGCGCTTTGCTCCAGTTCTCTGTATCCCCTGCAGTTTGCAGCCAGTTGGCAGTGTCCGATTTCAAACTTCCTTTGAATATGCGTATGTCCGAATATCCAGTGCCGGATATTGTTATGGCTTTTTATAAAGAAATCCAGATCACTGGCAAATGCTCTCTGTAATGAGGGGTTGTGCACACTGTTATTAAGGCCGAGTAGTGAGGGGGAATGGTGTGTAACAGTAATTACGGGTTTGCTTCTGTCTGCTGCTGCCAAGCGAGACAGGTTGCTTAAGGCAAGGTTATGATCCTGCATTGTTATTTCAGGCGTCAGCAAGCTGTTACCTGCTGATACATATTTGTATTCAGGCATTTTCTGAGTAGCGTTTGCAGTATCATCCCGGTCAGCATCATTGAAATCAGTCCAGAGGGTTGCTCCATAGAATACAGCACCATTAATCTCGACATGTTCTTTGTTCAGAATTGTTATTCCTGTGGGGAGGGCGTGTCTGAGTGCGTCATGTGTTTCATAGAAGTCAAAATCAAGATGTTCATGATTTCCCATGCAGTATATTATATGCGGAAACCTCTCCAGTAGTTCATCAAAGAACCACATGGCATGATCCCTGCGCTCCATGCGGCACGGGTTGTTATGGTACTCAGCAAGATCAACAGCACGGCATATATCCCCGGCAAGCAGGAGGATATCAGCTTCCGGGAATTTGTGTTTATAGTCATAATGCTCAAGGTGAAGATCTGAGAAATAGCAAATTCGCATGATTTTGCAGTAGTGCTCCAGAGAATAAGTGGAAGACTGTATCCTGGACTGCAAGTTTATAATTATTCGTAAAAGCCCGGGTCAGACTTTTCTTATAATTCCTATCACGATCAGCAGGAGAATAGCGCCTGCCATAGCACGTAACAGATGTTCTATTATTTCCGGTTTCAAAATCATGGTGTCCGGAACAAGGGCTCCGGCTAACAGTGAACCAAGTATTGCTACAATAAAATATATCAGGGTGTTAAAGCTGTCGGCACGAAATAAAAGGCTTGTAAGAAGACCCACTATCGCACCAACAAAAGTTATAGCCACTACACTTCCTATAGTCATACCGGAAACCTCGAATCTCATAGAATAAGATATTACTATAGCTATATGATGATAATGTAGTTTTATTCTGTCATAGATCTTGTTATTTAGTATATGGTGTAAAACTGCACCTGTTAATCTGTCAGGTTGCGGTGTTTAAGTGTTTCAGGGGGCGTTCAATTGGTTGTTCCGAGATCGGCCAGTGAAGCAGGGCAGAGATGATGCCAAAGCCAATAGCTGCCCACCACATAACATCATAGCTGCCTGTTATATCGAAAAGCCGCCCGGCCAACCAGGAGCCAAAGAAGCTGCCTAGCTGGTGAGAAAAGAAGACAATTCCAAACAGAGTAGACATATAGGTTGTTCCGTAAATCTGAGCAACCAGCCCACTGGTCAGGGGGACAGTGCCAAGCCATAGCAGGCCTATAGCAAGGCTGAAAATAATAATGGAAGTGCCTGAAACCGGAGTAAGAATAAAGGCCGCTATTATTATTGAGCGCAGAAGGTAAAGGCCACTTAAAAGATATTTGCGTGAATATATGTCCCCAAGAACGCCGCAGAAAAAGCTGCCTATTATATTCCCTAAACCGATAAGTGTCAGTGCCACTGTTGCGAACAGCATCGTAAAGCCCTTATCTGTCAAATAGGACGGTAAATGAACAGCAATAAATACCACCTGAAACCCGCAGACAAAAAAACCGGCATTAAGTAACCAGAAGCTTGGAGACTGTCGTGCTTCTGCAAGGGCCTGCATCATAGTGTGAGATGTACTAGCAGGGGGCTGGTTGCCATCATCTGTACTTCTGGCAGTTTTGTTTATAAGGCCAAATGCCAGTGGCACAATCACCAGACTGCATGCTGCGAGGATCAGCAGGGCCTGAGACCATCCATATTGCTCTATGATTATATGGGTGTATGGGAGTGCAGCGCATTGGCCTATAGAGCCAAAAGTAGAGGCAATCCCTAATGCCATCCCC
>JBOEGA010000151.1:0-12885 GCA_050633205.1 Methyloligellaceae bacterium | reverse complement strand
GGTTATGATGGGGGCGGAAGCCGGCAAACATCAGACGATCAGTGTAATCGGTTAATCTTCTTGTATCAGAGCCATCAATATTGGCCAGATAAAGCTGCATTGTCCCTGTAGAGTTATCCTGAAAGGCTATCTGTGTTTCATCTTCATTGAATGAAGCACCATAGGAAATTTTGATATCAAGAAATTCGTTAAGAGAGTATTTTTTCATTAATTCTGAACCACCCCTGGAAATACGCTGATAATCTCACTGAAAGCTGACGTGCTCTTACTGATTATAGTGAATATAGTGTTTAATATCGGACCAGACCAACTATTACTTGACATTTCCACCAACCTGACGTAAGGTAGGCAGTATGAGTACAAAGAAACAAGACACCCGCACAGCAATTTTAATGGAAGCTCAGGATATGATTGAGCGGCTATCCATTAGTGGTGTCAGCTTTCAGGATATTGCCAACAAGGTCGGTATCAAAAAGGGAAGCATGTACTATCACTTTGAAAGTAAGGACGATCTTTCCGTTGGTATGCTTAACCTTACTTCAGAGAAGATGACAGAAATTTTTGAACGTGGCCTACAGCTCCCCCCGGAGGTACGGCTGAAGAATCTTCTGTCTTTTTATAAAACGAGATTGTGTGAAGCCGGAAAGATATGTGCTGGTGGTATTTACGCAAGCCATTGGGATAATCTCAACGGACCGGTAAAGGACGCTGCGAAAGGTGTTATTGCAGCTCTGCATGATGGTATTAAAGGCGTGCTGGAGGATGGAATAAAAGCAGGTGTCTTTAATGATCATGGACAGACTGTTGATGACCTTGCCGGATGGATAACAGCCAGTATTCAGGGCGCACTTGTAACCAGCCGGGTTCAGGAAAGCACAGCCTCTTTTGAGAGTATTGAAAAAGTAATCAGTAATTATCTGCTGGCAAAACCAGCTTAAAAAAATTTGCCTTCATAACCTACCTGACGTCAGGTATTTTATTTAAGCAAAGGAGTATATATAATGAGCACAGGCTTTAAATTATTTCACCTTTTCAACCAGACATCCAGCGTTGTTGCACCTGCATGGGCTGCAAAATATGCCGTAAATCTTTTTATCACTCCCCGCCGCTTCAGGCCCAAGGAGTGGGAGCTTGAACATGAAAAAACGGCAACAAGATTTCAGGTGAAAGAAGGACTGAGTGCCCTGCGCTGGAAACCGTCCCGCTCTCTGCAAAATGGCAAAAAAGTGCTGTTGGTACACGGCTGGGAAGGCCGGGCAACACAAATGGCCAGTTTTGTACCATCATTGCTTGATCAGGGATATGAGGTTCTCACTACCGACATGCCCGGTCATGGTCACTCAACCGGAAAGCAATCTGATATTGCGTTTTTTGCAGATGCTATTATTGAAATGGAAGCGCAGGAAGGGCAGTTTGATACTGTAATAGCTCATTCGATGGGAGGTCCGTCTACGGCATGGGCTGTGAAGAAAGGGTTAAATGTCAATAACCTCATCTTTGTTTCATCTCCTTCACGAATGGATATGGTCTTAAAGCGCTTTGCAGGATTTATAGGTTTAAGGGCATATGCAGCTGATCTGTTTGTCGAGTTTATGAGTAAGCATGTTGGTATTTCCGCAAGAGATATTGATACAGTCAAACTGCTTGAGAACTATCAGGGCCGTTTGATGCTTGTTCATGATGAGGGTGATCAGGAGGTGTCTGTTTTCCAGTCTCAGCGAGTTGCTGATGAAATGAGTGAAGCAGAGCTGATTATTACGCAAAATCTGGGGCACAGACGTATTCTGGGCTCTGAGGAGATTATTGCTAAAACGACAAGCTTTATCGAAAAAGATATATTAAGCGATACACAGCAAAATACCGGATAATACCAACTCTGCACGGTTTTACACACTCGTTTACTATCGTGCACCCCGCCTTTCTTTTTAACTCCCTGGTTTCAGAAAGGCGGGGCTTTTTTTATATTTTCTGCATATCAGAAATTTCTATTGTGATGTCTGTTTTGATCTCACCGGTATGAGTTGCTTCAGCTTTGGTAATATTTATGAGGTGGACTTCATCTTCTGCTTCGGGTTTGTGCTCCACACCGCGAGGGATTACTATCATTTCACCTTCAGAAATTACCTCTGAACGATCTCTGAAATGAACAGTCAGAGTACCTTTAATGACGATAAACAATTCATCCTCATCTGCGTGACTATGCCAGACGAACTCACCTTTTAACTTTGCGACCCGAACATGCTGACCGTTGGCTTCTGCAATAATTTTAGGGGACCAGTAGTCCGAGAATTTTGTAAATTTTTCTGCAATATTGATTTTATCCACACTACGCTCCTTTGAAAAAAGGCAGAATATCTCCCGGACATAAAAAGCGGAAATTAAATCTGCTTATGTCATCCATAAGATTCCATTAGATTATGCTCTAAAATCTTTGCTCCCATTAACAGAACATCAGAAAATTGCAGGTAAACTCTCATGGCACCGAGGGCTAAGGAGTAAATTTTGTTTAAAGAATTTGATATAACCCGCATCAAAATGAAACAAATTGAGAATGCGAAAACCATGGTTCGCAAACGTTTTCCTGAACTCGTTCTTGGTTATCTGAGAGATGCTGAAATTTATCTTGCTAAAATTGCTGAAGGGTTGAGCGAACAGGACTATGAGGTCATTGTCAGAAATTCTCATGCGTTGAAATCTTCAAGTGCAAGTCTTGGGACAACAGGTGTATTTGAAATTGCCAGAGAACTGGAAAAGGTTGCCAAGGAACCAGAAACCCACGGACTGGAAGAAATGCAATATCTGGCTGACCTGCTTAACGAAGCAGTAAGTTTTGCTACTCCAAAACTCAAGGACCTGCTGGATAATGCTGCCTAAGAGCAGGACCAGTTTTTTTCTCATCATTAATCAGATTATAATTCCCGTATGATAATTTGAACTATAAGTTTTTATAGCAGGCTGGACTTCCACGACTTTTCCGGTTTCATTGCCAGCCCAGGACGGTCACATGATTGAAAAGAAACATTTCCGCGCCCATGTTCTCGTTGTCGATGATAACCCGACTGACGCCATGATGCTGGAGGGGGGATTGCAGATCGTTGACTGTACTGTCGATGTGGCTGATAATGCAAATATCGATGAGATAATCAAGCATAGTTATGATATCATCTTTCTGGATATTAATATGCCCGGAGAGGATGGTCTTACCATTGCGGATAAGATCAGACGTTCTGCCACGCCTAACCGGAGAACTCCCATTATCGCAGTCTCGGGTAATTCATTTAATCAGAACCAGATTATTGATTGCCTTGAGAACGGGCTGGATGGCTATCTGGAAAAACCTGCTGCAATGAATGAGCTGATAAAAATTCTTTGCGAGTTTATTCCGGATAAAGAAGTTATTATCGAGAATATTGCCAGAGATGGCGAAGTACGCCTTAAAGGTTTTTACAGAAAACAGAAGCGTCCGAACAGACTTACCGAATAGGTTGCAATAGTGGTCTTAATCCGGCAATGTTATTTATAACCAACTCTATAAAGAATTGCCTTAAACTATGCCTCTAAAAAATATAACCGTACTGGGTGCCGGAATTACAGGCCTGCTACAGGCGCTGACACTGGCGAAGAACGGTCATAAAGTCACCCTTATCGAAAAAAGTAAAGAACCTTTTACAAATGCGGCCAGCCGTATTGCAGGGGCTATGCTGGCTCCATATTGTGAAAGTGAAGTCAGGGAAGACCTGATACTGGACCTGGGCCCCAAATCAATTGATCTGTGGAAGGAGCTTATTCCCGAGCTGGAATGCAAGGGAACGCTCGTTGTTGCCCTGCCACGCGACTTACCGGAACTTACCCGCTTTGAGCAGGTTACGACTGGAGGGCATGTTGTTGATGAGGCAAAGCTGGGAGAACTGGAACCGGATCTGGCCGGGCGTTATCTGAAGGGGCTGTATTACCCGGATGAAGCCCATATGGAACCCGCTGTTCTGATGCCACAATTACTGGAAAAGGCTGTCGAGGCAGGCGTTGAGTTATGCTTTGGAGAAGATGTTCAGTCTGAACAGGTGGAAGGGATGGTTATTGACTGTACTGGCATGGCAGCAAGGGAACGCCTGGAAGAACTGCGCGGGCTGCGTGGTGAAATGATGGTTATCAAATCCAGAGATGTTACGCTTAACAGACCTGTACGGTTACTGCACCCACGATTTCCTATCTATGTTGTACCCTGGAGCAATAACCGCTTTATGATCGGGGCGACAATGATTGAGGCCGAAGACAGGGCAAATGTTCGCGTGCGCTCTGCTCTGGAGCTTCTATCTACGGCTTATGCCCTCCACCCTGCCCTTGGTGAAGCGGAAATTGAGTATTTTGGAGCAGATTGCAGGCCTTCATTTCCAGATAACATGCCGCGTATCACTGTTTGCGGAGATCATATATATGTCAACGGTCTTCATCGTAATGGCTTTTTGCTGGCACCAATACTTGCAAAACAGGTCGCGCAGTATATACAGGACGGTAAAGTGAGTTCAGAAACATTCGTATTCAAGAATTAACCATAAGACAGTGATGGCAAAGTATACAGTAACCCGAAAATTGGAAATTGATGCAGCACACCGTATTACAACACACGGTTCCCAGTGCCGCCATATTCACGGCCATCGCTATGTTATTGAGGTTACCTGTGAAGCTGAGATGCTAAATACGACAGGGACTGAAACGGATATGGTTCTTGACTTCAGCTTTATCAAACAGGAAATGGTCAGGCAGATTGAGGGGCCATGCGATCATGGTTTTATCCTGTCTCTGCATGATGATGAGCTGCTTCAACGCCTCAGCCCTGAAGGAACAAACTGGCAGGCATGGAAAGCAGAATTAAGTGAAGCAGTTGATGGGAATGGTTACTGCTCTACGACAAATGCCTATATGGAAACGCGCCTGTATATTGTTCCTTTTCAGTCAACGGCAGAATGTCTCGCGAGACACTGGTATCAAAGACTTTCCCCTGCAATCAACGGCGTTAACGGAAGTAACGTGAAGGTTAAGTCGGTTACAGTCTGGGAAACACCAAATTGCTTTGCTGTATACCAGGAAGACTAAACTTTTTATCACTTTATTTACATAATAATATTTAGTATAGATTCATCCGACTCGTTTTTTATAGCGATTTTCAGTCTGAGTAGCATAGTTGCTTACTGCGTTTGGTATTTTCCTTTAATAAGGCGCGAATATGTTTACTCGAAAAAACCTTCTGAAAAAAATTCTTGTTACCGGAATGACTATTGCCGGTTTATGCAGCCAGGCTATTGCCGGTGGAGACTTTAGAGATATTCCCAATACAAGGGAAAGGTCCCATACCAGAGCATGTAATTTGTATGGCAATCTTGCACTGACTACAGATTATGTTTCAAGAGGATATAGCCAGACACAGGAAGACCCGGCTTTTCAGGTAGGAATGGATGTTGTCTGCGGTGTTTTTTATGCCGGTTTCTGGGGAACAAATATAGATTATAATACCAGCGCGGATTTTGAGGTTGATCTGTATTTTGGCATGGAAAGAGAGTACCGGGGAACGACTTACGGCCTGGCATTTATTTATTATGCCCATGACGGCAATACCGGCATCGATTCCTATGAAATCAGATCTGAATTCACGAGGGAAATTGGGAACGGCATCAAACTTGGCCTTATTTCCTACTGGAATTTCGATGACAGCATCTACACCTATGAGGCAATAGCAAAACACAAGCTACAGAAAATTGGCCCATTTACGCCTGAACTAAGTGGTATGCTTGGTACAGTTACAGGTGACGGACAGGCTAACGACTATGTATTCTGGCATGCTGGTGTAGAATTGGGGTTTGCAGATCATTTCAAGCTTGATCTTCGTTACCACGATACAGATGTGAACAATGATACACTTGCAGACGAGAGATTTGTTGCTACGCTATCTGCAGAATATTGATAGTTAAAGGTGTAAACTGCCCTTAAATTTATCTCAAATTCCGGCTATTATTTCTTAATGAGATACAGAGATCTGAAGCCAAGGTTTATAATTGCATATGGTCCTTTCAAATGGTTTTTGAAACGATATGGCTATGTGGGCATTACAATGCCGTGGCTTTCAATTTATGTGCTGGAAGACTGGATTAATGACCGTAAATTAAGGCGTCATGAGCTGGTTCATATTGCCCAAATGAGACGAGAGGGCCCTGTGCTGATGTGCATTAAGTATCTATATTATAATATAAAAGTTGGTTATCGTAATAACCCGTATGAAGTTGAGGCGCGGAGAATTGCAGGCCGTTGATGCTTCCAATCAAACTATAAATACCACGCAGCTACTGCGCTAACTCTCTCTCCCCAATATACCGGAAGCACAACCTGCATTGACAGACCTGCTGATTTTACAGAGGTTGCTATCACTTCAGGTTCAGCTGCAAGGTCTGTATTTAATGTAGGTATCCCTGTTTGCCAGACCTGAGCCAATGCTCCTGCTCCGAGAGGCATCGCATGACTGCTATAATACTCAACCAGCTCTCTGTCGTGAGCACATACACCATTTGAAAATACCAGACCATCATCCTGAGGCACCCAATATTCAAACCTGTCTGCAATGGGCGTATCCAGCGAAGACAAAAGCGTGACAACCCAGGCTTCATCTTCTGTTTTGCGACCGCAAGGTATTCCCATGCCACGTGTCAAACCAGTACGAGCTGCGCTTCCGCTTCTGACGAAGCGCTTATTACGGCCAAGATTATTCATAATAAAGGGAAGTTGAGTGCCCCATACTATTCCGGCTATTCCAAAGCCACGCATGAACTTTACTTTTCGACTTTCAGCCTCAAAGGCAGAATCTGTCTGAAAATATCCGTCATCAAGGGAGATTTCATTTGTTCCAATGGGTTTATGCCACAGCTCAACTGATCCAACATAGCTCTCATCATCACTACAAAATAATGTCACCACAGATGCTATGGATTCGCCCGCAAATAAGGGGATTGCAAGTGTACAATTAAAGCCAGCTTTTACAGCGGCCTGCCCGCGAATGCAATCACTGGACTGGAGGTTATGCAATAATTTCGGGCGCCCCTCGGCCCAGGCCTGCCCTACCAGTCCTTCATTGAAAAAGACCTTATGATTGCTGCTAATATCTCTAAATTCATCAGCATCCTGATAATAACTGTCGGCCAACTCCAAAAACATACCAACCTTATTATAAGCCGCACTGACCTGGACGCCATCTACAGGACGCCAGATTTCAATAGCTTTAATGAAGTTGTTTTTAAACATTTTTAACCCATACAGATAACAGCAAAAACAAGTCTCATTAGAGAATCTCTCAAATCAATTTACTTATGGATAATAATCAATAGATTGCCGTACAACCCTACTAATGTTGCAGTGCACATCATTATAAAGTCAATACAACAATTATACCTGCCACTTTAGTGTCAAAGCTCTGGAATTGGGGGATAAAAGGCAGGTAAAATCAGGAAGATAGGCTACTTCGGACCTGAGGGAGAGGTTAAATTCCGTGATGTATTCACGGAATTGCTATCTGAAAAATACTGAGAAATAGTGAGCTACAGGCCGGATTATTCCATATTCAGCTCGAATTTTTTCTTTACGATGCTCCAGATTTGATCTGCAACATGAGCTTCTGTACCACTTGCATCAACGACAATACAACGGTCGGGCTCCTTGTCAGCAATATTCAGAAAAGCGCTGCGAAGCGTGTTATGAAAATTTACATCCATAACTTCAAAACGATCTGCGGCTTCACCCTCGGAACGCCTTGCCTTTGCTCTTGCCAGGCCCTGTTCAGCAGGGATGTCAAGGATTATGGTTAACTGAGGCCTGACATTACCAACGACAAGATCTTCCAGAGACTCCAGAACCTCTTCAGAAACACCACCGCCAACGCCCTGATAAACGCGGGTTGAATCAGTAAAGCGATCGCAGATTATCCAGCTTCCGGCCCTGAGTGCAGGACGGATAATTTTGGTCATATGATCATCACGGGCGGCGGAGAATAACAGAGCTTCAGCCAGCGGACCAAGCTTTTCATCAACACCATTCAGCAGCACTTCACGGATCTGCTCGGCACGCTGAGAACCGCCTGGCTCGCGCGTTACCATAACGTGTATGCCTTTTTTATTCAGGCGTCTGGCCAGATGCTGGGCCTGAGTACTTTTACCCGTGCCTTCACCACCTTCAAATGTAATGAATTGTCCTGTAGGCATAGTGATTTACCTTTAAGATTATAACGCGTAATAAGCCCAGCCAAAGGCCAGGAAGAATAATGAATCAAAGCCTCTCCAGATAAAGCCGCTTTTCTCGACATCTTCTGATGCAAATAGCGGTGCTTCACTGGTCGCCCCGGTATCAGTTATAATCCGAAAAACAGCAACCTGATCCCCCTTTTTTATCGGTGGTTTCAGAGGGCCCTTGTACACGACTGAGGATCTGAGTTTTTTACTGCCTTCTCTTGGCAGGTAAATCTGTACCCCATTCTCGCCAATGACTTTGACATAACTTTTGGAACCGCCCCATACACGCAGGCTGGTTACCACTTCATTTTCATCGTAAAGTTTGACTTTTTTAAAGCTGCCGAAGCCCCATTCAATGAGGCGCTTTGCTTCTGAGGCACGTTCTCTTTTGGACTTAAGCCCTGCAACCACGGCAACAAGGCGGCGATCAACACGTTTTGCAGATACTGCAAGGCCAAAACCTGCCTCTTTTGTATACCCTGTTTTCAGGCCATCTACCGAGCTATCACGCGCTATAAGCGGGTTCCGATTGAAGAAACGGTAGCGCTTGTATTTGAATTCCTTCTCAGCAAAATATTTGTACAGCTCCGGGTATTCTTCAATAATATGCAGAGACAATATTCCTATTTCACGGGCGGTCATCAGATGGCCATCGGCTGGAAGTCCTGTTGCATTTTTGAAGGTAGAAAGCGGCAGGCCATGCGCTCTGGCATAAGCCGTCATTCTTTCTGCAAAACTGGCTTCGGACCCGGACATATGCTCGGCGATTGCTATACAGCCATCATTTCCTGACTGCACGATAATACCACGGAGGATATCCTCAAGGGCCACCTTTGAATTTATGCTTGCAAACATCGCTGAGGTGCCAGATGGTGCGCCACCGTTCCGCCAGGCATTTTCACTGATAAAGATTTCGTCTGTCAGCTTAAGCTTGCCTTTTTTCAGGGCTTCAAAAATAATTGCCACGGTCATCAGCTTGCTCATACTGGCGGGCGGTATCAATTCGTCTGCGTTTGCTTCGAAAAGTACAGATCCTGTGGCTGCATCCATAAGGACAGCGTATTTTGCTTTGGTCTTAAATTCACGTGCTTCTGCACCTGTAACTGATGACAGAAATGCAAAAATCAAAGCGAAGCCTATGGTACTGAAAGTTTTTATTCTATTGACGTGGTTTATTTTGGTCATTTTTAGCTGCACGTCCCCTGTGAAACCCCAACAAAGCTAGTTAATTAGTAACAATGCTTCGCTGTAAAAATCAACCGCAACAGGCTGCTTTTCCGGCCTTATAGAAGAATTAAGTCTCCGGCCTGTGGTTTTCCCCAAGAGATATGGCACTACGGCAGTCTAAATCCTCCCAGATCAGTTCCTCATAACAATCGCATCATATATGCCTGCACGAGCTATTCTGCCTGCAGCGCGTTTTGCCTGGTTACGATTACGGTAAGGCCCCATCATTACACGATAAATCGGATAATGACGGGTTTTATGAGATTCAATGAATGTGCGGCCATATCTGGACATGCGACCACGGGCGCGATTTGCGTTCCATCTGCTCTGGAATACGCCTGCCTGCACCACGTAACCTCTCTTACGCTTGCGGTGGCGAGTTTTTTTCCTGGCTCTACGTTTTCTTTCCACGCCTCCGGTCGTGATCCTGTCATAGCGGTAACTCTGTCGGCTTGCATATCTGCGATTTGGACGGCGACGGCTGGAATAACGTCTGCCGGGGTTTGCCCAGCTCTGTTGTGCCAGATATCTGTGCTCATAGCTGTCATTGCCATTCAAAGGCGCCCTGCGAAGGTAGGTTACACGGACGGGCGCGGTTCCGCTTTTCTCCATTCCCAGAAGCCTTGCCGCTTTTCTGGACAAATCAATAATTCTGTCATTTGCATAAGGGCCACGATCATTCACTCTCAGGACCAGAGAGCGCCCGTTACTGCGGTTTGTTACCCGTACATAACTTGGTAATGGCAATGTTGGATGAGCTGCTGTGAGGGCGTCCATATCGTATATTTCACGATTGGCTGTGTAGCGGCCGTGGAACAGATGTCCGTACCATGATGCAACGCCGACTTCATCGTAATCGGGCTCCTCACGGGGGCGATACCATTGTGAACCTATCTTGTAGGGCTTTCCGACTTTATAGACGCCACCACCTTTAGGGACTGGCTGTCCATACTCCACCACTTTTGGACTCAACCTGGTTGAACTGCTTTTAAAACCAAAATTGGACCATGAGCAGCCAGCGACAAGCAGGCCTGCAAGAACAACTGCAATGAGAGATTTAAAAGCAGAGAAAACACTGCTTTTTTCAAGAAAAACGCGATACATGACTTGCTTCAACCTAACACAAAACACAAAGTGAAACAGAAGCAAGCTAATAATAATATGGTTAATATATAGTTAAATCTCTATCCATAGATGAACACTACTGAGGATATACTTATTAAATATCTCCGGAAAATGGAAATACTATCCCTCAAAATAATGAAGCAGGAAAGGCAACTATCCGGGTATGCCGGAGGATCAAGGCCAGAATACAGCTATCAGGTTCTGCCTTTATGAGAAGATAAGGAGTTATTCAAGAGGAGTATTTATTCCTTTACAGAAAAGTGCTGATATAGAGCAAATAAATCTCAAGTATAAAGCAGGGAGAAAGCACGTGAATAAAGTTTCCAATGAATTTACTACATTCTCCGAATTTTATCCGTATTATCTGGAAGAACACCGGGACAGCACCTGCCGCCGTCTGCATTTTGTGGGCAGTGCGCTGGTACTAATTCTGCTTGCCTATATTCTTGTTACGGGGAGCTGGTTACTTCTTCTGGCGGTTCCAGTGGTTGGCTACGGCTTTGCGTGGGTCGGGCATTTCTTTTATGAGAAGAACAAGCCTGCCACGTTTAAATACCCTGTCTGGAGCCTGTTGGGTGACTGGGTCATGTTCAAGGATATGCTGACCGGCAAAGTGAAATGGTAGGAACCAGACCGAGCCGAAACCCGGTCTGGCTGAATTGAATTAACCCAGAAGGTCTTCAACTGCAGCACGCTCTTCGCGCAGCTCTTTGTCCGTTGCGTCCATGCGGGCTCTTGAGAATTCGTTGATTTCAAGACCCTGAACGATTTCGTATTTGCCGTCTTTACATGTTACCGGGTAACCGTAAATCACGCCTGGCTCAATGCCGTATGATCCGTCTGAAGGAATAGCCATTGAGACCCAGTCACCTTCAGTCGTTCCAAGTGCCCAGTCACGCATGTGATCGATTGCTGCAGACGCTGCAGAAGCCGCACTTGATGCTCCACGAGCTTTAATGATAGCAGCGCCACGCTGTTGTACTTCAGGAATATAAGTTCCTTCGTACCAGCTTTGCTCAACTTTGCTAAGAGCTGCTTCGCCCTTGATACTTGCCTGGTGCAGATCAGGGTACTGAGTTGCAGAGTGGTTGCCCCAGATTGTTACCTGTTTGATGTCTGTTGAGTGAGTCCCAGTTTTTTCTGCAAGCTGGCTTAGAGCACGGTTATGGTCAAGGCGTACCATTGCAGTGAAACATTTTGGATCAAGGTCAGGTGCATTCTTCTGAGCGATCAAAGCATTTGTGTTAGCCGGATTGCCAACAACAAGAACTTTTACGTCGCGGGAAGCCACAGCGTTCAGAGCTTTACCCTGAGGACCGAAAATACCACCATTTGCGGAAAGAAGATCTTTACGCTCCATGCCATCTTTACGAGGCATTGAACCAACAAGGTAAGCAAAATCTGCATCTTTAAATGCTTCTTCAGCTTTATCCGTTGCAACTATGCCGTGCAGCAGAGGAAACGCACAGTCATTAAGTTCCATAACAACGCCATTCAATGCGCCCAAAGCCGGAGTGATTTCCAGAAGCTGCAGGATTACTGGCTGATCCGGGCCAAGCATAGCGCCAGAAGCCAAACGAAATAATAGGGCATAACCAATCTGCCCGGCCGCGCCGGTAACAGCAATACGAACTGGTGATTTCATGTGTGGGGTTCCTAGTCGTTAGTATTAAATTCCGCTCGAGAATGTCTGCCAATCCTTCGGATATGTCAAGTTGCGACGTTTTGGATCAGGTTTTGAGGTGGTTTCATTTAATCTGCAAGAATCCTGCTATTTCAAGGAGCCTGAGCAGGATGTCGCCTGGGAACAGCTTATCACAGGGTTCCGGGTGGGGGATAATTTTTGTGGTCGGAAAATTGTATATGATTGTTTTTCAGCCAGTTAGGAAGCAGGGATACAATCCTTTTTAAATATACCTCTGTCTTGGAGGGCAATTTTCCCGAACGTTTCTTGAGTAAATGACCACCAGCTATTCACCTGGATTCACGCTGGGGTCACGTATCGTCACATCCAGTTTCCGTCTGACCCACGGAGAATTACGGATGAATTACGTGGATTGCGTTTGCAGGATGGGGGCATGATAGCGGAGATGGGGGATTAGTTTTTTGTTCTTTGTTGAGAAAGTGAATATGTGGCAACCAACTATCAGTCATCAAGTGCGGTGTTTACTGGGTCCCACATATTTTTACGGGGTGAGACTAGTGTGTTGCGGTTAGTTGGGGGGGGGGGCCGATAAAAATTGCGGGATGATGGGATGGACCTTTC
>JBOEGA010000150.1:0-902 GCA_050633205.1 Methyloligellaceae bacterium | reverse complement strand
AGAACATGCTTTCGCCAAAGAATACACCACCCAAGTGTACACCATATAAGCCACCAACAAGTTCTCCGTCAGACCATGCCTCCAGAGTGTGGCAGTACCCCATTTTAAAGAGTTCATAATAGAGGTCTAAAATTTTCTGATTAATCCAGGTGCTGGTACGCCCGGCTTTTTCGGAACCACAGGCCTCTATAACGCCGTGAAAGTCGTGGTCTATCCTGATCTCGAANNATAGTTTTTGCCAGGCTGCGAGGGATATGGACTTTATCCAGAGGAATAATTCCTCTTTTTTCCGGTTCAATCCAGTATAGTGCTGCTTCTTCGGCACTTTCTGCCATGGGGAAGATTCCGCAGGCGTATGCCTTAAGCAGCACCTGCGGGGTGATTTCCACCATGTTCTCGTTTAATCTTGTCATATACCCCAATCGGCTCTTCGAAATCAGATTTTAAAATATCTAATCACAATATCAGATTACTGAGGAGTAATTATGATTTATCCAAATATTTTTCCAGCCAGTGAATGTCGTAAATCCCATTTACGATATCAGGCTCTGAAATCAGTTTGTTAAACAGAGGGATTGTTGTTTCAATACCATCAATAACAAACTCACCCAGTGCTCTTTTCAGACGCATCATACATTCATTACGATTTTTGCCGTGAACAATCAGTTTGCCAATAAGACTATCGTAATAAGGTGGGATGGAATAGCCCTGGTATACACCAGAATCTACCCTTACAGATAATCCACCTGGAGGGTGGAAGTAAGAAATCTTACCAGGAGAAGGCATAAATGTTTCTGCATTCTCCGCATTGATCCGGCATTCAATTGCGTGACCCTGAAGGTTTACTTCCTCCTGTGTCAGACTTAGAGGAGCACCTGAAGCAATACGAATCTGCTCAATAA
>JBOEGA010000149.1:0-27775 GCA_050633205.1 Methyloligellaceae bacterium | reverse complement strand
TGCCTGAGCATATTCAAGGAAGCTTTACGCCGCAGGTTGGGTATTCCTGTCCAACCCGAAGGGCGGTCCATATTTTTCTTTTGTGGGTGTCGGAAAGTCTTGAAAATAGTCATATTTACTGCGACTTCCCTCCTACACAAAAGAAAAATATGGATCGCTGAAGTGACGAAATTAACAGGTCCTGAGCCTAGCGTATTCCATTTTCAGCACCGCGGTTCAGGATGTCGAGATAATCTCTGTAGACAAAGATTTTGTGGCGTTCTTTTCCGGTTGTTTCCTTGACTATTCCAAGATTTTCCAGAGTTGCGAGGCTTCTCAGTATTGTTGAGAGTGAGTGGCCACAGGCTTCTTTTATTTTTGTGGTGTTTGCTATGGGGTGAGCCTGCAAATAACTATGCACTGCAACTGTTGCAGCGGTGGATTTTTCCGAACCCTCGATCAGTTTCTGATTGTGCTGGAACAGGTCAAGAATGGCTTTTGCAGTTTCTGTTGCCTGATTGGCTGTTTCGATAACGCCTTGCAGAAAAAATTCTATCCATGCTTCCCAGTTTCCTGTTTCACGGACAGACTGCAAATGATCGTAATAGGCCTGTCTGTTGGTTTTAAGATAAAGGCTGAGATAGAGCATGGGTTCTTTCAGGACACCCTCAATGCAGAGGATAAAGGTTATGAGTAACCGGCCAAGCCGTCCGTTGCCATCAAGGAAGGGGTGAATGGTTTCAAACTGGACATGGGCTAGTGCAGCCTTGATAAGCGCCGGGAGTTTAACGTTTTCGTCATGCAGGAATTTTTCGAACTGATCGAGACACTGCATAAGGTTTTCAGGTGGAGGAGGTACGAACCTGGCATTGCCTGGGCGGGAGCCACCGATCCAGTTTTGTGATGTTCTGAATTCTCCGGGCTGTTTGTGGCCACCGCGCGCGTTGTTCATGAGTTCGGCATGGATTTCACGGATAAGGCGCAAGGACAGGGGGAATTCTTTTAACCGATTTAGTCCATAATTCATCGCGGAGACATAACAGGAGACTTCGGTGACATCATCCAGAGGAGCACCGGGTGCTTCTGCGGTCTCATAGAGCAGGAGGTCAGACAGTGAAGACTGAGTTCCTTCTATCTGTGAAGACAGGACAGCTTCTTTCCTGATGTACATGTAGAGGAACAGGGACTGGTCCGGGAGTATCATACTCATGCCATCCAGACGTCCCAGAGCTGTATTCGCCTGATCAAGCAAGGGGTACAGCGTTGCAATGTCTATTGGTGGTTCAGGGGGGAGAGGTGAAGGTAAATAGGCCTGATACTGCTCTCCTGCGACTGCAGAGCTTTTTATGAAGCGACCAGTGCGTTGATTTATATCCATATTTCACCTTAACTATCGAAAAGTGGGTTTTGTGATAGTTAAGCCAAGATAACTCTCATTGATGAAAGTTACAATGGGATAACTATCGAAAAGTGAGGTTTTCGATAGTTATTTTAGCATAACTTTCGCGGCTGAAAGTTAATATGGCAATATCAGTAGTATTTGCCGATTCTTTTCAGTGAGCAATGGTCTGGAAAAGTTATCCCGATAATTTATTGAGGGTTTCAGAATATATTCTAGAATTTGAAGTGCGTGTTAACATTATTGCATTTTTTTATTACTGTTTTAATTGCGCTGGCAGCGCCATTTAATGAGTAAGTTGCTTTCCAGAGTACCTGATCAGTTTTGTCTTCTGCCGTTTTTCTTGTATCATAAGTTACTGTGACTTCTTTTGCTCCACTGATAAGCTTTTTGATGATGGTATAAATCTGATTGTCATTTTCCGGGGTACCACCTGTTCCTATATGAGCTCCTTTATGATGGCCGCTAGCATTTGCGGTTATTGCGTTTCCATCAATTGTGAAAGTCATTGGCCCTTTTACAATACCGAAAGCGCCTATGTTGCTTTTACCAACGAGACCTACAGTGACAAAATTCTGACAGCTTATATCTAATTTCCATTGTGAAGCACCTTCAATGACAGCTTTATCGTGTTCAACTTTCCATTGTGGTGAACTTGCATATGTTCCGTAAGATGACAACAAAAGAGCGGTAAAAATTGATATTGGTAGAAGTTTTTTTTGCATTTGGCTGCTCTCCAGAATTTTATAATTAATGAGTTACTCAGCATTCAAAATGAGGCGATTAATGGTTGATACTGCTGGAATATTACAAAAAAGGCATTTTTTATGCTTTCCCGAGTTATGACTAAACAAATAAGACATCTTGTCCTTTTTCGAACACATAATCTGAATAATAATATCGACATAATGGGGCGGGAATGTATTAATAATCGCTCTATGTTAGGGAGACTTAAATGAGAAAAAAATTAAATACTCTAATGTTGTCGGCAGTAGGCGTTGCGATGAGTGCTTTTGGTGCTCAGGCTGCTGATGTGGTTTTGAAAGCTTCTCACCAATGGCCTGGCGGCAAAGGTGATGTACGTGATGAGATGGTTCAGATTCTTGCGCGTGAAGTTGCAAAAGCAAAAGTTGGTCTGACTATTCGCGTTTATCCTGGTAAATCTCTATATAAGCCAAAAGAACAATGGGGTGCACTTGCTGATGGCAAGCTTGATATTTCTGCATTCCCGCTGGATTATGCTTCTGGTCGCCATCCGCAGTTTTCTGCAACTCTAATGCCTGGTCTTGTTCAAAATCATGATCGTGCTATTCGCCTGAACAAATCTCCGTTCATGGATGATATCAAAAAAATCATCGATGGTGCTGGTGTAAAGGTTCTTGCTGATGCATGGCTTGCTGGTGCTTTTGTATCTAAAGACAAATGTATTCTTGCACCTGATTCAATTAAAGGTCAGGTAACGCGTGCTGCTGGTCCTGCATTTGAAAAAATGCTAGTTGCCGCTGGTGGTTCAATCGCTTCAATGCCTTCTTCTGACATTTATACCGCTCTTCAAAAAAACGTTCTGAATGCAGCTAATACGTCTTCCGGTTCATTCGTTTCTTACCGTATTTTTGAGCAGGTTAAATGTTTGACGGCTCCTGGTGCTAATGCTCTTTGGTTTATGTATGAGCCTATCCTGATTTCCAAAAAATCGTGGGCAAAGCTTGATGACAAACAAAAAGCAGCTTTGATGGCAGCAAGTAAAAAAGCTGAAGAATATTTCGTTGGCGAGGCAAAAGGCCTTGATACGAAGCTTGTAAACACATTCAAAAAAGCTGGTGTTAAAGTCGTAGAAATGACTCAAGAAAACTACGATGCATGGTTGGCTATCGCTAAAAAGTCTGCATACAAAGATTTCTCTGAAAAAGTAAAAGGCGGCAAAGAGCTTATCGAAAAAGCTCTTGCAGTTAAGTAATCTTTAAAAATGCCGATGGGCCCGGATAACCGGGCCCATTGTACCAAATAATAAAAATAAATGTCTCGTTAGGAGTATTAGGGTGGCTTTATATATCCGGATTGTTGACCGGATATCTCAAGTTTTGGGATATCTGGCTATGCTGTTGCTTGCTTCAGCAGTGGTTGTCGTCTGTCAGATGGTGTTTTTACGTTATGTGTATAAAGCCTCGACTTACTGGCAAACAGAATTTGTTATCTTCTCACTCGTAGGTGCTACTTTTATAGGATCCTCATATGTCCTTCTCCACAGAGGTCATATTGGAGTTGATATTCTTCCTACTATGCTAGGTGGCAGAAGGCAGTTCTATCTCGAGTTTATTGGAAGCGTTATCAGCCTCCTGTTCTGTATCGTTATAGCGGTTACCGGTTATATCCATTTTCATGATGCACTTGTCAAAGGGTGGACTACTGAAACTGTTTGGAAATTACCGCTCTGGATTCCCTTACTATCCTTGCCCCTCGGGATTGGCATGTTGTGCTTACAATATGTTGCCGAGATATTTAAACTTATGCAGGGGCAATCAATTATTGCATCTGAACTCTCTATTGCGAAGGAGGAGCAGTAATGGATCCGATATATATTGGTTTAATAATTATCATAGCATTTATGCTTTTGCTATCGACTGGTATGCCGATAGCTTTTGCACTTGGTACTGTTTCTGTCGTAACACTTATGTTTATCGATGGTCCTGCTTCTATAAGTAACTTCGGGGAGAAGTTATTTGGTTCTCTAAATTCGTTTAACTTTGTTTCCATTCCTATGTTTATTCTGATGGGGGCAGCTATCGCCGCGAGTCCCGCGGGTAAAGATCTGTATGATGCACTGGATCGATGGTTGAACAAGGTGCCGGGAGGTCTTGTACTATCCAACCTTGGTGCCTGTGCAATTTTTGCTGCACTTTCAGGGTCGTCGCCAGCCACAAGTGCTGCGATCGGAAAAATGGGTATTCCCGAGATGAGAGACAGAGGGTATCCAGATGATATCGCGGCTGGCTCTATTGCTGCTGGTGGTACGCTGGGAATTCTTATCCCGCCATCTATCACCATGATCGTTTATGGTATCGCAACCGAGACTTCCATTGAGCAGTTGTTCATTGCCGGAATATTGCCAGGGTTGTTGCTAACTACGCTTTTCATGATAGCTACAATTATTATGTGTAAAGCTCGTGGTATTAAAATAACTTCATTCTCACAGAATTATACATTTATTGAAAAAGTCAGTTCTCTGAAAAGAGTACTGCCATTCCTTACCATCATTGTGTGTATCCTTTATTCACTATATGGGGGGCTTGCTACACCTTCAGAAGCTGCCGGCGTTGGCGCATTCTTCTGTCTGATATTTGTCGTTGTGATTTACAGGATGTGGACGCTTTCCTACCTGATTGAAATTTTCAGGATAGCTCTGCTTATCTCGGTGATGATCATGATGATTATCGGCATTGCAGAAATATTCTCCTTTGCCCTTTCTACGGCCTATGTCCCGCAGACTATTGCGCAAAGTATTGCCGAGCTTGGTGTTAATAAGTGGGTGCTTCTAGGGATTATCAATGTCTTTCTGCTGGTATGTGGTCTCTTTCTTCCGCCAGTTGCAGTTATCCTGATGACCACGCCTGTGTTGCTTCCAATTATTACAGCAGCCGGGTTTGATCCAATCTGGTTCGCAGTGATTTTGACAATCAATATGGAAATCGGACTAATAACTCCTCCAGTTGGTCTTAATCTCTATATCATTAACAGTATTGCTCCTGATATTGAGTTGCAGACAATCCTCAAGGGAGCGTTGCCATATATGTTCTGTATGATTCTGGCGATTATAATACTATGTATTTTCCCGGAGATTGTTACAGTTCTTACGGGTTCGGCCAGAGGAATATAGTGATTTACTATGGTCTTGGTCTAATTGCCTAGTTCGATATGTTTGAACTTACTGTTGCCTGTCTCTCCTATTCATGCAAAATCATGTGGGAGAGACAGCTACACGAGGAGTTCAAAATGAGTGCCAGTATTGAAGGTTCAGGTTCTGAATGGTCGGAAATGCCTGATCCAGCTAAAATTGAAAGGCTGGAAGGCAAAGTTTCTGATGAAGAATGGAAGACGCGGGTAGAGCTCGCTGCTATCTATCGTCTGGCTGCTGTTTATGGCTGGACGGATCTTATTTTCACCCATATTTCTGCCAGGCTTCCAGATGAGCCGGATGCTGATGGCAAAATGCAGGAACGGTTTCTGATTAACCCTTACGGGGTGTTTTTTGAGGAAATGACGGCTTCCAGTCTCGTCAAGATCGATCTTGAGGGGAATATTATTGGTGATACCCCTTACGAAATTAATCCAGCCGGTTTTACTATTCACTCTGCTGTTCATGCTGCGCGTCATGATGCAGGATGTGTGATGCATGTTCATACACCTTACGGTGTTGCTGTTTCTGTGCAGAAGGAGGGGCTGAAGAACTATACGCAGTTTTCCATGATTGTTGGTGGTGACCTTGCATATCACGATTATGAGGGCATTGCGCTTGATCTGGATGAACGGGAACGGATCGTTAAAGATATTGGTGAGAATAACCTGCTGATGTTGCGTAATCATGGAACGCTAACAGTTGGTGAGACATGCGGGATTGCGTTTCTGCGTATGTATTTTCTTGAGAATGCGTGCAAGACACAAATTCTGGCTCAGAGTGTTGGTGGTAAAGAGCACCTTCATGAGGAAACTGATGCACTGGCAGCGCATGTGAATAAGCAGGGAGAGCGCGCTTTCTCGAAAGGCTTTGTTGGCAAACTTGTCTGGCCCGGCTTAATGCGCAAGCTGGCACGTGAGAAGCCCGGGTTTGATTATTAGGCTGCTCAAAAGTTTATTTTTTCAAGAATATTCAGGGGGATCTGCCCCCCTGACTGTTTCCTTCCTGCATGATCTAAAAATTTTCTTAATCTATATTTCAGTATATGTCGCTTTTATATAAGACTGTGTTTTTTTAAATACAGCACTGCACAAAATTGCCATAAATATGATTCTGCACCTTTTAAAACGATTTAATATAGTTATAGAATATATTGATAAAGATTATGACTATTACTCTACCTAATGTTTAAGTGCAGTGAATATTTTTTGTTGCACCTGTATTGTATTGTAAATTTGCGTATTTGAGATATTTGTGATGAAAATAGCTAGAATTGCTTTGTTTTCTATTATTTCTCTGTTCTGGATGCACTCTCAGTCAGCAGCTGAAAATAATAAGTTTGCTCTTCTCATTGGTAATAAAGATTATTCTTTACAAGAGCTTAATTTAAAAAATCCTCATAATGATATTATATTACTTGAAAAATCTCTCAAGAAAATCGGTTTTCAGGTTCATGTTGTCAGGAATGCGACTTATGCCAACCTTCTAAAGGCAACGAACAGGCATGCTTCCCGTTTAAATGCTGCAGGAAAAGGAGCAACCGGTTTTTTCTACTATTCCGGCCATGGGGCCATGAATGAAAAAACGCGGGTTAATTATCTTATTCCGGTTGAAGTAGAAGACATTTCTACGGAAGTGCTCTGGACTGAATCTGTGCAGCTTTCCCATATTACAGATACGCTGAAAAACTCTGCTCCCCATGCAACCCATCTGGTTGTTTTTGATGCCTGCAGAAATGAACTTCGGTTGAAAGACAGAAAAAGCAAATCACTTAAAAATGCCAAAGGTTTTACTCCTGTTGGTAAAATCAGGGGAATGCTGATTTCCTATGCTACAGCTCTTGGAAAGACCGCAAGTGATGAAGGAAAGAAAGCCGGGCCTTATGCAAGAGCGCTTTCGGAAGAGATTACGGTTCCAGGATTTGAAGTTGTTGATATGTTCAGAAGGGTGCAGATCCGGGTTTCTGAAGATACAGGACAGGAGCCGTGGTTATCTCATACCTCTGTTCCAAAGACATTTCTTGCAGGAGAAGAAAGTGCTGATGTTATTGAGTGGAATAAAATCAGTACGTCAGATGACATTAAGGTGTTCAGGAACTTTATGCGTATTTTTCCGGACAGTCCCTACAGTTTTTCTGCAAAGCAAATGATTGCCCAGCTTGAACAGGTAAAGCAGAATAAATCTATTTCCGATGAGTGGGAGCAGATTGAAAGAAGTAATGATGTTTCACTATTGCGTGGTTTTATTCAGAAAAATCCTTCACATCCATATGCCAAGCTTGCTCTTTTCAGAATTCAGATGTTGGGCCGGGAGCTGAGTGATCCAGAATTAAATTATGATATAAAGCATGCGAGTCGTGCTGACCGTAGCGAAATACGCACCCGGTCATTTTCCAGTACCGGACACAGGAAAATATCTATTGATGAAATGACACGCAGTCTGCAAAGGGAACTTAAGAGAGTTGGCTGTGATCCTGGAGAGGTTGATGGAAAGTGGGGCCAGCAGACAAGTGAGGCTATTGTTAAGCTGAATCAAAAAACAGGTCTTAATCTGGATGTAAAAGCGCTTACTTTACAGGCGTTGCAGAAAATCAGGGAATACAAAAAGAGAGTTTGCCCGGATTCTGCTACAAGGCCTGTCGCAGCTAGAAATTGAATTCATTTGCCCAGTTAAAAGAGGTTGCTTCCTCATAGTTTTTAGTCAGTTTTTATTTCCAGTGCAGCTATTTTTGTTGTTGATCGAACTTGGGATTTTCTTTCAATCTGAAAAAAATTCAGAGAACACAAAGAAGTGAACCCTGAACATTCTTTATACAAGATCTCCCTGTATTTCTCAGTTATAAGATCCTACTTACAGGATTGAACATAGTGAGGAATAATCTGATGAATATATTTCTGAAAAGAGTAGTAACAGGTGTTGGCGCCGGGGCTCTTGCATTAGGGTTGTTTTCAGCGGGTGTTGTTGCACAGCAGGACTATTCCAAGGTTACAATCAAGACGACCAAGCTTGGTGATAATGTTTATATGATGACTGGTACCGGTGGTAATCTTGGTGTTTCTGTTGGCGAGGATGGGGTGTTTCTGATTGATGATCAGTTTGCGCCTTTGACCAAGAAAATCCAGGATGCGATTGGTAAGCTGAGCAAGAAGCCTATTCGCTTTGTGATTAATACACACTGGCACTTTGATCACACGGGTGGTAACGAGAATCTGGGCAAGGCTGGTTCCATTATTGTTGCACATGATAATGTTCGTCAACGTATGAGTACGGATCAGTTTATCAAGGCTTTTAACAAAAAGGTTCCTGCGACTGCAAAGGTGGGACTTCCTTCAGTTACGTTTAGCGAAACAACGACCTTTCATCTGAACAATGATACAATTGCTGTGAGTCATGTGCCGACTGCTCATACAGATGGTGACTCATTTATTCACTTTAAAAAAGCGAATGTCATTCATAGTGGGGATATGTTCTTTAACGGGTTTTATCCGTTTATTGATACGAGTAGCAAGGGTTCTATTGAAGGGGTGATTAAAGGGGCGGAGACGATGCTGGCTCTGGCGGATGATAAGACCAAAATAATTCCAGGTCATGGACCACTTGCTGACAAAGCTGCGCTTACCAAGTACCGAGATATGCTGAAAGACGTCCGTGCGAGTGTAAAGGCGCTGGTTGATCAGGGCAAATCAAGGGATGAGGCTATTGCTGCAAAACCAACGGCCAAGCTTGATGCTGAGTGGGGCAAGGGTTTTCTGAAGCCCGATGTCTTTGTGGGAATTGTTTATGATAGTCTGAAGAAGTAGGACTGTATTTAGTTGATTGAGAAGGGCGTATCTGTTTCGGGTGCGCCTTTTTTATTCAACACTAATTTCTGGCTTGCAATTTTTGTCGGTGGGGAAGGACTTTATGGAGGGTCGTTTCTATGGCCTGACAGGTTCTGTGTATTTCTGCTGGGGTGAGTGTCGGGTGGATGAGGAACATCAGGCTTGTTTCGCCCAGATGTTTTGCATTTGGCAGAGAGACTGCTGGTCTTGAATCCGTATTTTCAAATGCTTTTTCCAGATAAACTTCAGAACAGGAGCCTGAGAAACAGGGGATGCCCTGAGCAGAAATATCATTCATTATCCGGTCGCGGTTCCAGTCCGGGCCAAGTGCTTCAGAACGGATATATGTGTAGAATTTGTAGTATGCATGTTCAGAGGTTTCGGGTGGTGTTGGTGTGTGAAGAATTTCAGGGAATTGCGAGCAGGTGTCTTCTATTGCTCGGGCATTTGTTTTTCTTGCTGCCCGCCATACAGGCATCCGGCGCAGCTGGATACGCCCTATAGCAGCCTGCATTTCAGTCATGCGCCAGTTGGAGCCAAAGGATTCGTGAAGCCAGCGAAAGCCGGGAGGGTGTTGCTGGTTATGAACAGCATCATAGCTTTTGCCGTGGTCTTTGAGGGACCATATTTTTTTCCAGAGCTTTTCATTGCTGGTGGTTACCATGCCACCTTCTCCACCTGTTGTCATGATCTTGTCCTGACAGAAGGACCATGCAGCGACGTGGCCGATTGAACCAACTTTTCTTCCCTTGTATGTTGCTCCGTGGGCCTGGGCACAGTCTTCAATAACTTTCAGATTGTGCTGTTCGGCAAGCGCCATTATGGGGTCCATATCGCAAGGCCAGCCTGCAAGGTGGACACAGATGATTGCTCTGGTTTTGGGAGTGAGAACTTCTGATATTGATGCTGCTGATATATTTCCGCTGTCGGGATCTATATCGGCAAAGACCGGGGTTGCGCCTGCATTTACGACGCTTGATGCTGTTGCGATAAAGGTGCGGGGAGGGACAATGACTTCATCTCCCTTTCCAACCCCAAGGCTGAGAAGGGCTGCGTCAAGAGCTATTGTGCCATTGGCCAGTGCTACTGCATATCCGGTACCACACCAGTCTGCAAACTCCTGCTCGAATTGCTTTCCTTCATTTCCGGTCCAGTAATTGACTTTGTTGGACAGGAGTACATTGCGTACAGCGTTGACTTCTTCGCGTGTGAACGAAGGCCAGGGAGACAGGGGGATGTTGGTCATTTGAACTAACTAATCTTTATCTGAGGTTTGCTCTATTGGTTTTGCGGGACAGCCGATGACAGTTTCTCCGTCTGCGACTTCCTTTATGACGACAGCACCTGCACCAATGGTTGCGTTTGACCCTATTTTAGAACCTTGCCTTGATGTGGCGCCAACGCCAAACCAGCTAAGTTCGCCGACGGAGGTGTTGCCGCAAAGGGTTGCTGAAGGTGCTATGTGGACAGCGTTTCCAATGATGCAATCATGTTCGATGATTGCACCGGTGTTGATTATGCAGGCGTCGCCAACGGTGGCATAGGCATTGATAACAGCATTGGGCATTATGACAGTGCCGGTGCCGATTTCTGCGTATTGGGATACAATGGCAGACGGGTGGACTATCGTTGCCAGAAGGCCTTCACGTTTGAGGATCTGCTGTTGTTTCTGCCAGCGGATTTCGTTGTTGCCTATTGCTACGATAGCACCGTCGAACTGGTTGAGGTTGGCAAGCATGGTTGTGGTGTTGCCCTGTATTTCCCAATGTCCGTTCTGTATTGCATCAGGCCATGCATCATCAAAGAAAGCGACAGATTGCCAGCCGGCAGATTGTGCGATGTCAGCCACGACTTTACCGTGGCCGCTTGCTCCGAATATTGCCAGTCTTTGCAATGTCATTTTTCTCCTGCGAATTTAGGCATTGTTGCTTCGCCTTTGGCGGAAATGCCTTCTCTTTTGAATACTTTACTGATTGTCAGAAACAGGATTTTCAGGTCGAACATGATTGATCTGTTTTCAACATAATAGATATCCATTTCAAAACGCTCTTCCCAGGAAATGGAGTTGCGCCCGTTGATCTGCGCCCATCCGGTTATGCCGGGTCTTACTTCGTGTCGCCGGGACTGGTGTTTCGAGTAGAGCGGTAGATATTCCATCAGGAGCGGGCGAGGGCCAACGAGGCTCATTTCGCCTTTCAGTACATTCCATAGTTCGGGGAGTTCATCCAGGCTGGTTGATCTCAGGAATTTACCAAAGGGTGTCAGTCTTATGGCATCAGGCAGGAGGTTTCCCTCTGCATCCCGTTTGTCTGTCATGGACCGGAATTTTATTATCCGGAATGGTTTTCCGTTTAGGCCAGGACGGGTCTGTTGAAAGAAGATCGGGCCGCCAAGTTTGATTTTTACGAATATAATCAGGAACAACAACAGAGGCGTTATTACGGGAAGAAGGAGAATAATGACTGTCAGATCAAATAGGCGTTTCATGCTAGTTCCATGGTTTTCAGGATTTCAAGGTTGACCTTGCGTACATCAAAACGGTCTTCTGCCAGCTTGCGGCTTTCCTGTCCCATAATAGATGTGCTTTCGGGTTGAATTAAGAAATGGCGCATTGCCTGTGTTAGCGCTTCGATATTCTGCTTTGGTACAAGGAAGCCGTTTTTGTGTTCGATAACGGTTTCACGGCAACCAGGCATATCTGTTGTTATTATGGGGCGGCCTGTTGACATGGCTTCAAGGACAGTGCGGGGGATGCCTTCAGGGTAGTATGAAGGGAGGACGTAGACTGTGCAGTTAGACAGGGCCGGGCGTACATCATCCAGTTGGCCGAGATAGTCAATGATGCCTTCAGATATCCAGCTGTTCAGGTCGTTACGGGATATTGAGAGGGGGGTGTCATCTATCCAGCCTGCGAGCTGAAATTTCACGTTAGGGCTGGTTGCTCTTATCTGGCGGGCAGCTTCTACGTATTCATGGACGCCCTTATCTTTGAGAAGGCGCGCTATCATGAGGAATGTCTGTTTTTTGGGGAATGGCTGGTTTTTATAGTGGGTGAGATCAACACCTGAACCATTTACGAGTTTGGTTTTATTGAGAGCGCTGAGTATGCCCTGATTTTTGAAGAAGTTCAGGTTATCCGGGTTTTGAAATATTGTATTATTTGCCTGATGCAGTGCTACTTTATGAAGTTTGCCCGCGATTTGTTTGAGCAGTTTTCCCTTTTTACCTGTGCCTGAAAATGCGTAACCCAGTCCGGTGATCATGGGGTAGAATTTTGTGTTTGTGATACGGGCTGCTATGCCGCCATAGACAACGGGTTTAATTGTATATGCGAGAAGATTGTCGGGTTGTAATTTTCGCAATAACTTTGTTATCGAGATGATTGTGATGGTGTCTTTAAGCGGGTTCAGGCCTGTTCTGCTTAAGGTGACAGTATGGTGGGATACGTTTATGTTTTTAAGACCCTGAATAATATCATCGGTGGCTGGTGGGGAGATGGTGTGGACATCGTGTCCTGCATTGACCATTGCCTTTAACAGAGGTCCACGGAAGTTCAGGAGTGATGCCGGGTAGCTTCCAAATACAGCGACTTTAGCCATTCTGATTTTCCTGTTCGAGCCAAGACTGGAACATCAGGATGTTCCAGAGATAGTATTGCCAATTGAATTTTCCTGACTGGTGCTGTTGCCATTTTTCCTGAATGGGGGCGGGGTTCAGGTAGCCTTCATTTCTCAGCCTTTGTGGTGACAGTAGGTTTTCTGCCCAGTCTTTTAAGGGACCGCGTAACCAGCTATCTATCGGGATACCGAACCCCATCTTTGGGCGGTCTATAAGGGATGTGGGAACGTATTTGTTCAACACCTGCCGTAATATCCATTTGCCCTGGCCGTTGCGAATTTTGAGGTTAAGCGGTAGAGACCATGCGAAGTCTATGACTTTGTGATCAAGGAAAGGTACGCGGGTTTCCAGAGAGACAGCCATTGCGGCGCGGTCTACTTTTGTCAGTATGTCATCGGGAAGATAGCTAAGGGTGTCCTGGTACATCATGCGATGTTCGAAATCGAGATGTACGGGGTATGAGTTATTGGTCAGGACTGTTGGTGGTTCTATGGCATTCAATGCAACATCTGTTGGTTGTTTCCAGTGAGAAACGAGGCCCCAGTAAATGTTTTCAGGACTGTTTGCAGCAAGGACCTGAGCAAGCTTGTGTGCCTTATCTCCGGGTTGTGCGACCTGCAAGTTTTTCGGAAGAAATTTTGAAACATGGGTAAAGATATTATTCCATGCTGCAGGGGACAGGGCGCTAATTCCCTGTGCTCCCATTTGCCGGATGATTACCGGGACAAAACCGATTTTTCGCCAGATATTGTTGGTCCAGAAATATCTGTTGTAACCACCAAACAGTTCATCTCCTGCATCGCCGGATAATGCGACAGTGACGTGCTGGCGGGTTGTTTTTGATACCAGAAATGTTGGTATCTGCGAGGCGTCCGCGAATGGCTCATCGTAGATTTTGGGAAGGTCAGGGATTAGGTTCAGCGCGTCCCGAGGTGTTACATATGTTTCTGTGTGGCTGGTGCCTAGATGTTTTGCTACAGCTTTTGCCTGATCAGCTTCGTTATAGTTTTTGTCTTCAAATCCAATTGTGAAAGTCTGGACGGGCTTTTCTGACTGGGACTGCATAATCGCTGTGATGGTTGAGGAATCTATGCCACCGGAAAGAAAGGCACCTAGCGGGACATCGGATGCCATCTGATTTTGTATGGCCTGCCGGAGAACACTGTCCAGTGCTTCTACAGCTTCAGTTTCAGAGCCTGTAAAGCTGTCGTGTTTCTGTGCAGTGCCGTGCATAGACCAATATTGAATTGGCGTGGTGTCTTGGTTTTCAAGGCTAATAGTCAGCGTTGTGCCGGGTGTAAGTTTATGGATGCCCTCATATATGGAATAGGGGGTCGGGATATAACTATGGCGAAGGAACAAGGCCAGGCCGTTGCGGTTGACTTTTGCCTTGAAAGCCGGGTGTTTTCTGATTGCTTTCAGCTCTGAGGAGAACAGGAAAGTATTGCCCTGCCAGCCGTAATATAATGGCTTTTCTCCAATGCGGTCTCTGCCCAATGTCAGAGTGCGATTTTTTTTATCCCAAAGTGCAAATGCAAACATTCCTGTAGTTTGAAGGATCGTCTTTTCAATGCCCCAGGCCTGAAAGCCTGCGAGCAAAGTTTCTGTATCGGAATGACCTTTCCATGACGGGGCCAGGTTTTGTTGTTCGAGTTGTTTTCTGATTTCGAGGTGATTGTAAATTTCACCGTTGTAAGTCAGTACATATTGACCGCTTTCCGACTGCATGGGCTGGTGGCCTGCGGGGGAGAGGTCAATTATGGATAGGCGTGTGTGACACAGGGATATTCCGGCTTCTGAATCAGACCATATTCCGGAGCTGTCCGGGCCTCTGTGAGAAAGTGTGCTGGTAACTTTCTGTAGAGTGGACTGGTCGTGACAGGTATGATTATTTGATAATATACCGGCGATGCCGCACATTATTTCAGGAGCTTTCAGTTTGCAAAGTAAGAGGAGTGTTCTGGCTTACGTGAGAGAATAATTCCTGCCATTGATCGAGAACCGGCTCGATTGTGTACTCGTCGGCCATTTTGAGAGCATTCCTAGCCAGATTAACGCGCTGCTCTTCGTCTATCATCAGAGTGTACAGTGCGTCAGCCAGCGCAAGAATTCTTTGATTTCCAGCGTTGGCCAGAAGGCCATTGTAGTAGGGTTTAATGAGTGTATTTACGCCGGGGCAATCATCAAAACCAATGCTGGGCAGCCCATGGGCAAAAGCTTCGACAATAGTCAGGCCGAAGCTTTCGTACAGAGACGGCATAACGAAAAGCTGGGCTGCCAGATATTCAGAGGAGATATCTTTTGTAGAGCCTGGTATTTGTATACGATCTGTGAGGCCAAGGTTTTCAGCCAGTGTTTTAAGTCTGTTTTGCAGAGAACCGTCACCTACAATTTTTAAATCCCATTCAGGGAACTCATCAGCGATGATTTTGAATGACCGGATAAGAGTTGCATGGTCTTTCTGATCTTCAAGCCTGCCTACTGACAGTATTGTTTTACGATATTTTCCAGTACCTGTAACATCTGCCCTTGCATTTGTGGTGACGGTTACAGGGTTTGGAATTGGAATCATTTTTTTGCGTATATGCAGAGGGTAGAGGCGTTTTACCTGCTGGGAAACACATGTAAACCTTTTGATAAACAGAGGAGTTAACTGAAGAAGGAACTGTTCCAGTTTCCTGGATTTGTAGTGTTCAGGAACTATGTGCTCGCTTGCTATTACCGGTATTCCCGTGCCGTATAGTGCTGCTCCCAAAGGGATAAACATGCTATGCATAAAGCCAATGACAAGGTCAGGTTTTAGTAATTGTATCCTTTTTCTCAGAGAGATCATACGCTTGACAGTGTGGGATACGGTGGCTTTTTTATGGGTAGAGCCAATGCCGAGCTGTATCCATTCAATGTCAGGATTGATGTTGTAGAAGGAGGATTTTCCAGGGGCATCATAACTTAGAAGTTTGATGCGGTTGCCGCGTTCGGAAAGACCATTGATAACATTTGTCAGTACGCGTTCTGCTCCGCCAGCAGAGTTATGAAGACCTTTAATGCAGAATAGCAGTTTCATTGATGTGTCGTATCTTTGAAAAGTTGTTCCCAATTATCCATAACGTGATTGGGAGTATAAGAAGTCATTGCAAGTCTGGCTTTTGCACCAAGGCTTGCACGTTTTTCTGGGTTGGACATGAGGTTTGCCAGTGTTTTTGACAGTGTCTCAGAATTATTTATGCCCTGAGCCAGCGATCCTGTGTCATTTTCTTTGACAAGTTCATTTACTCCGCAACAATCAGAAAAGCCTATGAGAGGAAGTCCATGGGCAGCAGCTTCGGCCAGAGCATTCGGAAATCCTTCCCATAAGGATGGCAGACAGAAAAGGTTAGCATTTGTATATGCAACTGAAGTGTCGCTTGTTTTTCCAGGCATTTTAATGCGGTGAGACAGGTTCTTTTTTAATATAAGTTCTTCCAGTTTGCCGCGCTCTTCGCCCTCTCCCAATATAGACAGATCCCATTCAGGGAACTGATCTGATATCTGCGAAAATGCTGTAATCAGTGTTTCGTAGTTTTTCTGGTAACTCAGACGCCCTACAGACAGGAGTTCGTAGCGCCCATTTTTTGACTGACAGGGGTGGGCCTGGTGTTCAGTCTGGTCTACAGGGTTGGGTATATGAACAATTTTGTTCTGCAGATATTCAGGGTACTGGCTTTTGTAACTATCGAACTGTACTGTTATTGATCTGGCCAGCCTGAAGGCATTGAAGGTTATTTGTTTTCTCTTCCATCCAGCATTGGTATGATTGAAGCGGGTTGGTGCATTACGCTCGGCAGCTATAACAGGAATGCCCAGGCTCAGGGTATAAAGGCTGAGTGCCATAAATGGTCCATCCTGAAAGCCAATCATGACATCCGGTCGGACTCGGGAAACCAGATTTCTGATTTTCAGAGCGCGGATAATTCTCGTGTGGTTACCTGCTGCCTGATTAGGATTTCCAGTATCAAGTTGGTGCCATACAATTTCATTTGTCAGAGGGTAGAATGCCTGAGCGCCTTTTGCATCCAGGGTGAGAAGATGTACCTGATGGCCACGATTCACCATTTCGTTCATTATTCTGGTGATCATGCGCTCTACACCGCCTGCCATGTTTTCTATGGCTCTCGCAGAAAACATCAACCTCATTGGGTTTGCTCCCGCTTCATTCTTCGTTCATGGAGCAGGCGTCTGGGGCCTGTGGCCAGAAGGTGCCTGGGTAATGAGTATGGATAACGAAGAAGGAGGCCTGCCAGTTCAAGAAGGAAGTAGCCATATCTGTTTTTAAAGTGCCAGTAACGTAATTTTGGCCATTGACGGGCGTAATAGAATTTTCCTATCGAGTTCAGGTAGTCTTTATATTTTATGGCAAGTGCCTGTTCTGCCTCGAGGTTTTTTTCAGGAGACTTGTCACTTGAATTCGTGGCATGTTGAATGAACAACTGTTTTTGAGTTCCGATAAAATGCCCGCCCCGGAGAGCCAGTCTGATAGCAAGGTCAACATCTTCCACGCGGCGGAGCTTCTTATCAAATCCGCCTATTTCTTCCAAAAGGGATTTACGTACTAATAGCGAGCAAGTTGGTGTGCCTGAGCCATAAAACCAGTTTTTAACTTTGCGATAAATTAAAAGATATTCAGCCAGCATAGGGCCATTGGGTTTTTCAGTTCCTCTAGAACCAATGGCGTTTAATTCAAGAGTGTAGCCATTGTTGTATTTTCTTATACCTGAAGCATAGCATGCTACGAGACGGGTTTTATGCTCCAGTTCATAGGATTGGAGGCAATTTAACTGCTCCGAAATTCGGTTGGGAAGGCTCTGATCATCGTCATCAAAGAAGGCAATGAATTCTCCCTTTGCCTCAGCTAAAATAGTGTTGCGGACACCGGCCGGGCCGGTATTTGTCTGTTGTTCAATTATGCGAACTTCAGGGTTGTCCGCAGTGAGTTTTTTTATGATTTCGACAGAACTGTCTGTCGAGGCATCATCAACAATAACAATTTCAATATCAGGCCAGTCCTGTGACAGAGCACTTGTAATTGCGCGCGTGATGGTTTCTGACGCGTTGTAACAGGAGATGCCTATTGTAACCAGTGGAGATATCATGTGGATTTTTCGTGAAAGCGACTGAAACGTCTGTTTAGTTGAAAGTTTGGCAGAGCAGCAATCAAGCGTCTGATGGTCTTGACAGGATTACAGAGTGCAATAAAGGCGATTGTCACTATGAAAGAAAACCGGCGTTTTTCAAGGAAAGCCTGCTTGGCTTCAATCCACCTTTTGGAAAATCTATATTGCCCGGAAGCCTCCATAAAACTACGGTGTTTGTCTATCATGTAGAGCATATTGCGACGCTCTTCCTCCAGGCTTTTTTCGCTTGTAGGCGTCATTTTCTGGATTACCAAAGGAGTTGATATTCCGGTGAAATGGCCACCACGTAATGCCAGGCGAATTGCAAACTCTGTATCTTCACTGCGCCTTAATTCAGGATCAAAGCCGTTGAGCATTCTGTAAGTTGAAAGGCGCGCCATCTGACTGCATGTGGGGCAGGCACCTGCTCCTTTTTTAATGGGCTCACCCATTAATATGCGGCGAGCGACTGCTCTGCCATAAGGGACAATACCCGTGATGTCCTGTCCCATTGCCGGTTCGATATGCTCTTCTCCATTCGGGTAAATAACGTATCGGGCTGTATGACATATAACCGGGGCACCTCTGGAATATTGACGTTCATATTCAGTTATGCGCTGAAGCTGTTTTGTGATGCGATCAGGTTCGCTGTAATCATCATCATCAAAAAAAGCTAAAAACTCTCCTGTTGCTTCAGCCAGTATCTGATTCCGGGTTGCTGCTACTCCGCTGTTTTTTGCGTTGAAGTAGACATTTATTTCCGGGTGTTCTGCGGCCAGTTCGTGCAGGATTTTTGGAGTTTCATCCTCTGAGCAGTCGTCAACTATGACTATTTCTATAGGGTGCCAGTTCTGAGAAAGGGCCGATACTACGGCATCTTTTACTGTATCTGCCGCGTTCCAGGTTGTTATGCCAATAGTTACGAGTGGCTGTTCAATATGCATATTATGCTGCCAGTTTGTTAAGAAGGACAGCCCATTTATCGAACTGTTTTTCTGGGGTGTATTCGTTCATCGCCAGTGCTGCTTTCTCACCGCGATGGAGACGTTCTGTCGGACTGCTCATAGCAAGTGAGAGAGTGTTTGCCAGTGTTGTCGGGTTATCAAGGCCAGGAGCCAGCCAGCCATCTGCCTTATTTATCAGTTCTGCTACACCTGATGCTTCTGAGAAGCCAACCGCAGGAAGACCATGGCTCATGGCTTCTGCAAGAGAGTTTGGAAAACCTTCCCATAAGGAGGGGATGGTAAACAGGTTTGCAGAGCGATATTCTTCAGCAATGTTATTTGTTGAAGGAACTATATGGATGCGTTCTGACTGGCCAAGATTTTGTGAAACTTCTTTCAGCTTATCGCCATCAGGGCCATCACCAATAATTCTTAATATCCAGTCCGGGTGGAGTGCGGATATTTCTGCAAATGCCTGTATTAGTATATCAAGGCGCTTCTGTATTGCATCAAGCCTGCTGACAGTCAGAAGTGTATACTGGCCATTACTGTTCGGTAGATCAATGCGGGCTTTTGTTTCTGAAGGTAAAACAGGATTGGCTATTGTATGTATCCGGTTTCTCAAACTTGTTGGGTATCCAGTGCTGTATTCAGGCATCTGGACAACAATCTGATCTGCTAAATGTAACATTCCCATCATTGTCCAGCGCTGTAATTTATTGTAACGAAGGCGATACATTGAGGGGGCATTGCGCTCGGCAGCAATCAGTTTAATTCCTGCCATACGGGTTGCTGCATAAACTGTTTTGTCTCCACTCATAACCATGCCAATCAGGGCTTTTATGTTATTTCTTTTAAATAACCTGGATAACCTTCTGGCACGTCTCCATTTATCGGATAAGCCTGGATTCCACCCTAGTTTGTGCCAGGTTATAAGAGGATTGATCGGGTAAAAACTTTCTGCTTCATATGAATCCCATGAGAAAATATGTACTTTGAAATTACGTTCATGCAGTGCGTTTGCGATCAGGCAGGTCATACGTTCTGCGCCGCCACCTTTGTTGCCCAGTTTATAAAAATACAAACCTATTGGCAGCTTCTGCTCAAGTGATGTCATGCTCTTTCCGTCTGTCCAGAAATTGCGGGAAATAACCTGTCTAAAATTCTGATATGAGGGATGTGCTGGCGGCTTAACCAGGAAAGTATAATATGTGATGCACAGAAACCCAGCATTACAAGTATCAGGCTTCCTGCCTTCAACCATGATTGAGTATGGTTGAAGATAACTATTGTGGCGAAGGCTATTGAGTATAAAGAAGCCTCGCCATGTTCACCTGCTTTTATGTTAAAGTATGCCATGCATGTGATTGCCGAGAAAAATAATATCAGTATTATCAATAGTACCGGTCCATAACCTGCCCCAAATGCCAGGTAAGGAGTTTGAACAAGTCCGACCTTGCTCCATTCGAGGTGGTTCAATCCGTATTTTTCATTAATTCCCCAAGGATTCTCTTTCATCATCAGGTCTGCAAAGGCTGTTCGGGTATTGGGAAAGTTTTTACCCGAATATCCTCCCTGCATGGTCATCCATAGTCCTGCAACTGCTGAGAAGTACCGGTATTGCAGAGAATGTCCTATTTGAGTTCTGAAACATTTTTCCAGATCCGAGCAGGCACTTCTATGGAGAGGCTGATATGTTGGTGCATTGTTGGGGATAAGGTTTGTGATTCCTGATTTAACAGAACTGTCTTCCGGGAGTGAAATTGCGACATAGTTTGTAATGCTATAACCGGCTATTCCAAGAAAGACTGCGATTAAAAACTGCCTGGCTCTTTCGCGTTTCCACTCGCTGTTATTCGCTATCAGATACAGAGCTGTCGCAATTATAAGAAGTATGAGAGATATTTTACCGCCCGAAAGCAGCATTGATGATGCCAGTGCTGCAGAAAGCATGTGAGTTTTTCTTATCAATGACCACATGAAAAGAAAGATGATGACCGTTGTTATCTCATCTCCGAAGTAGAAGAAGGCTCTTCGATAATAGTCGCTGTATATGTTAACTTCGCCTATTGTGAATAGTGCTGAAACTATTATGCCCAGGCTTATCGTCCAGGAAATGAGGCTTAGTATTAATGTCCATCTGGGAATAACCAGGTATAGTGCTGCACCAGCAGCTGCAGTCAGCAGCAGCTGTATTAAGTTTGATTGAAGTAATGAAGTCAGCATTTCGGGATTAGGTATTTTTAGTTGCACGTACCAAGAGTGAAATTGGTATGAGTGACAGAGAACTGTTATTGGGACCAGAGGAACGGTTTCTCCAGAAACTATATAACAGGTCCAGTAACAGAGTGTATTGATTGCGTAATGTTTTGAAAGGGCCGGGCAATCCAGAGCATATTGATCCGGTTGAGAACGGTCCCCATACTAACGGAGTGATATTGATTTTATCAAAATCTGTTTCACTCAGGGCATGTCGGTACCAACTTGGTGTCGGGCGAAAGAAGTCATCCGGGCACCCGTGAATTGGATATAGAAATGGGGTTGTAACAAGTAGTTCCCCTCCCTTTTTCAGGGATTTATTCATTTGTTTCAGAGTGTTTTTAGCATCATAGATATGCTCAAGTGTATTGAATGAGATAACCGTATCATAGCTTTCCGGAGTCACTGGCCATTCCCCGTTTTCTAATACTTTCCAGGTTGGTTCCATATTCTCATCAGTATTGATTGATTCATATGTTTCGCAATTGAGCCAGGGCCGATAGTCAGCATTTTTCCCGCCACCAACATCAAGAACTTTTCCCTTGAGTATCTGCATTTTTATAGCTTCATATTGTAGACATCGAGCCAGACTATATCGCTTTATCAGGCGCGACAGCTCTTTGTATCTCGCATAGTTTGGCTGCCGAATGCTAATCTCTTCTGCGGATGCAATCATTTTATATCCTCAAAGGATTTGTTGAGCTTTATCTCGAACAAGACCCCATAGATAAAAAGGTTGGGGTAGTAATTACTCAACCATTTTTCCAGAGGTTGAGATATTGCTTTAGTTCGGTTACGAATTGGAAGAATAGGTTCGTGCTCTACGGTGTAATCGGGGGAGTTGCGGTAAACAAAATTGAGAGCCTCACTATAGGATAAAACCCAACGGTGACGGTCAAGAATAGGTTCAGAGTCAAAACGGTATTTCCCGGAAATACCCTGCCCTCTCAGGAAATTAAGACGGAACGTTATGTAGTACATATTTGGCAGGGAAATAAAAACTGTCTTGCGCGTTATTCTGAAAAGTTCCTGCAGAGCGAAATGAGGGTTGTCGAGATGTTCAAGAACATCNNGGGCACAGGATATATCGAACTGATTATCTTCAAATGGCAAAGTTTTATTCAGATCACAGGGCAGTACTCCTTCTGCCGGAATGAGGTCTGATCCAAAGTATTCCTTGCAATTATTCAGTAAAGGTTCCAGATCTTTGGTGCGACAGCCAACATCCAGAAGAGTGTAATCTTTATAGGTTCTGTTTATTCTGTCGGCGCACATAGGTAGTCTGGCAAGGCTCATTATTGTCCTCCCATATGTGATGAGTTGTTCATAGATAATTTTCCTGAAATATGTTTCCCCGAAAGTGCCGAGTTGACTACAATGCTGTAGCAGAGGCGTTTCAGTACGAAGGCGGCAACTGCTCCGGGTAAACCAAACATGATAATCAGCGAGAGAATGAGTATTACATCAATACTCCCGCTTAAAACTGTGATGTACAGATAGCGCTTGCTATCCAGTTGAGATTTTACGAATCTGAATTGTATATTTCCATAAAAGCCAAAAGATGCACCTACCGTCATTATCTGAGCCAGAACTGTTGCTTCTTCGTATTCCTTACCTGCCAGCAGGGGGATAAGCAGCGGTACAATAAACAGAGCGCCAAAAACAGAGATACCGAAGTAAATCAGCCAAAGCTTTGATGTGAAGGTTTTCAAGGCTTTTGTGTAATATTTCTGACGGGCAAACAAAGGGCCGAGTGTTGCGTTTGCTTCAAAAATGAGACCGTATGAAAGTTCAGGTATGCGCATTGCGACTGAGTAAACAGCTAAGGCCTCAGGTGAGATGTAGTAAAATAACACCAGTTTATCGAGCTGTGTCGATAGTACAGTCGGTATCTGGTAAAGAGTGATTCTCACTCCGTATGAGATTGCATTTTCTTCTCCCTTGGCTATGGCCGGTACTTCTCGCAATATAAACAGAGTAGCAATTGCGTTTACCAATGCAGGGGCAAAGAGTGCTGCGAGTACAACCAAATAAAGTTTATCGGGGAATAAGAGTGCACATGTTATGATGCCCGAAGTTTTCAGGGAAAAGGATACTGCTTCAAATGCGAGTAATCGTCCGTATCTTTCCTGGCCGGATAAAACATCCTGCCAATAGAGCAAACCTGTCTGCAGGGGAAAGAGAGTTGCTGTAACCAGCAGTACTATTGCCGTTTCAATGCTATTGTTATGGTAATTCCATATTCCTATGGAGCCAATTATAAGTGACCCCCCAAATGAGCATAGCAGAGACAGCAATAATGCATGCCTGAAACCACCTGTATTTCCTCTCGCAAAACCCTGGGATATGGCCTTGCCTATACCCGGCAAGGCAGCAAGGCGGAAGAGTGTTATGAACGTGAAAGCCAGAGTATATATTGCAAACTGTTCTTTCGTGAGCACTCTGGCAAGGACCGCAAAAGTCAGCGTTCCAAGTAATATCTGAAGTATTTTTCTAGTAATAAGAAGAGGTGCGCCAATACTCATATAGCGAATTAGCGAAAAAAAAGTATGCTCAATAGTATGAGTAGTACGAGGGGTATTAGCAGGAAAATTTGCTAAAACTAGCTTTAACCTATTTATCATTATGTTTTTAAAGAAAAAAAAGAGTTCTTTGTTAGAGGGAGAATTAATATTTTCACAGACAATTATAGTCATAGCTACCGCACTGCAGGTGAAATATCTCGCCAGCAGGGTGTTAATTACTGTTAAATATTTATCATGGGCCTTCCTATGGTGCAATAAATTAAATAAATAACATGGTTAATACTTTAAATTACTTGTGGGCTGGCTTGTATGCTTATGTTTTTTCTTATGTTATCTGGCGTTATGTGAAATCTGGTGTCGGGGTGGTAATTACTGATGTATGGAAACTATACGTTCTATCCTATCAATAAATTTACCTTATCTCTGAAAGGTCTGAGTGTGGAGGGGCTGTTTACAAAATAAGTCTTTGAAGAATATAAATTTACGAATATAGTCGCGCTGAAATGTGCCTGTTTTGTTACTATTCAGTTTAGCAGGTTGATTTAGATGACAGGTTTTATTGGGAGTTTGTTTATGCGCAGTTTTTTACTTTCAATTGGATTGCTTTTAGCATTTACAGTTTCAGTAAGTGCTGCAGATATTGCTGGTATATGGCAGTCACAGACTAATGCTGATGGATATATTCATGTGGAAATTGCTCCGTGTGAAGATAAAGTCTGTGGTGTTATCGCGAAAGCTTTTGATGTGAATGGGGAGCCGGCAGAATTTAAATATCTTGGGAAAACCATGATCTGGGATATGATCCCTGCTGCCAATGGCGAGTTTACTGGGGGGCGGATTTTTGCTCCTGACAGAGAAAAAACCTATGGCGGAATGCTCAAGCTGCATGGTGATGTGCTGATTGTTCGTGGATGTGCTCTTGGAGGACTAGTCTGTAAAGAGCAGAAATGGAATCGGGTTATTCAGGAAACTGAAGGAACCGATAACAACAATACCGGAACAATTCAGGCAGGCCAGTAAAACCGGGGCATGCATTTTCCCGGTTGTTATGGTTGGTATATAAGGTGAGGCAGTTTTTAATGTGCCTCATCCCAGTTATCTGCAGCCTGGGCCTCAACTTTCAGCGGAACTGATAACTGAAGGACCGGGTCGCAACTGTTCTCCATAATGTTCGAAGCAACTTTTATCGTCTGTTCCACATGGGCTTCAGGTGCTTCGAAAATCAATTCATCATGAACCTGCAACAGCATTCTTGTTGATTTAAGTCCTGCTTTTTCAAGTGCTTCCGGCATTCTAATCATGGCGCGACGGATGATATCTGCGGCTGATCCCTGGATGGGAGCGTTGATTGCGGCGCGTTCATATAATGCCGCCTGCTGTTTGTTGCCCGAGGTCATTTGCGGGTAATACATTGTCCGGCCAAAGATGGTTTGCACAAAGCCTGCTTCGCGGGCCTGCTGTTTGGTTTCTTCCATATATGCGCGGATACCGGGGAAGCGTTTGAAATAGGTTTTGATATAATCACCAGCTTCAGAGCGCGAAATTCCTAACTGATTGGCAAGGCCAAAGGCCGAAATGCCGTAGATGATGCCGAAGTTAATTGCCTTGGCACGACGGCGAACCATTGGGTCCATGCCTTCTATCGGTGTGTTAAACATCTCTGATGCGGTCATCGCGTGAATATCGAGATTTTCTGCAAAAGCATTTTTCAGAGCTTCGATATCTGCAATATGTGCAAGGATACGCAATTCAATCTGGCTATAGTCTGCCGAAATGAGTTTATTGCCCTTTTCAGCAATAAAGGCAGTCCGGATTTCACGGCCTTCTTTTGTCCGGATCGGGATATTCTGCAGGTTTGGGTCCGATGAAGCAAGACGGCCTGTCGAAGTTCCGGTCATCATATAGGATGTATGAATGCGGCCTGTTTCCGGGTGTATGAAATTTGGTAGTGTGTCTGTGTAAGTGCTTTTAAGCTTTGACAGCTGGCGCCATTCCTGGATGGTCTGAACCAGTTTTCTGGCATCTTCAGGCAAGTCTTCGTTGGCGGCGAGATCATCAAGTACATTTACACCCGTGCTGTAGGCGCCTGTTTTGGTTTTCTTGCCTCCTGGCAGTCCCATTTTACCAAACAGAATTTCGCCCATCTGCTTTGGAGAACCAACGTTGAAAGATTCGCCTGCAATTTCATGGATTTCGGCTTCCACAGCTTCTATGCGTTGTGCGAAGTTACCTGACAGACGGGAAAGAACCTGTCTGTCCACCTTGATGCCATGAGCTTCCATATCGGCTAATACGGGAAGTAACGGACGGTCCAGTGTTTCATAGACGGTTGTCTGCTTTTCAGCAACGAGGCGTGGTTTCAGCACATTCCAGAGACGCAGGGTGATGTCTGCGTCTTCCGAGGCGTATTCCGATGCTTTATCGACAGGAACCTTATCAAAAGTGATCTGTTTTTTGCCGGTGCCCAGAAGGTCTTTTGTTGGAATGCAGATATGATTTAAATGACGTTCGGCAAGCGGGTCCATACCATGTCTGCCTCTGCCTGTATCAACAGCGTATGATATCAGCATTGTATCATCTACAGGTGTCAGCCCTATGCCGTAACGCCTCATAATATGCATGTCATATTTGAGGTTCTGGCCGATTTTTAAAACACCACTGTCTTCCAGAAGAGGTTTCAGAACATCAAGGGCATCACGCATGGGGATCTGCTCAATATCGGAGGTGTCGCCCAGATCCAGAAGGCCATCATTGGCGACATGGGCCAGCGGGATATAACAGGCTTCATTTGGGGTAAGAGCCATTGAGAAACCAACCAGTTCCGCCTGCATGGCATCCAGGCCTGTCGTTTCTGTGTCAAAGGCAAGAAAGCCCTGAAGAGCCGCTCTGTTGATCCAGTCCTTCAGGTCTTCCAGTTTTGTGACCATTTTATATAAGGTGCGGTCTACGGGTATTGCTGCCTGTTCTGCAATACGTGTTGCTGCAAGGTTTTCTGGAGTTGCATTACCTCCGCTTACGGGGGCTTCTGTGTCTGTTGCTGCCGTTACTTTCTTAGCAGGAGGGACCTCGGCTCCAAGACGATCAGCAACGCGCTGAGTCAGTTTTGTAAACTCCATTTCCCGCATAAAGCCAAGAATAGTTTCCGGCTCCGGGTCATGGAGGCGCAGCTCATTCAGATTTGTTTCGACGGGCACGTCCTGCTTCAGTGTCACAAGTTCACGGCTAATGCGGGCCTGCTTTGCAAACTCAATGAGATTTTCGCGACGTTTCTTCTGCTTAATTCCTTCGGCCTGGTCCAGAAGTGTATCAAGATCACCATATTCGTTGATCAGCTGGGCGGCTGTTTTTATTCCGATACCCGGGACACCGGGGACGTTATCTGTTGAATCACCTGCCAGTGACTGAACATCAATGACTTTATCTGGAGAAACGCCGAATTTTTCCAGAACCTGATCGGGGCCAATACGGCGATTATTTTTCATGGTATCAAGCATTTCTATACCGGGCGATACCAGTTGCATGAGATCCTTGTCCGAGGAAATAATTGTTACAGTTGCACCAGCGGCAGCAGCCTGAACGGCATAGGTCGCGATAAGGTCATCGGCTTCATAGCCATCCTGTTCAACGCATGGGAGGTTGAAGGCTCTGGTTGCGTCCTTGATCAGTGGAAACTGAGGTATGAGGTCTTCGGGAGCAGGTGGGCGGTTCGCCTTATATTCGGGATAGATGTCATTACGGAAATTTTTTCTTGCAGCATCGAATATCACCGCCATATGGCTTGGTTTTTCGCCGTCATTCTGATCCTGCATCAGTTTCCATATCATCTGGCAAAAACCGTGAACGGCGCCAACAGGAGTACCATCGGATGCTCTCGTTAATGGAGGCAGAGCGTGGTAGGCTCTGAAAATATATCCTGATCCATCAATAAGATATATGTGATCGCCGGTTTTTACAGGGGTCATGCGTCGTCTCGTTCTGGTTATTGCTTGTCGTCAGACTATAGAGAGTTCCTGCGTGTATAAAAGATCAAAGTGTGAACTTCCACAAGGAGGATGGCGGTAAATTGCGATTTTTTGAAAACAGTTATTGCCCGTGGAGGAATAGTCAGCTATTTTGCGGCTTCTTTCCAATGCACCCGTAGCTCAGCTGGATAGAGCGCTGCCCTCCGAAGGCAGAGGTCAGAGGTTC
>JBOEGA010000148.1:0-9480 GCA_050633205.1 Methyloligellaceae bacterium | reverse complement strand
AGTTTGAGGTTTATTCCAATAGTCAGACGGAAGCGCGTTATATTTTAACACCGACTTTTATGGAGCAGCTTCTGAAACTCAGAATACTGTTTGCAAGCGATAATATCCGGTGCAGCTTTTACAATAACAGGCTGCTTCTGATGATCCCCTGCCGCAAGGACCGCTTTGAACCGGCATCTATTTTTCAACCTGCGACTTTTATTGAAGAGATAAAAATGATCCTTGCCGAAATGGAAGCTATTTTCAAAATTATTGAGACTTTGAAGCTTAACCAGAAAAACGGATTATAAAGTTTTTTATTGATTGCCAGATGCCAGTTACATTTCTGCCTATGGGGTTACTTATTATTTTTATTGTTCTGTTGGCCGTATAACGAACCTCCCAATCACTATCATTTAGTGCCTGCTTAAGCGGTTCGATGGCTCGTTTGTCAGCAAATTTTGCCAGGACATCTGCTGCGGCACGGCGGGTCAGTTTTCTTTTGTTTTTCAGTGCAGTGATGAGGGCCTCAAATCCTTCTTCAGTTCTCATTTGGCCAAGACCATAGGCAGCCATTTTACCAACATCACCGACGGGGTCCTCAAGGGCTGCTATGAGGTAGGGGATTGCAGCTCTGTCTCCTCTGTAGGCGAGGTTATGGGCTGCCTGTGCACGAATTCGTGCATTGGTGTTTGATAGCATCGAGATCAGGAGCCTGGTTATATCAGATTTCTTGCTTCGATTAAGACCTTTGATTGCAAGCAGTTTGACATGAATTTCAGGATCATTTTCGTAGATTTGTTTCAGATATTTTACATCATCCGGATCAGGATTTTTTCCCAGCCTTATGGCTATCTGAGAGCGGATACCTGAATGAGGGTCTTTGATGAATGGTAACAGGAGCAGTTTGACATACGTACCTTTATACTCCGCCAATGTTGCAACTGCAGCAAATCTGACTGCATCGTCCTTGTCTGAAAGAAATTCTGCAAGGCTGGGGGCTATTTCAGGATAGTGTACCCATTTGAAAGTTTCGATTGCATTGAGCTTTATTTTCTTGTTTCTGCTGTATAGCGCTTTTATAAGGCGGGGGGCTACCTGATCAGGGGAAGCGATGCCTGCAAGTTTTATGGCTGCACCTTTGCCACTAAACCGCGCTTTGGCTGGTAGTGGGCACCATCTGTCTTTTACCGGGTAGTTTTCTGCCAGTATGCAGTCGAGGAGCTTATCGGCGTATTTGTTATAACTATATGAGACCGCTATATTTATTCCAGCTCCGATTGCAGCTATCAGTATTGAGAAAATGACTATATATCTGTATTTCATTGTCCACGCCTGTTCCACCCTCGGAGCAGATAGTGCTTCTGAAACTTGTTTTTAATTTGATAGCGGGATTTTATATCTTGAACAGCAGAATATTATATCCTCTTGATTTTGTAGCGGTCAGCGGAATACCACTGGATATACGTTATGCCTGTAGTGATAACTTTACGGGCAGCAAATTACCGGGGTATGAGCGACCAAAGGCATTGCTTAGAAAGCATGTGGCGGAAGCTCTCTGGCAGGTTCAGCATTCCCTGTTATCTCAAGGTCTATCGATTTACATTTTTGATGCCTACCGTCCCCAACGTGCTGTTGATGCGATGGTTAAATGGGCTGAGTTGAATGATCCGAATATGCTGGTTATGAATTATGTTGCCCGGAGATCAAGTCATTCCCGTGGTATTGCGGTTGATGTTACACTGGCAAGGGTCTGTAATATTCACGGGGTTATACCGGTTGATATGGGGACGGAGTTTGACAGCTTCAGCGAGTTAAGCCATACGGCACATCCGGAAATTTCACCCGAACAGAAATACTGGCGTCAGTTACTGGTCAGTGAAATGGGGCATATGGGTTTTGTAAACTATGAGCGGGAATGGTGGCATTTCACTTATCAGGGCACAGGCATTGCTGGCGGATGGTATGATTTCTGTACCTGGTAATAGATCCTAAAGCTGGTACTTACTATACGACAATAAATAAAACCACCCCGGTAAGCCTCTCCATATATTTTTATACGGAGAGGCTGGTTATTTCTGAAGGAATATCAGGAGCCGCTCGTAGCCTTTTTCAGATATAGCAATAGATCTTCGGCTTTATCTTTATCCAGTTTGCTTTTTGGTTTTCTGGTTTTTATTTTTTCTTTATTCAGGGTTGTCGCAACATAAGAATGGGGGTCCTGAATGAAAGCCAGAAAAGTTTCGTCATTCCAGATTAATCCTTTTTCACCAAGGGCTTTAAAATCATCTGAATAATTATAGCCTTCAACTGATCCGGCTTTTCTACCGAACAAGCCCTGTAATCCGGGGCCTATGAGTTTTTTGTCGGTCAAATTATGACAGCTGGAACAGCGGCTGAAGACTTTTTTTCCACTTGCCTCATCTGCTGCTTCTGCCGTGATGACCGGAACCAGAAAAATTATTACTGCCAAGACCAAAGATCTGATACAGCTGCGCATGTCTTTTCCTCCTTATGTTATTTAGGCTCAGGACCTATTAATTTCATCACTTCAGCGCTCCATATTTTTCTTTTGTGTAGAAGGGAAGTCGCAGCAAATATGAATATTTTCAAGACTTTCCGACGCCCACAAAAGGAAAATGTGGAGCGCCCTTCGGGTTGGACAGGGATACGCAACCTGCGGCGCAAATCTTCCTTGAATATACTTAGGCATGTCCTTCGTCAGATTTACTAGCATTTTGCGTATCCCTGTCCAACTGAGGTGACGAAATTAATAGGTCCTGAGCCTAGTTTCATGCATCATAATTATTGAATGTGGGATTTTTATTGCGGTATTTATGATCATAATTTTCATTTGATAGAGTTATGAACCAGTCTTGTTATAACTTTGATATTTCTATATTGTCCCGGCTATATAAGAAGGACAAGAATGTATGAAAACCTATCTTCCCGCTCTGATATCCCGAACATGGCTGACTTACTGGGACCTGATCAAGGTTATGGTTCCTGTGATGGTACTGGTAAAGATTGCCAAGGACCTTGGAGCGATTGATTATATCAGTCCTATATTACAGCCTGTTATGCAGGTTATGGGATTGCCGGCGGAAGCGGGAATTGTCTGGGCGGCAACGATGCTGACCAATATTTATGGCGGGTTCGGAGCTTTGCCGGTTCTTGCCGGGCTGGAAATGAGTGTGGCCCAGGTCAGTATTTTATGTACGGCGATGCTTTTTGCGCATTCGCTGCCCGTTGAACAGGCTGTTGTGAAAAAAGCCGGGGCCAGTTTCTGGTTTACGACCTCCCTGCGTATTGGCGCTGCTGTATTTTATGGGGTTGTTGTTTCGTGGATATGCCATCTGACCGGTTTTTTATCAGAAGCGGCGGATGTAGCCTCATTCAAGCAGTTTGCTCAGGAAAGCACAACTTATCTGGACTGGCTGCAATCTTCTGCGATATCGCTGTTTACTATTCTGGTGGTTATCTTTGTTCTTTATATTTTTCTGGATGTTCTGGAGAAGACGGGAATCACCAAAATTCTTTTAAAACTGATGGCCCCGTTATTGAATTTCTCAGGTCTTAATGAGCAGACAACACCGATAACAACTGTTGGGGTTCTGCTGGGCCTTTCTTATGGCAGCGGGCTGATTATTCAGGCTGTCCGGGAGGGTAATATTGAGCGGCGTGCGATCTTTTTATCCCTGTGCTGGCTATGTATGTCCCATGCGCTGATTGAAGATACTGCACTTATGCTGGCACTGGGGGGCAATATCTGGATTGTGCTGGTGGGACGGGTTGTGCTGACCATACTGGTGGTCCGTCTGCTTGCTCTTGTATTATATTCTCCTGCATGGGAGAGGAGAATGGTTGCCAGAGGTAAGGGGTAAGTTATGTCCGGACATATGAATATTCGGCCTATCTGCGATGAGGATGTTGAGCAGGTTGTTGCCTTGTGGAAGCTTTGCGAGCTGACACGCCCCTGGAATGATCCATACAGAGATATTGATTTTGCGCGAGGGAAAGTCAATTCCGATATACTTGTCGGCTTTGCGGGAGATAAGCTTATAGCCAGTGCCATGGTCGGATATGACGGGCACAGAGGATATGCCTATTACGTGTCTGTTCACCCTGACTGGCAGGGAAAAGGACTTGGAGAAACCCTTATGGACCGGGTGGAAAGCTGGCTTGCGGGGCACGGTGTCTGGAAAATCAACCTGATGATACGGGATGATAATGAAAAGGTGCTAGGCTTTTACGAGGAACTTGGCTATGAGCGTGGCAAGACTGTTCAGCTGGGCAAGTCTATTGAACGTTAAAAATCTGATACAGAGTTATTGTTATGCCAGACGTAAAATACAGCCGCCAATACCAATACTGGCTGGCTATCGCATCGCTTCCTTTCATGAAAAAACTATTGAAGCTTCTATTCGGTCCGCGCAAGCCGTTGCCTTTGCCGGATCACCTGCTTCCTGTGCATAATGCACCCCTGCCTTCAGGCCCATATGCTGTTAATTATGATCGGTTGCAGCAAAATTTTCAGACGCAGATGTATGAAAATTACTGTGCTGTTGCTGCCGGGACTATTGTTCTGAACGCTCTTGATCAGAAACTTACCCAGAAAAGCTTTTTCAACAAACGAACAAGAAGGGTGCGCGGACCTTTTCTGTCATTTTTTGAAGGGATATCACTTGGTGATTTTACCCGAATGATAGAAGAGCATGGCTTTTCCGCCAAAGCCTATCATGCATCGGATATTACTCCGGATGAATTTCGTGAACTGATAAAAAGCCATACCAGCAACCCGGACCGGTATCTTGTCGCAAACTATGCAAGACGCGTATTGGGGCAAAAACCAACGGCGCATTTCTCTCCACTGGCTGCCTATGATGACATTACGGACAGAGTGCTGATACTTGATGTTGCGACCTACAAATATCCTTCAGTCTGGGTTTCTGTTGAGTTGCTTTACAAAGCAACACTTGAGATGGATTCCGGCGGTAAGTTTACGCGTGGTATTGTGACTATTGAGAATTCTGAAAAAGCATAAAGAACAGCTTCACAAACCCTGGCTGTTTAATGTCCAGAGCGTGCCATATATTCCGGCTGATCAATAGCAAGAATCGGGTTTTGCTATTTGGCTCACCTCCTTATTACTGATGTAAAGATTAAAAATAAGGAGAATACCCGGTGAGACATTACATTTTGATACATGGAAGCTGGCACGGGGCGTGGTGCTGGTATAAAATTGCACCAAGACTGGAAGCTGCCGGGCATAGCGTGTCTGTTCCGGATTTACCTGGGCGCGGGAGAAGTCCTGCGCGGCCTGCCATGGTGGGGCTGGATCGTATAGTCAAATCTCTGGAACCGTTGCTTGCCAAAGACAGAAAAACAACCGTGGTCGTGCATAGCCGATACGGTATCGTGGCCTCAAGGCTTGCTGAGTTATTTCCGGATCGCATTGAACGAACAATATATCTTGCTTCATTTATGATACCTGCCGGACAGGCTGTTGTGGACTATTTCAGAGCAGATACCGGATCATTACTGCGACCTGGATTTGAGCTGAACAGGCTTGGGATGTGGGACTGGTTAAAGCCGGAAGTCTATCATGAGGGGCTATATCATGATTGCGATGAGGACGATAACAAGCTTGCCCATATGCTTTTGTGCAAAGAGCCGTTCAGGCCTGTACTAACCAAACTAAAACTCACTGAAAACCGTTATGGGCAGGTACCACGGTCTTATATACGCCTGACGGATGACAGAGCAGTAACACCGTGGCTTCAGGATAAAGTTTTGAATGAAACCAAAGTAGACAGGGTTGAAAGTATGGCAGCCGGCCATTCGGCCTATTTTTCTAAACCAGATGAATTGACCGATTGTATTTTAAAATTATCACAAACGTAAAATAGTAATAAAGGAGACAGAGCACACTGACTGTATATCTGTCTCCATTTATAAGGCTGTCTATTGCCGGGCTTTGGCCTTATCGCTCAACACCCATTCGGGCAAGTTCATCTGCGCGTTCGTTTTCCGGATGTCCGGCATGGCCTTTTACCCAGTGCCAGCTTACATCATGACGTTCCTGGGCCGATTCAAGTTCCTGCCAGAGTTCGGCATTTTTAACTGGCTTTTTCTGAGCGTTTTTCCAGCCGTTGCGTTTCCAGCCATGTATCCACTGGGTTATGCCCTGCTTCACATAGTTGGAGTCGGTATAAAGCTCGACCTTGCAGGCTTTTTTGAGCGCGTTCAGTGCCTCAATTGCAGCCATTAATTCCATACGGTTATTTGTGGTCTCTTTTTCACCACCATAAATTTCCTTACGGTGATCGCCATAAATCATGACAGCGCCCCAGCCTCCGGGGCCGGGGTTTCCTGAACACGCACCGTCGGTATAAATAACTACTTCTTCTGACAAAGAGATCTCCTGAAATATTCTGTATATTTTATAATTAAGGTCGGGCTCCGGACCTATTAACTAAATTGCCGGTATGCCGTATTCACCTGCGCTTTCAACATGCTGGTGGAAGCTGAGTTTGCGTAGATATTCTGCAGGGTCTTTTGGAGATACCAGTGCATCTTCGGGAGTATTGATCCAGTCATAAACTCTGGTCAGCAGAAAACGCATTGCGGCTCCCCTTGCCAGCACAGGGAGAGCTGTTACTTCTGACTGTTCAATGGTTCTGACGTTATTATATCCGGTTAACAACGCATTGGCTTTGGTTACATTGAATGATCCGTCTATCTCGAAACACCATGCGTTCAGGCAGATTGCTATATCATAGGCGAGCATATCATAACATGAGAAATAGAAGTCGATCAGACCGGACACTTTATTTTGCAAAAAGAATACATTATCCGGGAACAGGTCAGCGTGAATGATACCGGATGGAAGGTTTTCCGGCCAGTTCTGTTCGAGAAAATTCAGCTCTTCAGTAATAAGCTCGCTTAGCCCCGGCTGAATGGTATTGGCCTGTTCTCCGACTTTATTAAACAGAGGGCGCCAGTCTTCGACTGAAAGACTGTTATCCCGGCGGCCGGAAAAGCCCTGCCCTTTCAGGTGAAAATCTGCCAGTGCAGCACCCAGTTCCTGACAATGCATGGGTTGGGGGCGTTTGACATGCATTCCCTGCAGGAATGTTATAAATGCAGCAGGGCGACCGGATAAACGCCTTAACATCTGCCGGTTCTTATCACGAACCGGGGTCGGGCAGGACAGACCTTCCTCTGACATATACTCCATCAGATCAAGAAAGAATGGCAGTTCCTCCTCATTAACACGCTTTTCATAGAGTGTCAGAAAGTAAGGGCCATTTGAAGTGTGCACGATATAGTTTGTGTTTTCCACACCTTCTGCGATGCCTTTATAGGACAGCAGTTCACCCAATCCATAACTTTCAATGAATTCAGTGAGTTCGTCATCAGGGACTTCAGTATAGACAGCCATGGTAATAATCAGATCCGGGTTTTATGTATATCAGGCTGCTGCACCTGACGATCTCAGCTCTTGTGGCAGTTTGAAAGATACTCTTTCCTGAGCAGTGGTAACTGTCTCTACAGTGATGGTAAAGCGGTCGCCGAATGCTTCTATGATTTCATCAACAAGAACTTCCGGGGCAGATGCGCCAGCAGTAATGCCAAGGGTACTGATACCTTCAAACTGGCTCCAGTCAATGTCGTCGGCTCTTTGTATGAGGAATGATTTTTTACATCCGGTGCGCTCTGCAACCTCAACGAGGCGCTTGGAATTAGAGCTGTTCGGCGCACCAACCACTATAACGGCCTCACATCTGCCTGCGATGGCTTTCACAGCTTCCTGGCGGTTGGTGGTGGCGTAACAAATATCTTCCTTATGAGGTTCTGATATTTCAGGAAAACGTTCTTTCAGCACACCAACAATCTCGCGGGTGTCGTCCACCGAAAGAGTTGTCTGGGTGATATAGGCGAGTTTTTCTGTCTTATCTATTTGTATCGTACGGGCATCCTCAACGGTTTCGATTAAAGTCACTGCGCCATCAGGGAGTTGTCCCATGGTTCCGATCACTTCCGGGTGACCAGCGTGACCAATTAGTATGACCTGAAGGCCCCGCTCAAAATGCCGTTCTGCTTCTATATGTACTTTAGAAACAAGTGGACAAGTGGCATCGAGAAAGAAGAAATTTCTTTTTTTAGCATCAGCCGGTACAGATTTAGGCACTCCATGAGCTGAAAAAATAACGGGCGCCTCCGTATCAGGTATTTCATTGAGTTCTTCTACAAAAACGGCACCTTTTTTCTTAAGACTATCAACCACGTAACGATTGTGAACAATCTCATGTCTTACGTATACTGGAGCGCCATATTTAATTAATGCCAGCTCTACTATCTGTATTGCTCTATCAACGCCTGCGCAGAATCCTCTCGGCGCACATAACAGAATATTCAATGGTTTGAACACGATAACACCCGTTTACCTTTCTAGTCAGAAGGTCGCAATTATGCCATATAAAACACATTTATTCTGACTAGCTAATGATTTGCAAGTCATATTGGATACTGAAAATAATTGACTTGCCGTAAAGCGCTTGGCTGGCTACTGTGGCGGCATCCAAGTGATCTGTATTTGTAAGGGCCTGTAAAGACAATTTTATTTTGTTGGAATGCCACTGAAGACCTTGAGTTCGGGTACAGTCTTTAAGCATGGTAACGAGGATTACGTGACTAAATTGAGCCAAATAAATAAATTCCTAATACGGCCTGCATTTGTGGCACTTATGATCGCTGGCATTCAGGGATGCGCTATGTCATCCTTTACGTCAGGTTTTGGTGGCGGGCTGTTTGGTGGCAAGAAAAAACAGGCGGCAGCTTCATCAGATGGATATTCGGCTCCTGTGTCTCAGGCAGGTCTGCTGAATGCAGCTCAATCCGACAATGGCAGCAATGGAGCAGATGCTATTGGCTCTGCGGCAGGATGCCCCAAATTCCTTGCATGGCCTGAAGGCAGGCTTTACACCAAATATGAGCCAGGCCACGAAAATAACAGCCTTGGTATCATGTATCGTGGTGAAATTACCAAAACAGCGCGAGAATGTAAGGTCAATCAGGGCAGTATCGGCATCAGATACGGCTTTGCCGGGCGCGTTCTTCTTGGTTCCAGAGGTCGTGACGGGACAGTTCAGCTTCCTGTTCTTGTCCATGTGACAGACAGAGATCGCAATAAAATCAAGACAGAACGGATGAATGTCAGCGTTAATGTGACCAAAGGCGATCCAATTGGTTTCTTCTCGGTGGTAAAAGTGGTTAAGTTTTCTGTACCCACTGGAGCACGTGCTCAGGACTACCGCCTGTATGTCGCGTTCGAGCAGCCTCAGACCAATTAACTCACATCAAGCGATCATTCACTCAATTAATCGCTCATTCACTAAAGCAAAGTTTTTCTGTCCATGAAAAGCTTTGCACAGAGCCATTTATATTGACTCTTAAGCTATTTTCCTTATGTTGAAGCCAACTCCATGTGAAACCCGC
>JBOEGA010000147.1:0-3692 GCA_050633205.1 Methyloligellaceae bacterium | reverse complement strand
CAGGGGATCATCAGAAGCAGCCTGTTATTGTAAAAGCTGCACCGGATATTATCGCTTGCAAACAGTATTCTGAGTTTCAGAAGCTGCTCCATAAAAGTCGGTGTTAAAATATAACGCGCTTCCGTCTGACTATTGGAATAAACCTCAAACTCACGCTCAAAAACCGGGTCTTCCAGTTTAACATTATCAAGTGATATAAATTTGTCAGCAAGCCAGTTGCCAAGGGCGCTTGCATCCCGTGTCACAATGGTCTTGCTTGTGAAATTTTTATTCATACCAAGGTAAATAAAAATTCCGTCAAATTTCGTCGTTTTATTCTTGCCACTCCCTGATACAAGAGTTGCTTCCATCAGTTCAATCTCGACATCCTCATAAACACCCCTCACATAATCTTCAGTCACCTCCGAAGTGAATGAGGGAATAATCATGGAAGATTTCATATCTTCCACTGATAGTGGGCTTACATGATTATAATAGAAACTTTGACCAAAAAAGCTGAAGATCTTGGGGAAAATGACCTCTTTTATAGTCTTCTTGTATTTAAAGACAGGAGAAAAAGTCCACCATAACGCCAGCATAATACAGGGAAGTGATAGCAGAATAACATCCTGCATTTTGGGAGGCATAGCATTAATTGCATAGATATTAAATGCAATAAGCAGTGCAATTGCCGGGATCACAAGAAACGAACGGGACTGAATGCTATATAGCGCACTTACCCTGTCTCTTTCAAACTCTTCCAGATGTGGCTTTATGTTTTTGTGATAATAGTCATCAAAGTCCCGGTTTTCTACAAATGCTCCCTGAGAGTGATCACGGTTTATATTTCCATTCCAAAGAAGACTGAAATACTCCTGAAAACTGGAAAAACTAAATGAGATTTTGAAATTCTTCATAAAATGAGCCAATAGAAAATACTCACCTAGTTCAGATACTGATCAACATTAACCGGGGCCTTCACAACAGCCTCAAACTCAAGGAACGGCATTTCTGTTACGCCAGCCAGGTTAGCCAGAAAACTGCCCGGAAAGATCTGAATGGAATTATTCAGGTCTGTCACAGATGCATTATAAAACCGCCTCGCTGCAGCAATCCGGCCTTCAACTTCATTATAGGTCTGCATGGCCTGAACCATCGTCTGGTCAGATTTAAGATCAGGGTAGTTCTCAACTGTAATCATAAGTTGACTGACTTTCTCAGACAACTGTCTTGCCTGTGTCAGATGCTCCTCAACCTCGCGCCCGTCTTTTCTGTCATAGGACTTCTCAACACCGGTTCTTAAACGTGTAATTTCATCCAGAAGTTCTTTTTCATGGCTCATAAACTTCTTCGCAATTTTCAGAATGTTCGGAATTAGGTCAAAGCGCATATTAAGATGCACATCAATGGAGGACAAAGCCTCAAGAACCTTGTTGCGCTTCATAATAATATTGGCGTACCAGATATACCCGAAGATCAGAATAACACCAAAAAATATTAAAATCTCATATCCCATTTCAGGATGCCCCTTCTATAAAACCGCCGATAGAAAAACGAAGCCTTCAGCAAAAGGCTTCGCTTGATTTATCTTTTACTCTGCTGGTTTCTGTTGGCCTTTAAGTGCATTGCCAAGAACCGCAGCAGCGCCTGTCAGACCGCTGTCAGAACCACTGACAACAGTATGCGGAACAAGCTTGCCGATCAGTGCAACAAGTTCAGGTTTACGCTCCAGAGAACTCAGAAGTTTATCCAGTGCCTGAAGCAATGCCACACGGTCCTGCCCAAGAACATTTGCCTGCGCTGACTGCCCCCGTGCCAGCTCTTCCAGGAATTGACGCTCCGCACGGCCAAGCGCTGCACGCTCTTCCTCACGTTGTTTTGCCACCTTCACCGCAATCTGCGCCGCAACAAGGCGTGGCTGCTCGTTAGCAGTCGAACGGGCCTGCTCAGTCTCAATACGTTTATTCTGAGCCTCAGTCTCACGGGCATAGGTAATGGATAACTGATCCGCCAGTTGCTGACGAAGACGGGATACCAGAAGCTCAGGTGGCAGGGCAGGCTCCCCAAGTCTGATTTCCTTTATATCTACTCCGGCTTTCAGGCCTTCAATTTTGACCAGTCTTTCAATTGTCTGCTCAAGAGCATCACGGTTCTCCAGAAGGTCAAGAACCCGTGTGCGGCGGCGAATGGTCTTTGTCTTGTCATTCGGATCAGGAATATCAATTTCTGAACCTGCAACATTTCGAATAATCGAACGGATAACAGGCGTCAGAATTCTGTTCTCAATCTCTTCAAGCCCCCCAACTGAACCAACAACAACCGGTGCATTCTTTGGGTTAACCTGAACAAGCACTCTTAGTTCCTGAGGAATATCCCAGCCCTCAACTTTCACAAAAACAGCACTGTCAGCAGCATCCTTTGGCGTATCATAACGCACTTTTCTTTCGGACTGCTTGATATTGCCATTCTGGTCCAGTTGCAGATCAATAAGGCGTTTTGTATAACCGCCTTTGTATACCTACGTCTTCACTCGCGTATCTACCAGTGTAACCTCATAAGCCTGACGGTTCAGGTAATAGGCACCCGGCAGCAGCGGCTCTCTCCAGATACCAACACAACCCTTGGGAACAAGTGGAACACTCAGGGCCCCGTCTACTCTGCCTTGCTCGGACGCTGCTGTAACCTTTTCCTCGATGCAATGAGTTCCGGGTTTCATAACATTACTTTTAACCACACCCACATGACCGGCAGGAACAATAGTCGCACGCGTTTTTGCAGAAGGCTTGTCGATGACTCTGAAAAGATAACGGTTTATACGGTAGCTTCCAGGCTTAAGTACTGTTTCCTGTGGCCCTTTATAGCCACCCTTTTTAATAAATGTTGCAGCATCAAGCATCTCGGCAATTTTATCATCTTCAATTGCCGGAGCGATAAACATGCCATCTGGCATACGTGCCCCATCCAGTGCCGTAACCTCGCCGTAATATCCCTGAGGGATGGTCACAACATTCTGCTGCTCGACATCATACAACACCCGTACAAACGGAATAAAATGAAAGCCCGGTCCAAGAATATCAGCCTGCGGACCCTTCTGCCCGTCAATGGCAATGATCCGCCCCTTGGGCAGGTTATTAAAACCGTAAATCAGTTTCAGATGACCAACCTTATTTGCATCAATAAAAACAAACGAAGATGATCCCAGAAATATTAACCCCAGAACCAGTGCACCCGAGCCAATAGCCCGCGTCAGCGTGCTCCCGTATGACTTTGCCGCCCAGAGAGGAATCCTGTTAGTCAGTAACAGTATTCCTGCTACCAGGACGATAAATCCTAAAATTATATTAAACACTCACATACTCCCACAATACATAAACCTTACCAATGCCCGACCGACACATACAGCAGGTCCTGTCCCTAATAATAAGATATATAAGTAAAAATGGGGTTTTCCCTGATATCTGCAATAGTAGAAATGCTATAGAAAACTTCAGTGTTGCGCATATAATTCAGTATTATGGCAACATTTATTGTTGCATCCAGAAAGAAATAGTGTTCTTGGGCAGGGGGATCTCTCATTAGAAGCTTATATTTGACTTAGTGGCTTAATGCAGGTCTCTCCCCTCTGTCACCCCTTAATTTCTGCGGCCGGTATCCATCCGGATTTTACAGAACTATCTTCGCATAAATATAAGGGGCCTGGTAACCACTGGGCA
>JBOEGA010000146.1:262-8321 GCA_050633205.1 Methyloligellaceae bacterium | reverse complement strand
TTAGGTCTTTTCAAATTGCACTATATACGTGTGTTTTGGGCGAAATACAGTGCCAGAAAGACTTTCTTAATTAAATTTGTGCCATTATATTCACATTAGACAATGTGGTCAAAAGACGGAAAATTAATAATAATCCGGACCGGAAATAGAGTGTGTTATGGCGTTTGGTTCTGGCGTAAATCAAGCAATAAAAGAGGTAGCAACCTGGAGCGTGGCAATCTGTATCTGCAGTGCCGGTGTTGCATACCATAAGGATCTGGCAAAAGGTCTTTCCGGTGTCATTCAGTATGCCGAAGATCAATATAAAGGTACCTTAGTCTCTGTGCCTGAAAAAAGCACAGGCTTTGATCGCAAGATCGTAATCCCCTCCAATACTTATGGTCATTATCATGTTCAGGCCCGTATTAATGGGCATAATGCAAAGCTGCTTGCTGATACCGGAGCGACACTGGTTGCCCTGACCCATGAAACAGCAGAACAACTGGGGATCAACCCCAACTCTCTCAGATTTAATGGAAGAACCAGAACGGCAAATGGAATTGCCCGTGTGGCTCATGTTACTCTCGATCGAATTGAAATCGGTGATATTTCCGTTAAAAATGTGCCAGCCTTTATTGCGGAGCCCGGAAAACTGACTATCAATCTGCTGGGTATGAGCTTTATTGGCAAGCTTCAGCATGTCGAGATGAAAGACGGCAACCTGATTCTGACACAATAAATTACCGCAACACTCCCCATATTCTTTATTTTGCTCTATCCTTAGCTTAGAGGACACGGTATCTGTTTTTTATAGAACAGAAACAAGCGTATGCATTTGCGCCATTTGTGTCTTACAAAAAACAAAAATAGATTATCATTAGGTAAGATGGCTCCAGGCTGAGCTTTTTATTGTTATTAATTGAGGATATAGGATGTTTCCAAAACCGCAAGTAGGGCTTGTTCCAAACACTCCGGAATTTGAACGCTTACCACTAATCAAGCCAACCGGCTTCAGAGAGTATGATGCTCGCTGGCTGTTTCCGCAGGAAATCAACCTGATGGGCTTACAGGCGATAGGGATGGGTTTAGGTACATTATTCAAGAAAAAGAATGTACCTCAGCGCATTGTTGTTGGTCATGATTTCCGCTCTTACTCCTCCTCAGTCAAATGTGCCCTGATTACAGGTCTGTTATCTACCGGTATGGAAGTGTTTGATATTGGTCTTGCGCTTTCTCCAATGGCATATTTTGCGCAGTTTGAGCTTGAAGTTGAAGGTGTGGCAATGGTTACGGCGAGCCATAATGATAATGGCTGGACTGGCATAAAAATGGGGCTGGATCGTCCTCTGACTTTTGGACCGGATGAAATGACCGCTCTGAAAGAAATTGTTCTGAATGCTGATTTTGATATGTCTGGTAACGGCAAGTTACATATAGTCACCGATATGGCTGACAGATATACCGAGGATTTACTTAAGAGAGATAAGCTCAAAAAGAAACTTAAAGTTGTAGCGGCTTGTGGTAATGGAACAGCCGGTGCATTTGCTCCGAAGGTTCTTGAGGATATCGGTTGTGAAGTTATCCCCCTGAATTGTGAGCTTGATCATACATTCCCTAATCATAATCCAAACCCTGAAGACCTGAAAATGCTGAATGCCCTTCGTGATGCTGTGCTTGAGCATGGTGCGGATGTTGGTCTTGCATTTGATGGGGATGGTGACCGTTGCGGTGTTGTGGATAATGAGGGACACGAGATATTTGCAGATAAGGTCGGCGTGATGCTTGCCCGTAATATTTCTGCTCAACATCCGAATGCAAAATTTGTTGCTGATGTAAAATCAACAGGTCTGTTCCTTACTGACCCCGTGTTGCAGGCGAATGGTGCTACGACAACTTACTGGAAGACCGGGCATTCCTATATCAAACGTTACAGCCATGAGACTGGTGCTCTTGTCGGGTTTGAGAAATCGGGGCACTTCTTCTTTAATCCTCCAATTGGACGCGGTTATGATGACGGGCTTGTTTCTGCGCTGGCTGTCTGTGATATGCTGGATAATAATCCGGGCAAGACGATGGCTGATCTGAAGAATGCTCTGCCGAAAACATGGCAGTCTCCTACCATGTCTCCGAAATGTGCTGATGAGATCAAGTATGATGTTATTGACCGGGCTATCAGCCATTTCCAGAAAATTGCCGATGATGGTGGTGAGCTTGCCGGACAGGCTATTCGGGAAGTCATTACTGTGAATGGTATCCGCATGGTTCTTGCTGATGGTACATGGGGTTTGCTGCGGGCTTCATCCAACAAGCCTGAACTGGTTGTGGTTGTTGAGAGTCCGACTTCTGAAGAAAATATGCGAGCAATCTTTGCGGAGATTGACGGCTATCTCGATGCTCAGCCCGAGGTTGGCGAGTATAATCAGAAGATATAAGATATTGGCTATTCCTGAAGATCTGACATCTTCGGGAATAGCCTCCTACCCTGGTTAATTACTTTTCATTTCGTTCTCTGATGCCCTGCCAATATTCAAGGCGCTTTACAATTTCTCTTTCAAAGCCGCGCTGTTCCGGCTGATAATAGTTTTCTCTCTGCATCTCATCGGGGAAATAATTCTGACCGGAGAAAGCTTCCGGTGTATCGTGGTCGTAGATATAACCTTCTCCATATCCCTGCTCCTGCATCAGCGATGTTGGTGCATTCAGAATTATTTTTGGCGGAGACAGAGAGCCATTTTTCTTTGCTGTGGCTATGGCTTGTTTGTAGGCCATATATGCCGCGTTGGACTTTGGAGCCGTTGCGAGATAAATGGCTGCCTGTGCCAGTGCAAGTTCGCCTTCCGGGTGGCCCAGAAAATGATAGGCATCTTTGGCGGCATTGGCCTGTACAAGAGCCTGTGGATCAGCAAGGCCGATATCTTCGATAGCCATGCGTACCAGTCTTCTGGCGATGAACATCGGGTCTTCGCCACCGACCAGCATTCTTGCCAGCCAGTATAGTGATGCGTCCGGATCTGACCCCCGGATAGATTTATGCAGGGCAGAGACAAGATTATAATGGCCATCCTGTCCCTTGTCATAGTTTGGTGCCCGGCGTTGTACGAGCTGGCTCAGCGCTTTAATATCAAGGGGTTCAGCATCTTCAGGAACACCTCTCAGGATATCTTCTGCAAGATTAAGCAGGCTGCGGCCATCTCCATCAGCCATAGTCAGCAGTGCCTGCCTTGCACTTTCTGCAAGAGGCAGTTTGCGGCCTTCACTTTCCTCTGCCCGTGCAAGCAGTTTTTCAAGCGCCTCATCATTCAGGCGTTCAAAGGTAAAAACTGTTGAGCGTGACAGCAGGGCTGAGTTTAATTCAAAAGAGGGATTTTCGGTTGTTGCTCCGACAAGAATGATTGTTCCGTCTTCCATATAGGGCAGAAATGAATCCTGCTGAGATCTGTTAAAACGGTGTATCTCATCAACGAAGAGTAAGGTTCCTTTTCCTTCAGACCGTCTGAATTTTGCAGCTTCAAATACTTTTCTCAGATCCTGAACGCCTGAGAATATTGCAGAAATCTGTTCGAAATGAAGATCTGTATGATCTGCACATAATCTGGCTACGGTTGTTTTACCTGATCCTGGGGGGCCCCAGAGAATGATATTCCCCTGTCTTCCTGAAGACAATATGCGTGACAAGGCGCCATCAGGCCCAAGAAGATGGTCCTGACCGATAACTTCTTCCAGTTTGCCGGGGCGTAACCTGTCGGCCAAGGGGCGAGGAGCCTGATCTTCCAGACCGGCTGCCTCAAATAACGTTGTCATATCCGGTTAACCTAACCCATTAAAGCTGGCCGGTTAAAAACGACGGCCACCAATGACAGTACTTAATACATGCTTTCCGCGTTTAATTACAAACCTCCAGGAGCGGCTTCCTTTACTCAGGATTCTATTAAGCTCCCTGACACGCTTCACTGCACGATCATTTACACGAAGAATGATATCATTCTTTCTCAAGCCCAATGACTGGGCAGGAGAGTTCCGTCTGATTTCAGTCACCACGATACCTTCGTGATCCTGAATAAGCAATTCCTCACTTAAGGCAGGGGACAGGTTCGCTACGCGCGTTCCAGCGAACGGGCTTTTGCGATCCAGCCATGTTTCATTTTTTGGAGGGTTTTCAGGTGCGCCTTCCGCGAGAACGGAAATTTTCTTAATTCGTCCATCACGAATAATGCTTAAAGTTACTGTTGTGCCCAATCGTTTCGTAGAAAAACGATATCTGAATGCTCTTGGATCTGCGACTGGTTTGCCATCGACGCCAACAATTACATCGCTCAGCATGATGCCGGCACGTTCAGCCGGGCCTGCCTTAAATATGTAATTTACCAGGGCACCTGCGGGGCGATCCAGCCCAAGACGTTCCGCTATTTCAGAATTTACCGGCTGAAACCGTGCACCGAACCACGGGCGCTTTACATGACCACCGTTAATCGCAGTCTGAACAATGACGCTGGACATGTTTGAAGGAATGGCAAACCCGATACCGTTGGAGCCGCCACTTCTCGAGAAAATTGCTGTATTAATGCCAACCAGTTTTCCCTGCATATTAACCAGCGCACCACCTGAGTTTCCCGGGTTAATAGCAGCGTCAGTCTGAATAAAGAACTGATAGTCCGAGATACCGACCCTGGTTCTGGCTAAAGCAGATACGATACCACTTGTTACTGTCTGGCCTACTCCGAAGGGGTTGCCAATTGCCAGAACAAGATCGCCTACTTCAAGTTCATCAGAGTCGCCAAATTCAAGATATGGAAACCGAACACCGGCAGCTTTAATTCTCAATACCGCCAGATCACTGCGTTCATCTTTCACAATTACTGTTGCCGGAAACTCTCTCTTGTCAGCCAGAACAACTTTAATGTCCTGCTCCCTTTCGCCTACAGCCCCCTTGATGACATGGTAGTTTGTCACGACGATACCGTCCGAGGTTACAATCACACCTGATCCAAGGGAACTTTGCAGACGCTCGCGCGGAACACCAAACGGGCCATCAAAGAAGCGCCTGAAGAACGGATCCTTAAAAAATGGAGAAACTCTTTTAACTGCACGACGTCTGACATAAACGTTTACGACAGCAGGTGCAGCTTTTTTCACAACAGGCGCATAGGAATATACAATATCGGCCTTGCTACCAGGAGTAACACGTTGCTGGGAGAAAGCACTATTTACGCCCAATAAATATGATTGCGTACACAGAAGCAGGGCAAGAGTGGCTATTCTTACAAAGTAACTGGTTTTCTGCTCTCTATCATATTTTCTCATATTGACGCTCTTCCAGACTAAAAAGGTTTATACGAAATCTAAAATTCAGCACTGAATATAACGTATAAATGGTGGTGATGCGAGTGATCGTCAATATTTTACCGGAAGTTCACCACAGATAGTAAACGTAGTTAATTAGCCTGCGGGCATAAAAAAAGGGAGTGGTTATGAAAACCACTCCCTAATTCAAATCAGAATTGACAGCAATTAAGCTACAGCTTCTGCGACTTCTTCTGATCCCTGTACAGGTCCTGAATCCAGGCCTTTCGCATCAGGGTCGCGATCTACAAGCTCGATAACGGCCATTGGCGCAGAGTCGCCATAACGGAAGCCAGCTTTCAATACTCTTGTATATCCGCCTTCACGTTCTTTATAACGCTCAGCCAAACTATCAAAAAGCTTCTTAACCATTGCTTCATCACGGATGCGAGCAGCGGCCAGTCTTCTTGAAGTCAGATCACCTTTTTTACCAAGCGTGATAAGCTTATCAGCAACACGACGAAGTTCTTTAGCTTTTGGCAATGTTGTAACAATCTGCTCATGCTTGATAAGCGCTGCTGCCATATTAGCAAACATTGCTTTACGATGAGACGATGTTCTATTGAGCCTGCGGCCGGCTTTGCGGTGACGCATGACACTCCTCCTTATGAGCGCCGACTAAGCCGGGCGCTATCTTATTACTAGTAATGATCCTCAAAACGCTTAGCAAGTTCTTCGATATTGTCTGGTGGCCAAGTTGGAACTTCCATTCCAAGGTGCAGCCCCATACCTGCCAGCACTTCCTTAATTTCATTCAATGACTTACGTCCAAAGTTAGGAGTACGCAACATTTCTGCTTCTGTTTTCTGAATGAGATCGCCAATATAAACAATATTGTCGTTCTTCAGACAGTTTGCAGAACGTACAGAAAGTTCCAGCTCGTCTACTTTCTTCAGTAGCGCTGCATTGAACTCCAGCTCAGGTGCCTTGTCTTCGAAATTCTCTTTTTCCGGCTCTTCAAAGTTGATGAAGATAGAAAGCTGATCCTGGAGAATACGCGCACCTAATGCGATTGTATCTTCCGGATTGATTGAGCCATCAGTCTCAATCTGCATAATCAGCTTATCGTAATCCAGAATTTGACCTTCACGTGTATTTTCTACACGGTAGGAAACTTTTCTTACCGGGCTATACAGACTATCAACCGGTATCAAACCGATCGGAGCGTCATCTGGTCTGTTGCGCTCTGCCTGTACATAGCCTTTACCTGTATTTGCAGTGAACTCGATGCGTATAGAAGCACCTTCGTCAAGTGTGCAAAGAGGAAGGTTAGGATTCAGAATATCAACTTCAGAACCGCTTTCAATGTCACCTGCTGTTACAACGCCGGGACCTTCTTTACGAAGAACCATGCGCTTCACGCCTTCTGAATGCACTTTAATAGCGATTTCCTTAACATTCAGAATAAGGTTTGTGACATCTTCGCGTACGCCTACAATCGAAGAAAACTCATGTAGAACGCTATCTATGTGGATTGACGTGATAGCAGCACCCTGAAGGGAGGACAACAACACACGACGAAGGCTGTTACCTAACGTCATGCCGAATCCACGCTCTAAAGGCTCTGCTGTAACCGTTGCTACTCGTGACGGGTCCCTTCCAGGAACGATCTTGAGAGTGTTCGGTTTGATCAGATCTTGCCAGTTTTTCTGAAGCACTTGCGTACCCTTTCGGCTCATCCGAACTATCAGGATATAGCCGGATGTGATGTCATAATTTTCGGTTCAAGTAATCAATATAATACTCTGAAGAGCAGAGTATTATACCCGCCGCTTCTTACGCGGACGACATCCGTTATGCGGGATTGGCGTCACATCGCGAATAGACGTAATCTGGAACCCGGCTGACTGAAGTGCTCTCAATGCAGACTCACGACCTGAACCAGGACCGCGAACTTCAACTTCAAGAGTCTTCATTCCGTGTTCCTTCGCTTTATTCCCAGCATCTTCTGCTGCAACCTGAGCAGCATATGGTGTGGATTTGCGAGATCCTTTGAAACCTTTTGCACCAGCAGAAGACCATGAGATGGCGTTACCTTGCGCATCTGTAATAGTAATCATGGTATTGTTAAACGTTGCGTTAACGTGTGCAACACCTGATGCAATGTTTTTTCGTTCGCGCTTGCGAACTCTAGCTCGTTCTTTAGCCATTAGAGCCTTTAACCTTATAGATATACTATCCTGAACAAATAGTGTTCAGGCACTTATTATTTCTTCTTACCTGCAATTGCTTTCGCAGGGCCCTTGCGCGTTCTAGCATTTGTATGCGTACGCTGGCCACGAACAGGCAAACCACGACGATGACGCAATCCGCGATAGCAGCCAAGATCCATCAATCTTTTGATGTTCATGGAAACTGATCGGCGAAGGTCACCTTCTACCATATAGTCTCTGTCGATGATTTCACGAATCTGAAGAACTTGCGCATCAGACATTTCGTTTACACGACGTTCTCTTGGAATTTCCAATTCCGCGCAAATAGCTTTTGCGAATTTTGGACCGATTCCATGGATATAAGTCAGGGCGATTTCTACGCGTTTTCCTGACGGAATATTTACACCGGCAATACGTGCCACAGTTGTTCTCCTCACGGATCTTAAGTGATTTTGTTCAATCGGCTCACATCAGCCGGCCATAAATGAGGTGAATAATAAAAGGGATAGCATCCGAATACCGCAAACGATCGGATAAACCTCTAATTATCAAATAAACATGATTGATTTATGTAGCGGATTTTTTAT
>JBOEGA010000146.1:0-201 GCA_050633205.1 Methyloligellaceae bacterium | reverse complement strand
CCAAGATGTCCTGAATTTGTTCTGATACAGCCTTAATTGAAGCCATACCATCTACTGTTTTTAACTTGCCCTTGGCGCCGTAATACGTAATTAACGGTGCTGTCTGAGCATGATAACTCTGTAAACGTCCACGAACTGTTTCTTCATTGTCATCTTCGCGGCGTTTGAAGTCCTTTGCACCACATTTATCACAAACACCTT
>JBOEGA010000145.1:0-5526 GCA_050633205.1 Methyloligellaceae bacterium | reverse complement strand
GAGTGGTTATGCAGCGGCCTGCAAAGCCGTGGTCCTCTGTTCGATTCCGGGCTCAGCCTCCATATAAAGAATAAAAGTGGCGCCTATTGGCGCTTTTTTATTGCGCGTTATACAAGGCCGTCTCTAGATTTATATCTCGATATATTCCCTTTTCTGACTTAAGTTCACGAGAATAATGTGAAATGCAAGCTGGTGCCTTACTGAATGCCAAGTAAGACACCACTCCTTAACTACAATGATTTACCAGGTCGTCTCTATGATTTATCGGACGTGGTAATTGTAGAGTCAGCTCCAAATTCTTCCGGAACAAATGACTGATCCGTGATTGGAGGCCTGACATAAGCACCATCGACACGGCGTTTTGGTAATTCTATCGGAGGTGGTGACAAGTCTTCATACGGAAATGAATTCAATAAATGATTGATGCAATTCAATCTGGCGTGTTTTTTAACTTCTGAGTTAACGACGAACCATGGGCATTGCTTCGTATCTGTGTGCGCCATCATGGCGTCTTTTGCCTTTGAATACTCGATCCACTTATCTCGGGATTCCAGATCCATCGGGCTCAATTTCCAACGTTTACGCGGTTCATTCAAACGGCTTTGAAAGCGTCGCTCCTGCTCTTCATCACTCACGGAAAACCAGTATTTGAGCAAGGTGATTCCGGAGCGAATTAGCATACGTTCAAACTCTGGACATGCGCGCATAAATTCACGGTATTCTTCATCCGTACAAAACCCCATTACTCGCTCAACGCCCGCTCGGTTGTACCAGCTGCGATCAAAAAGAACGATTTCTCCGGCAGCTGGCAGATGAGGAACATAGCGCTGAAAGTACCATTGGGTTTTTTCTCGTTCGGTAGGTGTCCCAAGTGCCACCACCCGACAGTGTCTGGGATTCACATACTCTGTTATGCGTTTTATTGCACCACCTTTTCCGGCGGCGTCTCTTCCTTCAAAAAGCACGACAACTTTTTTACCTTCCTGTTTTACCCATTCCTGTAGCTTGACCAGCTCTTCCTGCAATCTGGCCATTTCAGCTTCGTAAACAGCATTGTTAATCTTGACTCTTTTTTTTGATTTCTTGGTGGCTGTTTTTGCAGGCTTATTGTTTTTTGTAGCTTTATTATCCATATGTATGAGTCCTCACGGTTATAACTGTATTTGATCCGGATTCATGTTTCATACCGAATTCTATTGTAAGTGTTTCAAAAATAATGCTTTTTATAACTTATAATGCGAAGCTAAAGGCAGCACAATTCCTGAAGATTATTCTCCGGTGGTAATGGAGTGTCATTGACCAAAGATAATTGCTGATGTTTTTTTGACAGAATTGTTGTTTAGTCAATAGGTGCATTCAAATGATGGGAGACCGTCCGGGAGTAATAATCCAGAAATCTTCGATTTCCGTCGACGATACAAAAACGGCCGTCTCCAGTTGGGCAAATTATATTCCGTCGAAGCAATATATAGATCCCCTGACTGAGGGCATTATCACCGTCATTAGTGGGCAATGCGATATAAGCATTGGCACTTTCAAGCCTTTTGATCAGCATCGTTGATTGCGATTTTAATTCAAGCTCTGTCATCGGTTCTGGGAAATTGTCCAATAATACCGTCGCCAGCAGACTTGTGGGTAATACGGGTATCAATTGTTGTATAGAGCTTGCGATATCTTCGCCCAGACTACCGATGAACTCTCGGCTACCGTCTTTATCTAACAGTGATATATCAGTCTGATTTTCCAACTGCCATTGTTTAAGCGAGAGCGGTTTTCCAAAATTCACACAGGCATAGCCGTAGGGTTTGTGTTTGCGGGGGATAATATAACTCGAAAAAGTGGCTGCGAATTTTAGAAAAGATAAAAGCGAATAAAGAGGGCCTTTGTCTCGAAAACCGTTGTCCTGGTGCTTGATCAGAGTTTTATCTTCAGGGACGCGATCATAATTTAGTCCACACGGAACAAAGACTATGTCACTGCAGTTGCCTTTATCGTATGCTTTTACCACGTAATTAAGCATACCGAGTTTCAAAGGCTGCATACGTCCATCGCGTGATAACTCACCTTCTATAAATAGTCCTTGTGGAATACAGTTCTGCGTTGCCAGAAAAACGTAACGTTCCAGAATTTTCTTGTACAAAAGGTTATTTGTGTCATTACGTCTAATAATTGAAAAGCCAATGGCATGAAGAATTTGACGAAAGGGTACGATAAGCGCCCACTCTCCGGCTGAATAGGAAATTGGTGCAGTTTTGGACGTTAGATAGATGAGCAGGAGTGGGTCAAAATTTGAGCGATGATTTGAAACCAATATAACGCAACTGTTTGTATCTATTTGTTTGTACTGTTCCTGATTAGCAAGAGCGATTTCTATCCAGTAAAACATTCGAAGTGCTTTACGAGCGAGCCAGAAACCTACCCTGAAGTAAAACAAAACATTAAACGTAGGAACGATCTCGGTTGCATATTTCCGAGCACGGGCCGCAGCATTTGTGTCAGGTAAGTTTCCCTTGCTTGCCTGCTGAATTGCGGCTTGCACTTCTGAATCATTGACAATCCGGTCTACCCACAATTGGCGATTGGCCATTGCGTAAGACGGCAATCCGAAATCCAGCGTTTTATTCAGCAATTTTTCGGTTGATTGAGTTCGATAATAAATTAGTCGCTGCATTATCGGTAGTATGAATAAATGCAGAACCGCGTAGCCGGATAAGGCGATAAGAAGCCAAAATTGCCAGCGTGATAATTCGACAGCGTTTTCCATAGTTAGTTAATGGTGTGCTCTGCAAGGTTTTCAGGTGACTGTTTTGCGGAGAAGTTTATTATCAGACCCTTAAGCACCTGTGCGATTCGTTTGATCGGCGTATCGTCATAAATCATCCCGAGAGGAATGGAGAAATGACCACGCCTGTATCGGAATCGGTTTTTCTCTGGTACTTCCCAGTCATTCATCTGTGCAATCGCAGATGCAATAGGTGTAACAGTGTCTTTTTCACCGTAAACGGTCACAATGGACTCTCCGGACATGCATGGCGTCTTGGGAGGGTCAATTTTTTCAAGCCAGCTTTTTTCCAGTTCCTGTGTCCAGCCGACCGATCTCAGTGATTCACCCAGATTCCAAATGTCTGATAACACGCCGTCCAGAGCCGCCTCAGCCATGTGGCGGCTATGCGTCACTATAAACAACGCATCCGGTTGTAAATCAGATGGCCAATTTGATGCGTTCATAGCTATCGTTTTCGCCGTTTGGGCACCCAGACTGCTACCACCTATGCCCACAGGAGCGCAAAAATTCTCCCTGCACCAATGAATGATCGTTGCCCACTCCTGATGTTGTGCGTTAATAAAATCAAACATGCTGAGAGGGATTTTCGACAGAAACTGTTCACCGCCGTAGTGACCCGGCAACACACGTCGGCCGTGCCATGGTGCCTCCGGACGAATAACCCGAATACCGTGTCTCGTTAGCTGCGTTATCTCGTCTAGTAATTGATGGTAATGATCAAATTCAACGCAAATACCATGGCCAAAAATCAGCGTCGGTGGGTTAATTACATTGTCCGGCTCATAGACTCGTGCATAAACTTCATCGCCAATTTCCGGGCATGGAGAAGGAAAGCGTATCCAATAGTCATTGCCATAACTGGTTGGGACTGACCGGGACAATTCAACTGCGGGAAAATGTGACGGTGGCTTAAACAGTGTATCCAACCGTTCACCGCTATGACCAAATCGAGAAGCTACATCGTTCGGTGTTGGTGGATTCATTAAGACGGAGGTTTTAACCAGTTTTCGCAAAGGGCGAAAACTGTTCCGTGACATGTTGTAGGCTGATTTGAAATCCAGTCTCATTTCCTCAACTATTGGCAACCGTTCCGGAGCAACAGGCTCTGCACCAAAAAAATAGTCTTGCCATAGCTTTTCCATTGAAAAAGATTTCAAACGCGTATGTTCGAATTCGTTGAGGGCTTTTTTAATGATTTCACGTTGTCGAGGTCCCGCCTTTTTTAACGGAACCTGGGTAATAAAACGATCAACATTACCTTCGGCAGCACGGGCAGCTGCCCACAAGCGGGATAACGGAAAAATCCAGTGTTTCAGACTGTAAAGTACAAATTGATCAAGCCAGGGACGAGCTATTAAGTTTCCGGCACGAGACGTAAGCACGGTCTTGGCCAGTCGGGCAGTAAGCGGCATAAAGAAAATAATCCAACGTTCTTAAGACCGTTATGGTACAGAAATGATACAAAAAACTAAATAGATTCTTAAATTACGTATCAAAACAGTATGAAGGCGTTAGGTTATGCGGGGTTCATTTAACTATTGATCTACGGGATGTCCTTTCCAGCACTGGTGTTCTGTTTAAGGGAGACATTCTGATTATAAAAACTGCTGACCCCTTTAAGTTAGACACCATTTCCGGCGCGAAATTGATTAACATTCCAGGATGTGAGCGCTTATTTCTGGAATATGATGTCAGGCAACATAAACAAATTCTGACTGAATTCTACTGAGAAGCTAATGACTATGGTACGAGTTGGATCAGTCGTTTAAATCCAGCTTGAAATACAACGCTACATAGTGGAAAATTCGCCGCTGGTTGCCACCCAACCTGTTGAACAGTAGTTCATTTCCAGATTAGGCGAAAATATCTCGCGAATGTCTGAATCCCAAATGCCCGGGTGGCGAAATTGGTAGACGCAAGGGACTTAAAATCCCTCGGTAGAAATACCGTGCCGGTTCGATTCCGGCCCCGGGCACCAAAAGACAGTCTCATCCAGTCCAAGTAGATCCAATTATTTATTTAAAATCAGATAGTTAATCCAAAATAAGTCCATTCTCGTCCTGTTTTGTCCATTGACAGCTACTACTCCTTGACGGTAACTTTGTCGGTAATAGGGATGCTATGAATGACTGTTACCGACAAAAAGTGATTCGATCTACCGTTTTATCTGCTCAAACGTATTGCCTTCGCCGTTTGCAGGACAGTAGTACCACCTATGAGATCAACGGAAACTGCTGGTACTAAAAACGATTCCGATAAAGCAGTGCAGGGGGTGTAGTAATGGCACTCACAGATACTAAGGTTAGGCAGACCAAGCCCAAGGACAAACAGTTTAAATTGACCGATGGAGCTGGGCTGTATTTACTTGTTACACCTAAAGGTGGGAAGTGGTGGCGATTTGACTACCGGTTTGAAGGCAAGCGTAAAACCCTGTCGATGGGTGTCTATNNCCCGAAAACTGGTTGTCAGTGGCATAGACCCGGGCGTCGTCAGAAAAGTTGACAAGAAGGCAGAATCTGGGTCTTTCCGGGCGGTGGCTTTAGAGTGGTACACAAAGATTGCAGATTCCTGGGTGCCTTCCCATGCCAAGAAAATATTACGCCGTTTGGAAAAGGATTTGTTTCCCGATCTCGGGGATAAACAGGTAGGTGATATAACAGCCCCTCAGCTGCTGAACGCGTTGCGGAAAATTGAAAATCGAGGCGCGGTGGAGACGGCGCACCGAGCACGTGTTACCGCCG
>JBOEGA010000144.1:10376-31362 GCA_050633205.1 Methyloligellaceae bacterium | reverse complement strand
GAGTAATGAAGCCGCTGGCTAATGCCAGTGGCCTCTCTGTTCATTCAGATTATCATTGCGCTGTCTTCCAGATGAACTTTGTTATCGTTCAGATGGAGACGGTAATTTTCAGCAGCCTGCTTCCATATACTGCTTTCATGTGCGAGTTGAGGGTTTTTCAGCGCAGGATGGTTTTGATCACGTTCCCAGGCATCAAGGTCAGGAACTCTGGTCATCATCATTTTAATCAGAAATTTTATAGCCTGAAACATTGTCCCGGTTTGCAGATCCGGATGCACCAGCGATGGATTGGCAATATACCTCCTTGCAATAGTTTCAAAATCTTCAGGTTTTCTGCCACTGAGCATTTCTACATGATCTGTTGGTGCACCTGTGGCGAAGACACCATTTTTAAGTTCCTCCATAAAATACCTGACCTGAGCGATTTCAAATTTAGGGAAGCCCTGCGCAGTAACTGCCTTTAGGAACATCTTCATAGGGGCATCCTGGTATTTAACCTTTCTACCGAGAATATGCCCAAGAGTACCTGCTATATCTTGCGGCGAGAGCAGCTTTGGCCCTGTAGGGCGATAGCATTTACCGATATGTGGTGCAGGATTTACAAGTGCCCCAACCGCAGTTCGTGCAATATCCTCGTTTGAAGGAGGTGCATTCTTACCAGTTCCGGCAGGCATCATCAGCATTCCGAAATGCTTTATTGCTGGTAAACCCAGCAGATAGACAAAAGCAAATAACCCTGGATTGATATGAATTACATCCACAGAGGGCATCCATCGGAAAATATTATTTGCTATCCAGTGATCCCTGGTCGTAATGGATGGATGTAACGGGTGAGGGTTCCAGCCGCTTAACAATGCTACAACTTCAAGCTTTGCCTCTTCTGCTGCAAGAGCAAAAAGCATGGCTCCCTGTAACATGGAAGGGGCAAATGGGGGGCAATGATAAGCGCGTTGAATGCCGGTCATAGCCTTTTGCAGATCGCTGAAGTCATGGAGGCTGCCAATGAAAATTTCAGCACCGGCACTACGCAGTTGCGCAGCTCTGTGATCATCTTTTCGTACAAAAGCCCGCACAGGGTAGCCCATCTCCAGAAGTTGGTACACTGCAGCCGCTCCGGTTCTTCCGGCAGCTCCGGTTATGAGAATTTTAGCTTTCATAATTGAAATCCTTATACTCGTTTGCTTCGGTTCAGGGTTTTCTGCACAGGGTCGTTGACAGGCGAACATTGCCACTATGAATAGCTGTCACGATATTTTTGAAAGCATCTTTAAAGACGGGGCCAATAACAGTTGCGAGGCTGAGAGGAGGTGGAGTAGCAGCCTGCGCCAGAGGCTGAACTCTTGCTTTGATAAATTCCACGGTCTCAGGCGTATGATCTATGTTCTGCTCAATTTCAAATGATGCTGCTTCCAGAAGAGATATCAGCTCACTTTCAGTAACGAGAAAACTCTCATCTGCACTCGAAGCCCATGGAGCAGGGTAGGTTATAACCGCATCATCAGCAGTTTTCAGAACATCATAGATAATAAATTTGGCTCCGGGTTTTAGCACTCTGTAGACTTCAGAGTAAAATTTGGTTTTATTTTCAATATTCATGCCCACATGAATTGACCAGGCTCCGTCGAAGGACGCATTGTCAAAGCCGGAAAGGTTGGTTATGTCCCCTGTAACGCATTGAATTTGATCAGACTGGCCAAACCATCTGTTAATCACTGTTGAGGTGTTTGTATATTCTTCAGTCAGGTCAATTGCAGTAACCTTGCAGCCGGACGACCTGGCCAGTCTCCGGGCGGGTCCGCCAAGTCCAGAGCCAAGGTCCAGTATATTATCGCCTTGCCCGGCAGATAGAAGCTGAATCAGCTCCTGGGTCGCAGCAGCTCCACGAAAATGATATTCATCTAAATTGACTAAATCATCAGGTGTTACTGTTTCCTCAGTCTTGCCAAGTCGCTTCATGTCGGCGTGAATGCGATCCAGCAGGCCGGGTAGTTGGTAATGTTGTGTAATTCGGGATGTTAGTGTCATTTCATGTTCTCCGATATTTAAGATCAAGCGATCTTGAAAAGATTAAAAAAAATTATGTCAGTGAATTTAACGCCTGCTCAACCGAGTTCTCGCTCATTTCATAAGGAATTTTTGAACGGGCAAGAATGGCAATGCCATAGAAGGTTGTGATGAGCAGTGCCGAGCCTTTTTCAATGTCCAGATCACCACGCACCTGTTGGCGGTTTTTTGCGTTCGACAGGGCATTGAGCAAAGCCTTTTCCAGTCTCTCGGTATTATTCTGAGCCTGTTTCAGAATTTCCTGTGTGGCATTTCCAAATTCGACAGATGTATTGACCATCAGGCAACCATTTTGAAATCGATTGGTTTTGATGGCGTCCAGCACAAAATCAAAGAAGCCCTTAATCTGGGGCAGTCCGGCACCTTTTTGCTCCATTGGGCCAAACAGCATATCGCCGTAAGAAGTGTCGTAGTGTTTCAGAACTTCCTTAAAGAGCCCGTTTTTATCTTTGAATGCAGAATAAAGACCGGCATGGGCAACATTCGTTGCCTGCACCAGATCCCGCACAGAGGTATCTGAATAGCCTTTTTTCCAGAAGATACTCATGGCCTTTTCTATTGCTTCATCCGGGTCAAATTCTCTGCTGCGTGCCATGATAATATTCCTGCCTATTTAAGAACGTTCGATCTTAATATAATTCGGCCTGATAAATTTACAAGCCATAAAGGAGCCTGAGGTTACCGAAATCTAAAGCTATGCATATTTGCATGGAAGGAATGTCCAATCGCGTCTTCTACTTTCGGAGAATAAGAGTATCTTTCTTATTAGACGAAAGGATAATAGATATGGCACAAACATTCGCAAATCACTCACACGGTTTTTCAGGCACTTCATATGAAGGTCAGATTAAGAAAAATGCGCTGGGCTTCTTGAATTCCCTGAAAGTTGCGTGGAAACAGAGAGAAGAAAAAGCAAAAGCGTTGCGTTCTCTGAAAAAAATGAATGCATATGAATTGCATGACCTGGGCATCACACAAGGTGATTTTCAGAATATTGTCGACGGTTCATTCAAACGCGGCGAATAAAGTAATAAGCTGACGCAAATTTTAAGCAGCTCAGGGTGTGCAGGGTTCCTGCGCACCCTGCTTTTTACTGGCAGGGGCATTTGACATGTGTCAAGGCACTCCCTCTTAATATATTGCTCATATACCTGAAGTTATAAAAGTTTCCGATCTAAAGCCTTCAGGTATTTACAATATGAGCTTCAAGCTATTCATTTCTCCGGCATTTCTTATATTATCTTTTATCAGTTACACCATGCCATCCCCGCTTTGTGTAGCGCCGGGCGGGTTCGGCTTCCTTACAAGCATGTGGTTTATGTATCTTGCCATGGCTGTTGCCCATAGCGGCCAGTGGTTCGCCTTGCTGCCTTTGCTTCCTAAAAGAAGCAATTTTAAAATCAGTGTCAGGTAGACTGACACTCCTTCCTCTGCAGCACAGCAAAAATACAGTATTATGAGCGGTATTCGATCAAAAAAAGCTCTTAATTACAGCAAAGAAAATTAAAGACTTAAACCTTATATTAATTGACAGGGTTTTGATTAAAAATATCTCGCATTAGATGTGAGTATACTTTATCCCATGTAATAGCAGTATTTTTAACGCTCGCAGTCGGGGTCAGGACAAATTCATCGACCGGACTTAAAGAGCGCTTCATATTTTCCTGTTGGCCATATCTGATAAGCCTTGAAAATATTCTGTTTTCTGCGGCTCCAGTTCATCCGGCAGAAGCTATGAAACGCTGACCCGATCTAATCAACAGATCCTGACTCTTGAAGCGGAATGAGGTTTGTCGTGTATTTTTTCATCAGATACGTTTTACTCTTCGTATGTGCAATGACCTTATTAGTTCAGACACCGGATGCTTCAGCACAATCCGGTGCCCGTCTCGTAGGGGTCGATGCAGTTAAAGCAGAGCCGCTTACACAGACAGTTCCTGTCATTGGCAGATTGGTTGCTCTGAGATCAGGTAACGTAGCCGCAAGACTTGCCGGTTATGTTGATGATATTCGGATCAAGGTTGGGGATTCGGTTAAGAAGGGACAATTACTAGCCTTGCTAAGTACAGAGTCTCTTAAAGCGGATGTCCTCCTGGCAGAAAGTGAATTACTTGATGCAAAAGCAGAACTGGTAACAGAAAAGGCTCAGGCTGATCTGTCAAAAACAGAATTGCGCCGCCAGCAGGGGCTAAAAAGTTCCGTTGCTTTTTCTCAGGCAAAATTTGAAGACGCCCAGAAGAAACTGGCTGTTGCAAATGCGCAGATAGAGCGGGCCAATGCAAAGGTGAAAATCAAGGAAGCATCCCTTCAGCAGGCTAAGCTTAAACTGGCCTATGCTTCTGTAGCCGCACCTTATGATGGTGTTGTAGTTCAGAGCTTCACTGAAAAAGGTTCCTATCTTCGTATTGGAGATCCGATAATCAAACTGATTGATGTCGAAAGCCTGGAGGTGGAAGCTGATGTGCCAGCCAACCGGGTTGGAGGCCTGGCTACCGGTGTTGAGGTGACTTTTCAGTTAAACGGAAAGGCTGCCTATAAAGCCAGAGTCAGATCGGTCCTGCCGTCAGAAAACTCTCTTACCCGCACACGGACAGTTCGGTTCAGCCCGATATTTTCAAACAAACCCGGACTTCTGGCAGAAGGCCAGTCTCTTACGATCAGCATTCCTGCCGGGGAGAAAAGAGAGATTGTTACCGTAAGCAAGGATGCAATCCTTAAGCGCGGCGGTGCAGATATAGTCTATATCGTGCAGAAGGGTAAAGCCATGCCCCGCCCAGTGACACTTGGTGAAGGTACTGAGGGTCGGGTTGAGGTACTGAGTGGCCTGAAAGCCGGAGATCTGGTTGTTGTGAGAGGAAACGAAAGACTGTTTCCTGGTGTCCAAGTAAGATTTGAGAAGAGCTCTTCATGAATTTGATCCGTACCGCTATCGATCGTCCCAGTGCCGTTGTCTCAATCGTTTTAATGGCGATTATGTTTGGCCTGATCGCACTGGATACAATTCCGATACAGCTTACCCCGGATATCAGTAAGCCTGTGATAACCGTGGAAACATACTGGGGCGGAGCCGCTCCTGCAGAAATTGAGCGCGAAATTACCATTCGGCAGGAAGAAGTGCTGAAAGGCATAAATGGTCTGTCTGAGATTACCAGCGAATCCCAGCCTGGCAGAGCAAGGGTCCGTCTTGAATTCGATGTCAGTACCAATATGGATCGAGCATTATTGCTGGTATCCAATCGTCTGGATCAGGTCACCGGATACCCTGATGAAGCAAGTGAGCCGACACTGAAAACCGCTGGTGCTGAAGACAGCCCCATCGCATGGTTTGTTGTAAACAGACTAAAAGATAATACGAGACCCATTCATGAATATGGTGACTTCATAACCAATGTCATTAAAGACAGGATCGAACGGGTTAAAGGTGTCGGAGGTGTCAACATCTTCGGCGGTTCTGACAGGGAAATTGAAGTCGTTATAAAACCTGAAGAACTGGCTCGTTACAGGCTTACCGTTTCCGATGTCGTATCAAGCCTGCGGGCTGCAAATGCTGCTATCAGTGCTGGAGATGTCGACGAAGGCAAGCGCCGTTATGTTATCAGAACCGAGGGCGAGCTTAATACTCTGGACAAGATACGTGCTGTGGTTCTCAGATCTGTAAGAGACGAGACTAACGGCCGCCTTGGGCGGGTTACTGTTAATGATATTGCCAAAGTAAACTTTTCATATAAAGAACCTGCAGCAAAAATCCGCTTTCTTGGTCAGTCATCTATCGCATTTAATGCCCAGCGGGAGACCGGGGCAAACGTAATAGAAACAATGGCTGGTATTAAAGCAGCTGTCGCAGAACTTAATGAACGGGTAATTCCTGAAGCCGGATTAAAGCTCCAGCATATTTATGATGAAACTGTTTATATCAACTCATCTGTATCGCTTGTGCAGCAGAATATCGTTGTAGGCGGTGCACTTGCTATCTTTATCCTCGTACTGTTTCTGCGGTCATGGCGTGCAACGCTGATTGTATCTATCGCGATACCTGTATCTATTATCGGGTCTTTCGTTGCAATGGCTGCTCTGGGACGGTCCCTGAATGTTATTTCGCTGGCTGGTCTGGCCTTTGCTGTGGGTATGGTGGTGGATGCCGCCATCGTCGTACTGGAAAATATATACCGACTGCGCGAGCAGGGTAAGCCTGCACATATTGCTGCCTATGAAGGCGCAAGCCAGGTCTGGGGCGCAGTTTTCGTATCAGCATTAACAACTGTAATGGTGTTTATTCCCGTTCTGATTACGCCACTGGAAGTCGGTCAGTTATTCAGGGATATTGCCGTTGCAGTTTCTGTATCTGTCCTGTTGTCACTACTGGTTTCAATCACTGTATTGCCTGCTATGGCAAACTGGTTGCTTGGTGCTAGTGATAAAAAGAAGGCAAATGGTAATGGAAATGGAAGAATCAGGAAGATTAAATTGCCTGTTATTGACCATTTCGCCAGTGGTTTTGTGAATTTTGTTGTTGGTTTTACGCGCTTTGTCACAAGGCGCAAATCAACAGCTCTGCTAGTGGTGACTGTCGTCTCTATGGTGGCAACATGGTCCGCATGGGTATTACTGCCAAAACTGGAATATCTTCCGGAAGGCAACAGAAACCTCATGTTCGGTTTTGTTATTCCACCTCCGGGATATAACCTCAAAACAACTGAAGATATCGCCCAGCGGATTGAATCAGAAGTCAGACCACTGTGGGCGTCAGAAACAGGATCGGAAAGCAAGCCGGGAGAGCCTCCTAAAATTCAGCGCTTCTTCTTTGTTGCCATGCGCTCGGCAACCTTTATCGGTGCTGCTGCTGTTGATCCTTCAAGGGCTGCGGAGCTTAAGCCGGTATTGCAAAAACCGGTGTTTAAGGAGCCGGGCACATTTGCTTCTATTAACCAGGTCTCATTATTCGGACGTGGACTTGCCGGAGGCCGCAAAATTGAACTCGATATTGTAGGATCTGACCTTGAAGAGATTTTGAAAGTGGCAGGTCGTGCCGCCGGAAAAGTACTTCGCGTATTGCCTATGAGTGAGGGTAATCAGTTCAGACCTCAACCGGGCCTTGAACTGGGTGCACCTGAAGTTAGGGTCATTCCAAACAGGCTTTTGCTTGCTGATAATGGCATTTCCGCGCTGGAGTTGGGGCGGAGCATAGATGCGTTTAACAGTGGTCTGAGAGTAGCTGAAATCACTGTAGGCAACACCCGTCTTGATCTGATGTTAAAAGGGCAGGTGGATAAACTCCCCTCAACCCAGGGTGTTGGAAATCTGCCGGTTGTTACAAGAGGCGGACAAATCCTGCCCGTTTCTTCAGTTGCTGAAGTTCAGTTAACATCAGGACCAACAGAAATACGGCACAGGGAACGTCAACGTGCGGTAACACTGATTATCACACCTTCTCCTAAGCTTGCGCTTGAACAGGCCCTGAATGTCGTGAATGAGAAAGTTGTAGCAGTTCTTCAGAAAGAAGGGATGCCGGCAGGTGTCAAACTTCAGATTGCAGGAACTGCAGGCAAGCTTAAAGTAACAAGGGATGCAATGGCACGGGATCTTATAGTTGCGATTGTTATCGTTTACCTTGTCATGGCGATACTGTTTGAAAGTTTTGTCTTTCCACTGATTATCCTGCTTTCTGTGCCAATAGCAGCCGCTGGTGGAGTTGCAGGTCTGGCATTGCTGAACACCTATATCCATCAGCCTCTGGATATGCTGACATTGCTGGGCTTCGTAATCCTGATTGGTATCGTGGTAAATAATGCAATCCTTCTTGTGCATCAGACGCTCCATCATTTGCGCAATGACAATATGAGTGTTGACGAGGCAATTACTGAAGCTACTCGTAACCGTATCCGACCCATATTTATGTCTACGCTGACATCTGTATTCGGAATGTTGCCACTGGTTGTATTCCCGGGGGCCGGTTCAGAGTTATATCGTGGATTGGGATCAGTTGTTCTTGGGGGGCTGTCACTATCGGCAATTCTTACACTGCTGATTGTACCTCCGATGTTATCTTTATTCGTACGTGCAGAGACTAAAAGTAAAACTGCAATCAGTTCGGATCAGGTAACTGCTTAAGAAAATTGCAATATCTCTTAAACAAGCCTTACCTTTGTATGATCTACCGAAGAAGGGATTGATGGAAACATCGGTCCCTTTTACAATTATGTGAAATATATATGGGAAAAATTTACGTGATATCAATAAAATGTGTGTTTACATACACTTGAAAATTGATCAAACTGTTCTCATCGGTACATAAAAGAATCTTATAACAGACTAGGGAGATTTTTTGAAAAGGTTGAGGATATGAGTTATCCAAAATACACTATTAGAGAGCGCGTAGCTGATGGTTGTATCCACATTGTCGGTGTTTCATTTGGTTTCACCGGTTTCCTTACATTATTAATCCTGTCTACTATCTACCTTCCTGTTACATCAACAACAAGTCTTGCAATATACGGGTTAGCAATGCTCGCTATGTTCAGCTTTTCTGCTGCATATCATCTTGTGCCCATGCCGGACTGGAAAGGATTGCTGAGAAGGTTTGACCAGGCTGCAATATTCGTAAAAATTGCAGGTACATATACGCCATTTGCCCTCATCAAAATGGGGGGATTATGGGGGTATGGACTACTTGCAATTGTCTGGACAGTAGCTTTGGTCGGAGCATTTGCCAAAATTTTTGTAAAAGATCGCTGGGATGGAATATCCATATATTTATATCTTGGCCTCGGCTGGGTGGGTGTTTTATTCCTGTACCCGCTATTCCTGACACTTCCCCTGACCAGCTCAATTCTACTGGTTGTCGGTGGAGGACTGTACTCTGTAGGCGTCATATTCCACCTGTGGGAAGGACTTCTGTATCAGAATGCAGTCTGGCACGCATTCGTGCTGGCAGGAACAAGCTGTCATTATGCAGCAATTGTGAGTGCGGTCTTTTAAAGCCTGGGCAACTGACTTTATTATTCTGCTGAGCAGGTCGCGTTTTTAAGAAGCTCTTCTGTCTGAAGCTCATATGCGGGACCTGCTATCGGTGCACGTAGCAGAAGTACCCCTTTTGAACCCGCCGAATTAATAACGACAACATCATCTGATTTTTCCGACGCACTCACTTCCTCTTCTGCTGTATTACTATTCTGCGTTACAACCAGATAAAGCTCTTCACGTTGCAGGGAAGCCCCTGTGATAACGTAGAAGTTCTGTCCAAGCTGATCATAGGCAGCAACTGAAAAGAGTGCATTGGGGATCTTGGAGCGTATCGTTACCGGACCTTTTGAAAGGTCATACCGGCAAATGGCATATCTCACATCCGGAGCCATCATTGGTAGCAGAGAAGGCTTCTCGTCCAGCTTCGCCAAGAGCAGCATCTTGTTAACCGGAACATCATTGCGTAGCCTGAACCACGCAGATTTAGGCGCAAGAGAAGGCAGGTTCAGGACAGCAAGAATATGAACAATTCCCGCAATAACAATAGTAGCGATAACCCATTTCCAGTTATCAGCTTTCAGCCATTTCCAGAATTTCGCAGCATATTTCTTTATAAACTGCCATACAGGCGTATCTGAAGGGTGTCTGGCATGTTGCGCCTGAGGTGTTTCAAGAGCTCCTTTGAACTGCTTGATTTTTTCAGGGATCATATTGCGTACAGTGTCTTTAACCTGGGACATTAGCAACTGACCCTTTTAATTGTAGGTAATATCTCGGAAGCATTTTCTCTGGATAAGAGATTATCGATAGCATCCCCCCGGTAGATCCGAAGTATAAGCTGTACCCGGCTGCCACCGCTCATCGGAAGCCAGTTTCCCGGACGGGCGAATGGCGATAGTTTGATTTGATAGCTACCGTCATCATTCACTGAGAGATTTTGTTTGTTAAATGCATAACGCTTCGCCTTGTTAGGCATTATATCGCCACTGCTGTCATAAGCTGCCAGGCTCCACCATGAGCCCGGTATTTTTGACCCGGTTATCTGATATTCGCAGTCCGCATCCAGCGTGTCTCCGGTAGAGTCTCTGCGGGCAACATAGTACCTCGCACTTGTAGAGGTGATAGGAAGTCGCCCGGATCTGGCAAAATGCGCCCGTGTATAAGGGTCTGCCTCAGGATTTCCGGCTGCAAACCAGATAGACCACGGCCCTGCTGTCTGCACTGTGAGTGCTGAACCTACTGTAATCATATACCAGGCTGAAATCAGCCCTATTATGACAGCAGCCGTCAGATAGGTTAGCAGTTTTAATAGTAGACTCACTTCGTTTCCCTGTAATTATCTTTATTTTCTGGCCAGGCGGGTATCTTCATTATTTGTATTGATTTGTGCCTGTTTGTCCAGCGGCTTCGCTTCTTCAAGATTTTTTAGAATATCCGTCAGAACCCTGCGCGTTGACTTTGACAGAATTTCCACCTTTTTTGTGAGTTTTACAGCTTTCGGTACAGTGCCCTGAGCCAGTGCATACTGATCCATCTCTTCCTGTTGTTTCGGGTGGATAGGTATACCTGGTATCAGTGGAATGCGTGGTCTTATGTCAGCATGGGCGCGGATATTATATGCCTGCCATGTGCGGGCAGGCAGATTACCGCCGGTACCCGTTCTGTTCATAGGGGCAAGGTTGTCATTGCCATACCAGACACCCGTTACAAATGCCCCCGTGTAGCCAACATACCAGCCATCACGGTAGTTACTTGTTGTTCCTGTTTTACCCGCAGAAGCAGTAAATTCAAGTCCCCCGTAACGTCTGGCAGTACCTTCTGTTACAACAAGCCCCAGCATTTTATTCAGGTCAGCAACATGTCTTCTTTTAAACACCTGCCTTGGTTTGATCCCGTCCTTATCCTGGTCATATATGACTTCCTGCTGCGAATTTCTTATTTCAAGAATTGCATAAGGTTTTACAATCTTGCCGCCATTGGCGAAGGCAGCATATCCGGCAGTGTGCTGTAGCGGAGTAATGCCCGTATCACCAAGCGCCATAGTACAGCTTGGTACAACGTTGAGACCGAATACTTTTACGAATTTTGCCAGTTTTTTACGCCCAAGCTCAAAAGAAAGCTTTACCGGAACAGTGTTTCTGGATTTCTTCAAATGAAAGCTGAGTGGCTGGCGGCCTTTAAACCCGTTGTCATAGTTTTTAATGCCACGACCGCCACAGGAGACGTAGGAGTCACTGATATACGTATTCGGGCGGTATCGGCCCGTTTGCAGTGCCATCAGATACACATAAGGCTTGAATGACGAACCCGGCTGACGGATTGAAGAAGTAGCACGGTTGAACTGGCTTTTCTCATAATCCTTGCCGCCAACAATAGCGCGAACAGCTCCATCCATTTCCATGGAAACAAGTGCCGCCTGACGTACATTCACTGTGCGGCCCTCAGTATCCAGAATATTCGTAACCGTTTCCTGAGCAAATTTCTGAAGTTCCGTATCAACAGTAGTTTTCACGGTCAGAACATAGCTTTTGCTTTCCAGATTTTTAGCAATGCGGCGGGTTTCATCAAAGGCCCAGTCCAGGAAGTAATGCGGCACGTAAATTTCAGGCTTCTCGACAACACTGGCCGGATTAATGCGTGCGCCGTAAATCTGGCCCTCTGTCATATAGCCAGCTTCGACCATGTTCGAAAGCACCTCGTTAGCACGTGCCCTTGCATTTGGCAGGTTTACGTGTGGAGCATATTTACTGGGTGCCTTATACATTCCTGCAAGAATAGCAGCCTCGGCAAGCGTTATGTCTCGCACGGATTTATCATAATAATACTGGGATGCAGCTTCAACACCAAGGTTGCCACCACCAAGATACGCACGGTCAAGATAAAGCTTCAGAATTTCGTCTTTGGTAAAATGCCCTTCCAGCCATAGTGCAAGAAAGGCTTCCTTGATTTTACGGGTAAGATTTCGGTCTGAACTCAGAAACAGGTTCTTGGCAAGCTGCTGGGTAATCGTACTACCACCCTGAACATTATCCTGAGCACGCACGTTTTCTATCAGTGCACGGAAGGTACCAAGAAAATCAACGCCGATATGCTGATAAAAACGACGGTCCTCTGTGGCAAGCGTAGCCTGTATCATATGTTTGGGAATTTCTTCCAGCGGGACTGCATCATCGTGCAGAACACCCTTTTTACCGATAAAGTTACCATATCGGTCCAGAAAGGTAACACTATACTCGCCGGGCTTCCGCCAGTTTTTATTGGTTTCCTCAAAGGCAGGCATTGCAAGGCATAGCATAAGTACCAGGCCAGCCGTACAAAGGGTAACACCCTCCGAGAGTATTTCAGCTATAACACGTTTAACACCGCCATAATGGAAACGGGCCAGGAAATCAGAATATGCACTCCAGCGATTCCGCAGATCCTCAAGCGTGTCATACATGCTCGAGTCAAGCCGGGCATCCAGCGCCAGCCAGTCTACGGTTTTCTTCTTTTTGTTTCCTGAGTTCCAGTCACGCAATGTTCTTCACCCGCGAAAAATGTTTATGTGCTAAATTGATCTATATCTTTTATGATCTATCGGGTAAACCCGAATGGACTTATTAACCCACGTTATTTATAGAAACTACTTTTGACAATATTCAGACAGAATTTCAATAAGGTTGAAAAGTTTTTCATTTAAGGCAAAAGGCCAGGATAAAAATGAGTAATAACGAACTTCCTTTCTGGAAAACCAAGAAACTGACCGAGATGTCTGAAGAAGAGTGGGAGTCTTTGTGCGATGGCTGCGGGCGATGTTGCCTGATTAAACTTGAAGATGAAGATACCGGCGAGCTTTATCACACACGTTTATCCTGCCACTTGCTTGATGTTGGCAAATGTACCTGCTCAAATTACTCAAAACGTCACGAAATAGTACCTGATTGCATAAATCTCACAGCAGACAAACTTGAAAACATTTACTGGCTGCCTAAAACATGCGGCTACCGTCTGATTCACGAGGGAAAAGACCTGAGCTGGTGGCACCCTCTGGTGTCCGGAAGCAGAGAATCAGTCCACGAAGCCGGAATTTCCATAAGACGCTTCGCCCTGAGCGAAACCAAAGCCGCCGGCGATGCCTATTACAAATACGTGATTCATGATGATATGCATCAGGATGATACGTGAGATTGACGCCTGCTTTCCCAACGCGACAACTCCGCCCGATAGACTTAAGCCTAAATTGCTGTCCCCGACTATTTGATGCCATATTTATACCACCCACAACCCATTGCTCGTAAATGATAACAAAAATGAGGGTTTTATGCGCTGGTATGTCCTTAAATCTTTCTGGTATCCGATTCGGGATTTTGCTGATGTCATAAGGATTTTCTGGCCGGCCATGCTCTGCTTTTTGCTGGGGCAGGGTGTTAATGTTTTTGCCAGCTATCTTGAATATTCCAAAGCCGCCCCTGATCCTGCCCTGACGGAAGCTATCGTCTGGTTATCACTCGGCCTTGTCCTTTATAGCGGTATTCTGTTTTTTATGGGCGTGGTTCGCTGGCACAGAAAGCTGGTGCTGGATAACAGGGACTTTTCACTTACATTTTTGCCCGGCATGCGTGAAATGAGATATATCGGTCTGGTGATCGGCTTTTTTGTCCTGAATATAATCCTGTTCTATTTCGTTGTTGCTGTTCCCTATATGGCGGTGCAGCCGCTGGATTTGAGCGGAACACCTGCATTGCACGATGCCCGTCAATATGTGAACCACTACTCCTCAGTCTTTACAGGCGTAGTGCTTTCCTTTTTCCTGAGTTTCTTTCTTCTGCTGTTTTTCAGACGATCAGTCGTGATGCTGCCCGGTGTCGCAACTGAAAAAGATGGTGTCTCCATGAATATGGAGCTGCTGTCGGAAAAGATACGCGGCTATAAATGGAGCATTTCAATTTTACTGGTTTTGTTTGTGCCTGTTTTCCTTATGGCCGCCGTCAGGGTTGGTGAAGTTATATTTATTAGCAGTTCGCCGGATATCGCAGCAGATATTATGCTGAAGGCCATTACAGGGCGAGGTTTCGAGGGTGTGCTTGCTTTTCTCACCCTCTACAGCGGCGTGTCCTTTGCTACCCTGTTATCTCTCGTCTACCGCGATCAGATCAGGCCGGAGATGAAGGCCGTATAGTTCTACTGACTAAGCAGCGCGGCCCAGCCAAGTCCGGAAAGTATCGGAAACAGCCATGTAGGCGGGAAGCTGAACGGGCGTAACCCGAATTTTCGTTCGACCCACAGGCAAAGTAATGCTGTAGCTGCACAAAGGCTGGCCAGGAAAAAGAGCAGCGCAGGCTCAACTTTAATAACCGCCATCCATAAAAATGCAATTGCTATAGCAGCAACAAAAACTGTCACTGCATGCCAGCATAGGTAATTCAGATATTTGGAAGCTTTGGGAAGATCCGTATTCGCCAGCAGCGGGCGTGCAATCATTACACCACCCTTAAACGTGTGCAGGCAAAAGGCGAAGACGCTTACAGCACAGGCAATCCACAGGAATATTGTCATCTTTTTTCCTTTACTAAAATATATATTCTAGAATATAAGTTCTATATGGGAAGAATGTCAACGGTCAACGAGGCTGAGATATTTGCGGCGGTTGGGCGCAGACTCAGTAAGGACGGAAATGTAACCTTACAGAATGTGGTTGCGGATACGGGCGTTTCGATAGGTTCGCTTTATCATAAATACGGATCGCGGGAAGTCCTGCTGGCCCGGACCTGGATAGATGCAGTAAAGGCATCACAGGCGAAATTTTTAAAGGCTCTCGGTTCGGAACATGAGAATGCCGGGGAGCTTGCAGCACTGGCAACTCCGAAGTTCTGCCGCAAGGACAGAGGGAGAGCAATTATACTCGCCTGTTGCCGCAAGTCCGAATTCATCACAGATGCTTTGCCAGATGAAATCCGGCAGGAGATTGATAGTATCAATGATAAAATGCTGGTCGCTATCAAGCAGTATTCGAAGCAATCCGGCTTATCTCTGGATGCCTGTATGATGGGGTTTGTAGCATTCCCTCTTGGGGCAGTACGCATGTATTTGCCGGACAAGCCTGTACCCAGGTCTGTAGATGACTATGTGCTGGCCGCGTTTCGTTCTCTATCCGGGAAATGCAAATAAAAAGAACGGAAGCCATTTGCATGACTCCCGTTCTGCCTGGTCAGGAAAATTCACCGTCCTGGCACCGGACGGTACAGGAATCAGGCAGCTTCCTGATTGTTGTCTCCCTCGCTTTTTTCGTCATTCTCAGGTTCAGGATCACCGCCCTCATATTCCTCAAGGAAGGTGAGAAGTTGAGCTCTGTATTTATAGTAATCAGGGTGATCCAGAAGCGCTTTTCTGGTGCGCGGCCGTGGCAGGTCAACTTCCATAACCTTGCCAACTTTTGCCCTGGGCCCATTGGACATCATGACCACACGGTCTCCAAGAAGGATAGCCTCATCCACATCGTGGGTAACACAGATCGCAGTGACCTGTGTGCGCGACCAGACTTCCATCAGAACTTCCTGAAGCTCCCAGCGGGTAAGAGAGTCAAGCATTCCAAATGGTTCATCCAGAAGCAGAAGTTTTGGAGACAGCGCAAATGCTCTTGCAATACCAACCCGTTGTTTCATGCCGTTAGACATATCGCCTGCCATCTTGTCCATGGAATCCGCAAGCCCGACACGGGAGAGGTAGTATTCAATAACATCACGGCGCTCTGATGCCTGTGCATTCGGGTAAACGCGTTCAACGCCAAGGGCAACATTCTCTCTGGCCGTTAGCCACGGGAACAGGCTTGGCGCCTGAAACACGACTCCACGGTCAGGTCCTGCTGTTGTGATTTCCTTGCCATCAAGAACGATACTTCCACCGGAAATATCATTCAGCCCCGCCACCATGGAAAGAACAGTAGATTTACCACAGCCCGAATGACCAATCAGAGAGATAAACTCCCCGCGTTTCATCTTGAGCTCGAAATCCTCAACAACAGTCAGCGGCCCTTTGGGAGTTGGGTAGACTTTGTTGAGTTTGACAAACTCCACATAACGATTGTGAGTATATTCGGCACTCACAGGTTTGGCGGCATCCTGTGCTGCTTTTGGCAGGTCTTTCGTCAGCGCTTCAACTGTCTGCGTAATTGGTGTGATGTTCGGCAGGATCAGGTTTTCATCCTCAACACCACGTTCCAGACCAATATCCATCAGATATTGAGTGATCTCCACGCGAAGTTTGATAAAATCCGGATTATTATTCAGTTCAGTCCGTTCCCGCGGACGGGGCAGGGTGACTTTGAAGTCCGGGCCCAATGTTGCATTTGGTCCGGGATTAAGCGGAATAATGCGATCTGCCAGATAGATAGCTTCGTCTACATCATTAGTAATAAGGATAACTGTCTTTTTTTCCTTGCTCCATATCTCTTCGATCTCATCCTGAAGGTTGGCACGTGTCAGGGCGTCAAGTGCTGACAGTGGTTCATCAAGAAGAAGAATCTCCGGGTTCATAGCGAGAGCACGAGCCACCGACACGCGCTGGCGCATTCCGCCTGAAAGTTCAGCAGGACGGCGTTCTGCTGCATGGCTCAGTCCAACCATATCTATATATTTATGGACATGTGCCTCCCGCTTTTCCTTTGACCAGTCTTTGAACAACTGATCGACAGCCAGTGCAATATTACCGAATACAGTCAGCCAGGGCATAAGGCTGTAACTCTGAAATACCAGTCCACGGTCAGGGCCGGGGCCTTTGATTTCCTTGCCACGCACCTTGGCAGTACCGCTGTCCGGTTTAATCAGTCCGGCAATTGTTGAGATCAGTGTGGTTTTCCCTGACCCGGAAAAACCAACGATTGCAACAAACTCACCTTCTTCTATCTGAAGGTTGATATCTTTGAGAACATTCGTGCGGTCTGAGCCGTCACCATAGCTCTTTGAGACATTTTCTAATTCAAGAATTGGCATATTCAATGTCCCTTATCCTAGCGGTTGGCAGTGTGTGTAAACATAGTCTGCAGTGCCATCATCGCACGGTCCAGAATGAAGCCGATAATGCCGATAGTAAATACTGCAACCATAATTTTCGCAAGCGAGGATGACGAGCCGTTCTGGAATTCATCCCATACAAATTTTCCAAGGCCAGGATTTTGCGCAAGCATTTCCGCGGCAATCAGAACCATCCAGCCAACACCGAGTGACAGGCGCAGTCCTGTAAAGATTAGCGGCAGGGAGGAAGGCAGCACCAGCTTGAATACTTTTGTTCTCCAGTCCAGTTGCAGAACCTTACTTACATTCATCAGGTCCTTGTCTATTGACGCCACACCAAGTGCAGTGTTGATAATAGTTGGCCAGATTGAACACAACATGACTGTCAGGGCTGATGTGATAAAGGCTTTTGAGAACCACGGGTCAGAAGTTACATAAACTGCGCTGACAATCATGGTAACGATTGGCAGCCACGCTAAAGGAGATACCGGCTTGAATATCTGAATAATCGGATTAAAGGCAGAGTTTACAACCGGTGACAATCCGCAGGCTATACCGATTGGAACAGCAATAATTGTACCGATGATGAAGCCCATAAATACTGTCTGAAGGCTGGTAAAAATCTGATCTATATAAGTTGGTTTACCTGTGTAGGTTCTGTGACGAACACGCTCAGGCTTTCCTTCTGTAATATATTTGGCATTACGTTTATCCTGACGTTCATAGAAAGCAGATGCTTTTTCACGTTCAGACAGGTGATCCTGCCATAAGGCGCCAGTTTGCTCAATAACCTGCATAGGGCCGGGAATAGCACCCAGACTTGTTTTAACCTGTGGTGCGAGATATGCCCACCCTCCAATAAATACCGCTATTGCTATTAGTGGAACCATTAACCCCTGCCAGAGTTCTTTCATCTGGTATTTGGGATTATCTCCTGCAATTATCTTCAATATTGGCGTTATCCACCCAAGTCCGACAATATTCAGGTAATTGGATATAGTATTAATTCGACTGAAAATTTTCTCTTTGCGTGCAGCTTTTTGTGCCTCTGCATCCATGTCTGTAATATTCTCAACGGTGCTCATTACAAAGCCTTTCGATTGTCCTGTTCGTTTCCCGACCGATTATTGGCCGGGACTTCATCATGCGAAGTCCCGGTTGTCTTTTTGTGCAGTTACTTCACTTCATTCCCAACAACTGTCTGCTTGCCTTTCAGGCCGATTTTGAATTTTTCAAGATATTCATTCGGTTTGCGACCATCGAAAGTGACTTTATCAATGAACTGTGTCTGAGGGTCTTTGTAACCGTCAGTTGTCCATGGGAAGTCTTCTTTCTTTGCTTTTCCGTCAGCAACAAGTTCTTTTGCAGCTTCAAGATAAATAGCTGGTTTGTATACGCTTTTAGCAACGTCATCATACCATTTGTCGTCTTTACCTTCAGTAATCTGACCCCAGCGGCGCATTTGTGTCAGGTACCAGACAGCATCCGAGTAGAACGGGTAAGTCGCGTAATAACGGAAGAATACGTTGAAGTCAGGCACTTCGCGCTTATCGCCTTTTTCGTATTCAAATGTGCCAGTCATTGAGTTTGCAATAACTTCCTCGTCAGCTCCCACATACGCTGATTTGGAAAGAATTTTCACAGCCTCTTTACGGTTGGCATTGTTGTTTTCGTCCAGCCAGATCGCAGCACGGATCAGAGCTTTAACAAGTGCTTTGGTTGTATTTGGATATTTCTTTGCAAAGTCAGCGCGGATGCCGAATACTTTTTCCGGATTGTTTTTCCAGATTTCGTAGTCAGTAATAACCGGTACACCAATTCCCTTGAATACGGCCTGCTGGTTCCATGGCTCACCAACGCAGTAACCGTAAATTGTTCCGGCTTCCAGAGTTGCTGGCATTTGTGGAGGAGGCGTTACTGAAAGGAACGCATCAGCTTTAATCTGTCCCTGAATGTTTTTCTCTGAGTAGTAACCAGGGTGGATGCCACCAGACGCAAGCCAGTAGCGAAGCTCGTAGTTGTGAGTGGATACAGGAAATACCATCCCCATTTTAAACGGCTTGCCTTCAGCCTTGTATTTCTCAACCACTGGCTTCAGATAGTCCGCCTTGATCGGGTGAACAGGTTTACCATCTTTTATAGGGATATGCTTTTTCATCTCTTTCCAGACGTCATTGGAAACGGTGATGCCGTTACCATTAAGGTCCATGGAGAAAGGTGTGATAATGTGTGCTTTGGTGCCAAAGCCGATAGTCGCTGCAAGAGGCTGACCTGCCAGCATATGTGCCCCGTCAAGCTGGCCATCAATAACCCGGTCGAGCAAGACTTTCCAGTTTGCCTGAGCTTCAAGAGTTACGAAAAGACCCTCATCTTCAAAAAAACCTTTTTCGTAAGCAATAGCCAGTGGAGCCATGTCGGTCAGTTTGATAAAGCCAAACTTCAGTTCTTCTTTTTCAAGCTCGCCTGCTGCTTTAACCGGAGCGCTGGTCAGCATGGTTCCCGCAACAGTAACAGTCATCGCTACACTCAGCAAAGCCCGCCATGTTGCCTTTAATCCTGATGAAAACCTGTTGTTTTCGCTCGCCTTGTATTTCATGTCATTGTCCCTTTTAGTTCTTCGTTTTTCTCATTTAGACTGAGAGGCATGTCCTGCCAGGAGGTGCTGTAACGCAGTGCGTGAGACGTGGGTTGGTAGATTTATTCACGCCAGTTGTTACAGCACCCTGAGCAGGACAATGCTCTTCAGTGAGCTAGATGGCTGCCTTGTTGCGTTATTGGGAATTACAACCCGGCAGTTGTCCCCCTAGTTTCAAGAGATGTGCCAGTTTGATATAAAAAATTATTATTCAATAATAACAATGGGATAAGTGTGAATACTTGTATTGCCCCGAATATGGGCAGTGGCTATTTTCAAGTCATACTACAAAAGTATAATGACTAATATATGTGCAAATCACCTGATGATTAAAAAACAGACAAATGCCTTTTCCTGTAGACATGGCGGTTAATCAATGCACTTTCTTCGGGCGTTGACAGGCGCTACTGCTCAGGATAATTATGAGGGCATAGCGCTTGAGGGTGCTGCCCGGTCCATGGAAAGAGTTTAACTCACCTCATACTTGCCTGTATCAATTTCGGCCCTTTCTTTGAGCCCATCCGATGGACCATGGGACTATAATGAAGAGAGGTGCATCTTATGGTCGATAAACCAAATCTCGAATATTTAAAAAAAACTGCAAAGGCACTCAAAAAGCAGGCTGATGATGGGAATGTCCAGGCTCTTGAGCGGATCATTGCAGTTTTTACCAGTCCGCCTGACAGGTTAAAACTTGCAGACTGCCAGCATGTAATTGCACATGAGCAGGGTTACGAAAGCTGGCCAAAGCTTAAATTCTCCATTGAAGCTCGGAATATGACAAGAGTTGAAAGAATTCAGCAACTGATCATGGCCCTCTATTATGGCCGGTTTCATATTATAGACAGGCTTCTGGAGATGGACGCAACTCTGGGAGATGCTCATTTTGGCATTCAGGTTGCTCTGTATAAAAAGGACGCTGTATTTGCTGCACTGGAACAGGAGCCTGCACTCGTGTCCAGACTATTCGGACCAAGGTCTGCCTTCCTGCATCTCTGTTATTCTCGGTATTGCCAGCATAAGCCTGAAAAAACAGAGGATATGCTGGCAATAGCAAAGTATATGATTGAGCTGGGAGCAGACGTGAATGACAGCTACAAATGGGAGGATGGTTCTCCTTTATCGGCTCTTTATGGAGCGCTTGGACATGCCAATAATATAAAACTGGCTGAGCTGTTACTCGAAAACGGTGCAAATCCCAATGATGGGGAGTCTTTATATCATGCTACAGAACTGGGGCATCTGGATGGATTAAAATTGCTTATGCAATATGGTGTTGATGCCAGCTCTGATCATCACTGGATACGTATTCTGGATTTTGATGAGTACGAAGGAGCAA
>JBOEGA010000144.1:0-10361 GCA_050633205.1 Methyloligellaceae bacterium | reverse complement strand
GGAGTGTCCTGCATCATGCAATCAAGCGCGGAAGGAGTGGCCGGTTTGCAAAACTGCTCCTGAACCATGGCGCGGATATAACAAAAGTAGAGAGTGGTCATGCTGCCTATGGCTATGCGTATATTCATAACAATATGGATTTCTGCAAGGCTCTGGAGGTAGCTGGTAGCTCAACTCAGGTTACAACACAGGAAGAATTTGTAAACGCAATCATAAGAGGAGATATTGAGGCTGCCCGCAAGCTAAAGGAAAACAATCCGGATATAATGCAGCAATTACATCCGTCAGATATGTTTATTCCTGCCAATCTTGCAATGGCACCTGACAGCCTTTCCATGTTTAAGGCCGCACATGCTGCAGGCTGGGATCTTAATAAAATGACAGATGAACACAAAATGCCCGTGCTCCATATGGCAGCCTGGAATGGCCGGTATAAAGAGGTGGAGTATTTCCTGCAGCTCAAACCGGATCTGGAGTTTCTGAATTACTACGACGCTACTGCATTGGGAACAGCCATCCATGGTTCAATGCACTGCCCAGACAGCAGTAAAGGTGATTATATTAAGTGTATTAATTTGCTGTTAGACGCAGGGGCAGAATTAAGAAAAGATCATGGTCATCTGACGATGGGTAGTGAAGAAGTTTACGACTACCTGCAGGGCAGATTCGGATAGCGTAAATGGTGTGGTGAATATACGTACCTTTATCTCGCACAACACGTTACTAACCGTGACTCTGACGTAATCAGACGTAACTGCCTGCAGGAGGAAAAGCCCCCCTGCAGGCAGTAATAAACAAGGTGATTTCGCGTAAATAACAGCGACTGGACCGGGTTAACTGTGAGGTGGAGGAGCCGGAAAGGTTAACTTCATGTAGAATCTACATTTAGGCTTTATTGTTCGGAAATCTATGCTAGATTTGGAAAATTGTTAATAATCTATCGAAATCAGGTTGGTACAAAATGGCGTTGGAGACTTTGGAAATAGGGTTGTACAGTCACCGACTTACAAACTCACTTCTCCAGCAGATTGAGCAGGGTCTTGCCAGGCTAAAACACCTTGATTCACAGGATTTCAACCTGGGTCTCCCCATCAGAGCGCTAAGGCGTATTCACAGAAGGCTTCAGAGGCCGCTGAGGGTCTGTGTGCTGGGCGAACTGAACTCAGGTAAGTCATCATTATGCAATATGCTTCTCGGAAGCGTACGGCTGCCAACTCGCGCTATTTCCAATACACGTTTCCCAACACTGATCAGATATTCGGCCAATCCCGCACTTATAGCTGTTCAGCATAATGGTAACCGTATTCGCATCTCACCAGAGCAGATAGATCAGGTTCGGGATATTTATTATCTGGATGTCGGCTTGCCCATCAAGCATCTGAGATATCTGGAAATTATGGACTTTCCTCCACTGGTATCACCTGATGAAGCAGAATATGAGCTTGACCTTCCCAATCACCATATTGATGCAATGATCTGGTGCACAACTGCCATTGGTGCCTGGAAGAAGAGTGAGCAGGATATCTGGGATACTCTGCCTNNCTCTGCCTCGCCGCCTTCAGGAGCGTTCTCTTCTGGTTGTTACGAGAAAAGATCAGCTTGATGAGGAAAATGCCCAGAAGGTGCTTATGCGTCTTAATTACGAGGTTGGTGAGAGTTTCGGTGGTGTCGTGATGGTTTCACCGACTGAGGCCCTGAAAGCCCATGAGACAACAGGGAAAAGCTCTGACACATCATGGAAGAAGGGTGGGGGAGAAGAGCTGGAAAATCGTCTTCATAATATGCTGCTCTCTATCTGTAATCAGCGGGCACGCTCGGCGATGTATGTTACAAAACGGATCTCAGGCCGGATACTGACGCATTTCGACTTTTATCAGTACCAGATCTTAAGATAAAGCGCTGTTTTGTTACTTGTTTTTACTTTCAGCAGATTTTATTTCAGCACTAACCTTATACCACTCACGGTGCCAGTATTCGGCTTCAACAATGTCCGGATATGCATCAGGTGATGGTATGGATTTTAAAACATTAACATCGTAGGAGCGGGCTAGCGCAAGGGCAACCTTGGCATACATCGTATTTGAGAATCTGGCCTCATTTCTTGTAAGCTTTAGCAGGATTTCTCTCGCTGCAGTTATCTTACCTCTGCGAACAAGGCCGTTTGCAACTTCAATCTGCCTTTGCGTCCTGAATTTCATAGCTTCCAGCAGATTGTCTGTCTCACTTGTATGGCTGACCGTTTTTGCCCTCTGCACAGGGGCAGCCATTTGCTTGGATTTAACAAGACTTATAGTTGAGGTTACGGATTTTGCCGGAAACCAGTCGTCCTTGTAAAGAATATAGGCAATAGCGGAACTGCTCAGCGTTGCGCTCAGGAATATAGTGAAAAGAATTGTGGATAAACCTGGACCATTCTTGGGGTTGGTCGATAGGTATTTCATCTGATCTGGCGGCAGACTCGGCACACCATGTTGATGCTGGTAAGTACTTCGAACGGGCAGGTTATGTTGTGAACGCATTTCAATAACACCCGTTTTGGGGTGCAATTCCATAGACTGCAACTCACGTAATATAGATTTTAATTCTCTAATTTTCTTATCAACAGAATTCATCTCAACGCAACCCGTTACCCAATAAAGAATAAATAGCTCCACTTATCTTTACCCAATAAAGTGGAATAATACAATTGTAGTAAAGGCTGAACTATCTATGTGGCCATAGATTGGTCATAGATTTTCGAGAATATGACATTTAAAGTGAAGCGAATGTATAATAAAGAAAACACATTCAGCAGGTTAGAGTATTAACATAACTTGTCTCTTGAAAAATGAACGTGATTTATTATTATTTCTTTCGTTCTATAAGAATAAATAGTTATTTCAGGAGTTATGGTGTGAAGGTGGCGCGCTAGGCTATGGAACTTAGGTCTCAAAATATCGCAAACGATGCTCTTGTCGGAGATCCTGACTTTGCGAACCCCGTCAATTTGCCAGAGCATTTATGCATCGGCAAAGACATGCACAATTTTATATATGAATTGCGCAGGCATGGGGCACATATACTGAAATTGTTGTCAGAAACACCAATTGATCCAAATGTGCATAGCTTAATGGAGAACTATATTCTCCAGTATTCAAAGCAATCCTGTAAAGTCGCTGTCGTTGGACAGATGAAGGCCGGAAAAAGCGCTTTCATCAATGCTTTAATAGGCAGAAGAAGTTATTTACCCTCAGATGTTAACCCCTGGACTACAGTTGTAACACGATTACATTTTGGAGTGCCCTCACTTCCTACAGCTGGGGCCAGCTTCAAGTTCTTCGATGAAGGCGAGTGGAATGCAATAGCGCATGGCGGTGGCCGCCTGAGAGAGCTTGTGCAAAGGTTCCTTCCAGGCTTTGCTTCCGAGAAGCTTGAGCAAAAACTTCAGGAAATGCGAAGTAAGGCTGAAAACCGGTTTGGTCCAGAATTTAATAACCTTTTGGGAAAAAGTCATACATTCGAAACAGCAGACCCGGAATTACTGGAAAAATATGTCTGCGCAGGAAATGCATGGTCTGAAAATCAGGGGCAGATTGAAGCTGGTCATTATGCAGACATAACAAAGTCGGCAGATCTGTTCTTTAAATCCTCACCCTTTTTGTACCCTACAACCCTGATTGATACGCCAGGAACAAATGACCCGTTCTTTGTACGGGATGAAATAACCTACCGAAATCTGGATGACGCCGATATATTTGTAATTGTCCTGCCGGCACAGCAGGCCTTCTCCATGTCAGACCTTGCCCTGTTGCGTATATTGCAAGGGCTGAATAAAGACAGGATCATTATATATATAAACAGGGTCGATCAGCTTGATAATCTTCAGAATGATACAAAGGACATAGTTTCACACGTCCAGTACATGCTGAAGAAAGAATTCCCCTCATTCCAGATCCCGGTTATACTGGGAAGTGCCCAATGGGGACAGCAGGCACTTGAAGATGATTATTCTAAAATTGATCTTGGCGCCAACCATATGAGCAGCATTCTGACACCTGAAGATATGCAGGAAGAAGAAAAAGTCAGATCAAAGCTGTACTTCTACTCAGGTATCCCTGACGTCGCCTCGGAAATATCAAGGATGATGTTGAAGGGAAAAGGACGTAACTCGGTTGGTGCTATAACATCAAACCTTCGCCTTGCAACCGAGAGTGTAAAAGCTGTCGTTGATAACCAGATGAAGCGATTAAAATCTTCCTCTGCGGGATCCATGTCGTCGAATAGTGAAACATGCGAGGCAGAGCTACAGAATATAAGTAAAAAGCTTGAATATCTGGAGAAATACACAAATAAGAGCAACTATTATCATATTCAGTATGAGAAAAAGCTGCAGAATATTAAAGAAGTGACATTAACCTCACTTAGGTCCAGACTTCAAAAGGTGGTTGCAGATTTTGCTATGCTTGAATCCCGCAACCTTGTTGATGCAATGGAAAACGGTGATCGTAAGAGAACCTGGCAGTGCGATACATTGATCATTAGAAAATGCCTTGAGGAAGAATATCTTCTGATTTCCAAAACTACGGTAAGTCAGATTAATGAAATTCAGTCTTCTTCACAGCAGGAATTGCAGCTTCTGATCAAAGAGACTGCCCCTGATGTGGATGATCGCTTTGTTGCAGTTGATCCTATTTCTGATGGTGAGCCTTATTTGTCATCAACCGTGCTGAAGCATTCAGTTGCTCTCGACCTTGATCAGTCCTGGTGGAAATTGTGGGGAGCGAGAAAGCGTCAGTCTCAGCAATGGGCTCAGGAGCTGAATGATCTAATTAATAGCGAATTCCATCCGATAATTGAGCAGCTTGTTTTTTCCGCCGAGACGGAACTCAACCAGATAATTGCAGACTCAAATAGAAACTTCTCTGCAATCAGCAAAAGTATCGCTAATATCCTTATGGAACTGGCTTATGAACTACAGCAGAAATCAGATAGCCTGCTGCAGGAGGAGCGCAATAATTCCAGTGAAGATTTAATGGATGAAGCTGCCCGGGAAGTACATGACAGACAATTTGCAGTTTGCAGTGACCTGATTAAAAGAGTGGATATCATATCGCAGCATTTACAGCAGCTTTCGGAAAGATATGAGATATTGTGCGCCGGCACGGAAGACAATGCCTCGTAAAAGAGCCCTGCAAGTACAAAATGCCAGGTTAATAAATCGGCGAGGAGCCTGAGATAAGCGGTATCACTTCAGAAGTGGTGCCGTTTTTTTATGTTCAGTTCTGAGCGCAAAAAAAACAGGGCCGCCAACTGGCAGCCCTGCAATTCTGAAAATTCGAAGCGTGCGTATTAAACGCTGTAGTACATGTCAAACTCAACAGGGTGAGGAGTTTGTTCGTAACGCTCATTCTCTTCTTCTTTAAGCTCGATGTAAGCATCGATCTGATCTTGAGAGAATACACCGCCAGCTTTAAGGAACTCATTGTCCGACTTAAGGCTTTCAAGAGCTTCACGAAGTGATGCACAAACAGTTGGCACACCTGCAAGCTCTTCTGGTGGAAGTTCGTAAAGGTCTTTATCCATTGGGTCGCCAGGGTGAATTTTATTCTGGATACCGTCAAGGCCAGCCATAAGCATTGCAGAGAATGCAAGGTACGGATTGGCAGTTGGATCAGGGAAGCGAACTTCTACACGTTTTCCTTTTGGAGATGGAGAGAAAGGAATACGGCATGATGCAGAACGGTTGCGCGCAGAGTAAGCAAGAAGAACTGGAGCTTCATAACCTGGAACCAAACGCTTGTAAGAGTTTGTTGAAGGGTTAGTGAAAGCATTCAGTGCTTTAGCGTGCTTGATAATTCCGCCGATGTACCATAGGCACTCGTCAGAAAGATCAGCATACTGGCTGCCTGCGAACATTGGCTGTCCTTCTTTCCAGATAGACTGGTGGACGTGCATGCCTGTTCCGTTATCACCATAAACTGGCTTAGGCATAAATGTAGCAGTTTTGCCGTAACCGTGAGCTACGTTGTGAACTACATATTTATAAACCTGAAGCTTGTCTGCGATAGCAGTAAGCGTGTCAAATTTGATACCAAGCTCGTGCTGTGCTGCGCCAACTTCGTGGTGATGTTTTTCAACAGTAACACCCATTTCAGTCATTACAGTAAGCATTTCTGAACGAAGATCCTGTCCAGAATCAATTGGGTTTACCGGGAAGTAACCGCCTTTAGTACGAGGACGGTGACCAAGGTTGCCCATTTCATACTCAGTACCAGTATTTGTAGGTAGCTCAGAGTTATCAAGCTTGAAGCCAGTGTTGTAAGGGTCTGAGTTGAAGCGAACATCGTCAAATACGAAGAATTCTGCTTCAGGACCGAAAGTAGCTGAGTCGCCGATACCTGTTGAATTCAGGTAAGCTTCCGCTCTTTTTGCAGTCATACGTGGGTCACGGCTGTAGCCTTCACCACTTGATGGCTCAAGAATATCACAGAAGATCGCCATAGTAGACTGAGCATAAAACGGGTCCATGTGAGCTGATGAGATATCAGGCATCAAAGTCATGTCCGACTCGTTAATTGCTTTCCAGCCAGCGATTGACGAACCGTCAAACATTACACCGTCTGTAAACATGTCCTCGTCTACACAACATACGTCCATTGTAACGTGCTGCATTTTTCCGCGAGGATCTGTGAAACGAAGATCAACGAACTTAATGTCGTCTTCTTTAATCTTCGCCATAACTGCGCTAGCGTCTGCCATATTTTTTCTCCCCTCCATAATTGAAGATTAGATGGGTTTTCGTTTAAACAAAATCAGCCTGCTACAAGCGCTTCGCATCAGGACTGACAGAAGTTCTAAAGTATTATTCTACTGCTGACAAATGGCTTCCTTTAAATTGCATCAGAGCCAGATTCACCAGTACGAATTCTAATAGCATCTTCAATGCTGTAGATAAATATCTTACCGTCGCCTATACGGCCGGTTTTTGCAGAATTTTGTATTGCCTCAATAGCTTTGTCTGCCAAATCATCTTCAAGTACGATCTCAACCTTAACTTTAGGGAGAAAGTCTACGACATATTCAGCACCACGGTACAATTCCGTGTGACCCTTCTGCCGTCCAAAGCCTTTTGCTTCTGTTACAGTGATACCCTGTAAACCAATTTCCTGGAGAGCTTCTTTTACTTCGTCCAGTTTGAAGGGCTTAATAATTGCCTCAATCTTCTTCATCTATCATTGTACCTTATATGTATATCGCCGCATGCGTTACAAGTATCAAATCTCTATTTGCCGATCATAGTTTGCAGAGTTTATGCCAAGTTTCAGCATCAGTCCAAAGGCTTTATAAATCAAGCTGTTATAACTTCTATTTCAAATTCAGTTCTTACGGACATCGCTAACACTGCACATAATGCAATCAATATGCTTAAAAAGTAAGCATTTAGTTATAGTCTTGCATGTCAGGTGAACAAAAATAAGGCGAATAATTCCCCTATGTCGCGAAAATAAGCACGAAAACAGCAGGTGCATCCCGATAAATATGCTATAGCAGTGAAAGATTGAGCCTTGAGGGGAATTTTAATGTCTAGCGAGCTACTGACAACCAAAGAAATGAAGCTGGCTGATGAGCTGGCTATTGCGGCTGGTATATCCGGTGCTGAGTTAATGGAACAGGCAGGCAGAAGGGTTGCTGAAGTTGTTCTGGATTCATTTCTGGAACAGTTTGATATCCTTATATTATGCGGACCTGGCAATAATGGCGGAGATGGTTTTGTAGCTGCCAGACGACTTGCTGATGATGATTGTTCAGTACATGTTCTCCTACACGGCTCCGTAGATTCATTAAGCGGTGATGCAAGAGAAAAAGCAAACTTGTGGGATGGCTCCACAGAGAAACTGACATCTTCCGGACTGGAGGAGTTTTTAAGTAAACGAACCCGAAAAGATCTGGTCGTTATAGATGCTCTTTTTGGTGCAGGGCTCAATAGGCCTCTGGAAGGTGATCTGGCAAAGTGTGTTAACTTGCTGAATATGTCAGACTTCCCTGTTGTTTCTGTTGATGTCCCAAGCGGGATGTGCGGTGACAGTGGGATGATTTTGGGCACTGCCGTTGTTGCAGACCTCACAGTCACTTTCTTTCGCCTGAAGCTGGGACACTTGCTTTATCCGGGCAAAGAGTTATGTGGGCAGTTAAAATTAACAGGGATTGGCATTCCTTCAGCAGTCCTGCAAAGCATCCAGCCGAAAATAGTCAGTAATGAAGCCTGTAACTGGGATGCAGATTTTCCCAGAATCGATATTGCGGGTCATAAATACAGCAGAGGACACGCTGTTGTGGTCAGCGGACCAGCCCATAGAACAGGAGCTGCCCGTCTTGGCGCAAAAGGGGCCCTGACATCTGGGGCAGGACTGGTCACAGTATTTTCTCCCGAAGACGCCGTTATAGTAAATGCATGCCATTTAACAGCAATTATGCTTGAACCGTTTGGGACAACAGAAGATTTGGGACTGTTGCTGCAGGACAAAAGAAAGAATGCAGTACTTATAGGTCCGGGAGCAGGGGTCAATGAGCAGACCAGAGCAAACGTAGCTGTCTGCCTGGAGACGCAGGCAAATGTTGTGCTTGATGCTGATGCTCTGACCTGTTTTGAGGGACATAAAGATACGCTGATAAACCTCATCCGGAACAAATCCTCAGGAGCTGTTGTTCTCACTCCCCATGACGGAGAGTACAAAAGGCTGTTTGGCTCAGATGATAGCATTTCCAAAGTGGATAAAGCCATATCGGCAGCAAAGTTGAGTGGAGCCGTGATAGTTCTGAAAGGTCCTGATACCGTCATTGCTGCTCCCGATGGAAGTACAGCAATTAATCATAATGCTTCGCCCTGGCTGGCAACAGCAGGTTCAGGGGACGTACTTGCCGGAATAATTACAAGTTTGCTTGCTCAGGGTATGGAAGGCTTTGATGCGGCATGTGCTGGCGTCTGGATACATGGTGAGGCTGGCAGGCTGTTTGGCCCCGGACTGATTGCTGAAGATATTCCTGACCTCATTCCCGAAGTCTTGGATGTGATCCTGAATCACGAAGACTAGGGGCTGGACCTGTTATTCTGCGCTCCTTAACAGATTAATTACATATTAAGTCAATGGAACTAGACGTCTTGTTATTCTCAAACAAACAGATTGATTCATTGCATGGGCCCCAAAGTAATATCTCTGAATACAGGTAAAGTCTCGAACCACGAGCTTCAGAAGAAACTGCATCTTGCCAGAAGCACTAAGGCAGCAGACATAGAACATGCGATATCACTGTACCAGGAAATATTAGCTGAGCAGCCTGACAATATAGAGGCTCTGGCCGAACTTTCCAATTTGTATGTGTTTATTGAAAGATATGTTGATGCATATCCTCACCTTAAAAAAGTACTGGGGTTAAATCCTACCGGCCAGCTTTGGTATCTGTTTGGCCAATGTGTATACAAGCTTCTCTATTTTGATGCTGCTATTATGGCCTTTGATAAGGCTGAGGAGTATTCCTATAATTCAATAAGGATGCAACTCGACAAAGCCATGTCTCTGATGAACCTCAACAGATTTGATGAGGCCATGTCACTAATAGAAAATCTGCAGGCAGAGCATCCTGATAATAACAATATACATCAGGCAAAAAGTGTTATTGGTGCAATGATGGGCAAGGTTGATGTCGCGACAAAAAGTCTGCAGGCTATTCTCAAGCAGCTCCCTGGAGAGCCATCTGTTCTTTATAAGCTAAGCGAAATGGGCCCTTTGCAGGAGAAAGAGTATGAACTTGCAGATCCGGATCACGAGGTTTTTAAAGATAGAAAGCTTAGCTGGCAGGAAAAAACTTTCCTGTATTATTCCCGTGCACAGGAAGATCACAGACGAAAAGACTATGATAAGGCTTTTGAAGGGTTTTATAAAGCCAATCAGATTATCAGGGGCCTGTATGACTTCGACCGGGAAAATCTGAGAAGCCGAACTGATCTGCATATAAAATTCTTTACCCAGGAGCTGTTTGAAAGATTTGAAACAGTTGGAAGTTCAAGCCTGCAGCCAATCTTTATCATAGGTATGCCACGCTCAGGCACCACCCTTATTGAGCAGATACTGTCCTCTCACCCCGATATAGCAGCAGGAGGAGAGGTTACTTATATGGCGAAAATAGAAAGCTCACTCGTAAACGCTTCAAACGATGGGCCAACCGCTTACCCGGCCAGTATGATGGAGATTGATCTGTCATGTATTGATCAGTTTTCTCAACAGTATCTGCAGCATTTGCAGACTTGCTGCGTAGGTGGCGGGCTTTATATTACTGATAAAATGCCAACAAATTTTCTCAATCTTGGATTAATATATCTGCTG
>JBOEGA010000143.1:0-14999 GCA_050633205.1 Methyloligellaceae bacterium | reverse complement strand
GCTTTTCACGCTTTAAACGCTCAGCAATGATAAACGCCAGCTCAATTGACTGATCCCCATTCAGACGCGGGTCACAATGTGTGTGATAACGGTCTGAAAGATCGGCTTCCTCAACAGAACGGGCACCACCAGTACATTCAGTCACGTTCTTACCAGTCATCTCAACATGAAGTCCGCCTGGATAAGTACCTTCTGCACGGTGAATATCAAAGAAGCTCTCAACTTCACTAAGGACCATGTCGAATGGACGAGTTTTATATCCATTGCTGGCTTTAATCGTATTGCCATGCATCGGATCACAGGACCAGACAACAGTACGGCCTTCACGTTCGACAGCCTGAATCAACTTTGGAAGGTGATCCCCAATCTTGTCCTTACCGAAACGGCAGATCAAAGTCATGCGACCTGCTTCATCCTCAGGGTTAAGCTTGTCCAGAAGCTGAATAAGCTCATCCGGCTCAAGTGATGGACCACATTTCACACCAATCGGGTTTTGAACACCGCGCATATATTCGATATGTGCGTGATCAAGCTGGCGGGTACGATCTCCAATCCAGAGGAAGTGACCTGATGTTGCATACCATTTCTTGCTTACGGAATCTACGCGAGTGAAAGCCTCCTCGTAGTTCAGTAACAGCGCTTCATGGCTGGTGAAGAAATGAGTTTCACGCAGCTGAGATGTATTCTCAGGCGTAACACCACAAGCACGCATGAATTCCAGTGATGCTGTAATGCGCTCACCAAGTTCCTGGAAGCGTTCACCCTGCGGGGTGTCTTTCAGGAAGCCAACATTCCATTCGTGAAGCTGCTCAAGGTTAGCATAACCACCCTGTGCGAACGCACGAAGGAGATTCAGCGTAGCTGCTGACTGGCGGTAAGCCATTAACAGACGTTCCGGGTCAGGGATACGAGATGCTTCTGTAAAATCTATGCCATTGATTATATCGCCGCGATAGCTTGGCAATTCTGTATCACCAATTTTCTCAGTTGGGGCTGATCTGGGCTTAGCGAACTGACCGGCAATCCGGCCGACCTTCACAACAGGGCAGCCACCTGCAAAAGTCAGCGCCACAGACATTCTCAGAAATACTCTAAAAAAGTCGCGAATGGTGTCAGGACCATGCTCGGCAAAGCTCTCAGCACAGTCGCCACCCTGTAGTAAAAATGCTTTACCAGCAGCAACTTCGGCCAGTCTTTTCTTAAGATCGCGCGCTTCCCCTGCAAATACAAGCGGAGGGAACGTGGCTAATCTTCCTTCGACATCATTTAACGCGTCTTTATTCGGGTATTCAGGAACCTGAACAATCGGCAAAGATCTCCAGCTTGAAGGAGACCAGGTAGCTGACATTATGAGTAACTCCCTTATTGTTGTACAAATGTACGATTTTCTTAGACATGCAGCTTATATGGTATTGTTTCGCTGCTGACTAGCCCGGAAAACATCAGTCATAAGGCTTAGAGCCTTTATGTTTTTGGCATTAACCATTGCAGCTTCAAATACTAAAGCAGGCACTTTTTCTATTTGAAGACAATTTCAGCAATATAATCAAGTACTAATACGGCATATCCTATCTATTAATTGAACCAAATCAAACATTTTGTCATCATCAAAACTACCAGAAATTAGTGCAGATGAACCAGCAGGAAACAAGATGTCATTTTGTACCGCCATTGATTTTTATTTCTTTACGTAACGCCTGAATCCCGCAATTCCAGTAATTTGATAGTCAAAGCGATAAAATGAAAGAACCTCAGTTTACCATAGGCGTAGAGGAGGAATATCTCCTCGTCGATCAGACAACACGAGACCTGGCTTCTGAGCCACCAGACGAAATCATGGAGAAATGCGAAGAAACCCTGGGCAATCAGGTCGGGCCTGAATTTCTCAAAGCACAAGTCGAAATAGGAACCCGCATCTGTACAAATATCAATGAAGTACGAGAGCAAATAAGATATTTGCGCAGCACTGTGGCTGAAATTGCAAATCAATACGGCATTTCCCCCATCGCATCTTCAACGCACCCGTTTGCATTGTGGTCGCTTCAACCTCACACTAATAAAGGGCGGTACAATGAACTGGCTGAAAACCTTCAGCACGTCGCCCGGCGTCTGATTATTTCAGGGATGCATGTTCATGTTGGTATCGAAGATGACGAGCTACGTATTGATATTCTCAATCAGGCCCAGTATTTCCTGCCTCATCTTCTTGCGTTGTCCACCTCCTCACCATTCTGGCAAGGACAGAATACGGGGCTGAAATCCTATCGTCTTTCAATTTTTGATGAAATACCCCGCACTGGCCTGCCCTCAATGTTTACCAGCCATAGTGAATATCAACGAACGATATCCGTGCTAGTTGAGGCAGGCGTTATAGAAGATGCTACAAAAGTGTGGTGGGATTTGCGTCCTTCGCACCGCTTTCCAACTCTGGAAATGCGTATCTCTGATCTGTGTACCCTGTATGAAGATGGTATCTGTATTGCTGCGCTATATCTCTGTATCTGCCGGATGCTCTACCGTCTTCGCATTCAAAACCAGCGATGGCGAACATACCCGATATTTTTACTGGGTGAAAACCGATGGAGAGCGCAAAGGCATGGTGTGAAAGAGGGTATGATTGATTTTGGCAAGGGTGAGATTATTCCGTTTCGTGAACTTATTGAAGAGCTTATGGAAATTCTGGCTGAGGATGCGGATTTTTTTAACTGTACCGCAGAAATCAACCACGCCCTAACGATCATTGACCGGGGCACAAGTGCGGACCGCCAAATCACTAAATTTAACCAGCTCATGGCTGAGGGGCTATCACAAGGCGATGCGTTGCGGGGCGTCGTTGATATGTTGATTGAGGAGACACTGGTTGGGTGCGGATAGCGTTTCTATGCTGCCCTGACCAGGTAATCAATCACACTCTCGAACTGCTCCAGATAGATATCGTCTAACGGGGCATCAATGTGCTTGCTGTCATCTGCAACGGGCTGCTCTTCAGGTTTAACTTCGTCTTCCGCCTCATCATGCCTTTTTAAACGGCCATATTGTGCCTGACGCAGAAAATCGAAATACTGCACCTGTAGTATTTCAAGCACCATATCAATATTCAGGGCAGATGAAACTTCGCCACGCTCAACTCCCTGATGCAGGATATTTTTTGCAAGAGCCAGACCACCCTCAACAAGCTGCCTGTATTCCAGCTCCTCAGCTGGCGTCCAGGTCCAGGATTGAGCATGATAGGCAGCTGTCAATTCGGGAGCAGATTGTGCTCTTTGCCATAGGGTACGGGCGAAGTCTTTCAGCTTTTCAATGGCTCCTTCGCCGTTGACCCTGATATCCTTAAGTGCCAGAAGATCATCACGCATACGCAGACTGACAAGCTCTCTCAGAATGCTTGCCTTTGAATCAAAATGCGCAAAAATTGTACCATGTGATACCCCTACCTTACTGGCAAGCTCAGTGGTTTTGGCATCTTCATATCCCTGTTTACGAAAGAGAACATTTGCTGCTCTTAAGATCCGCTCCCGGGTTTGGGCTTTTTTTCTTGTTCGGCTGTTTGCCACCGGATTTTTACCTGCCGTGTCATTATTTTTCAGCATACGATTAGTTTTCGTACGCTCATTTTCATGAATACTAATATGCACCACAGTTCTAATGCCTCATTGCGACAACAAAATTACACATAATTAAGTTAGCGCTTTAATTTCATAATATTGTTACAGTAATAGCACATACTAATTGCCGGATGTTGCGGGCTATACCAGCCCTACCCCCATTCCACCGTCGACCCTTATGCCTGTGCCCGTTACGTAAGATGCTTCGTCGGATGCCAGAAACAGTGCCGCATTTGCTATTTCTTCCGGCTTTCCAAGCCTTTTCAATAATGTCTGATCCACCAAAGCCTGACCAATCTGGGGATGCTTTGTAAATCTTTCCGTCATTTTAGTTTCAACAAATCCAGGAGCGACAAAATTTACTCTTATTCCATAAGGCGCATATTCCAGCGAAAGTGCACGGGTCATGGCTTCTACGGCTCCTTTTGCAGTAGAATAGATCGATGTCTGTCGCAGGTGACTGTTTGACAAAATGGAAGAAATGTTGATCACGCTTGCATTGCCTGATGCTTTTAACAGCGAAAACCCTTCACGGGCACACCGTATAGATCCGTTGAGATTTATCTCCAGAACTTTGGAAACCAGTTCATCATCTGCATGGCGAAAATCTGATCGTCCTACAAGGCCTGCATTATTTACAAGAATATCAAGCTTCTTATGCCGCGCACCTATTGTCTCCATCATTGAAACAACGGCCTGATTATCACAAATATCTGAGACGCAACCAAGAACCTCTATTCCATCCTGTTCAAAACCGTGAACAGCTTCGTTCAAAGTCTCTTCATTCACATCATTAAGAATGATGGAAGCACCTTCGCGAATAAATAATCTGGCCATGGCGAGACCAATGCCGCCGGCTCCGCCTGTAATGAGTGCTGTTTTTCCCTCTAAGCGCCCCATTATTCACTCCTTCCGTATTTCAGTTCTATGCCTCAGGTGGTGTCCATTTCTGCCGCATAGTTACAAGTTCTTCTGCTGCTGACGGGTGCAAAGCGATAGTCGCATCAAAGTCCGCCTTGGTAGCTCCCATGCGAATGGCAATTCCTACTGACTGGATAATTTCCGCAGCATCCGGGCCCAGCACATGACATCCAAGAACCTTGTTTGACTTTGCATCCACTATGAGTTTCATGCGCATTTTGGACTGCCTGCCTGAAATGGTATTCTTCATCGGACGAAAGGCCGCTTTATAGAGATCAATTTCCCTGTATTGCTCACGCGCTTCTGCTTCAGTCAGGCCGACAGTTCCGATTTCAGGTTGTGAGAAAACTGCAGTCGGTATAACGGAATGATCCATGGCGATCGGATTATTGTTAAATACAGTCTCTGCAAAGCAGGTACCTTCACGAATAGCAACAGGGGTCAGATTTGCCCTGTCTGTTACATCGCCGACAGCGTAAACTGAATCTACAGATGATTTGGAATATTCATCAACAATGACCTGACCTTTGCTACCCAGTTTTACCCCGGCGTTTTCAAGGCCAAGTCCTTTTGTGTGAGGAACACGGCCAGTTGCGTACATCACCAGCCCGGTTTTAAATTCAGAACCATCTTTCAAAATAACCTTATAACCCTCTTCCAGCTTCACAATTTCTGCGGGATCTGCATTCATACGCAAGTCCACACCGGACAAAGTGAGTTCTTCCATAAGACCATCACGCATATCCTCATCGAAGCCTCTGAGAATTTTATCTCCGCGATATACCAGTTTTGTAGGAACACCTACTCCATGAAAGATGCCAGCAAATTCTACAGCAATGTAACCGCCGCCAACAACCGTAACTGTTTCAGGCAGTTCTTTCAGATCAAGTGCTTCATTGGAGGTTATTGCATGTTCAATGCCCGGAATTTCCGGTTTAAAGGGAGATGCACCGACAGCTACCAGAATCGTTTTTGCAGTAACGGTTTTATCCAGGCTGACCAGTCTTACAGTATGAGCGTCAACGACTTCTGCGCGACTTTCAAACTTTTCGACATTCGCGTTCCCCAGATTACGAGCATAAATTCCTTCAAGCCGTGTAATTTCCTCATCTTTAGCTGCGACGAGTTTAGCCCAGTCAAATGAAACAGACGGAATACTCCAGCCAAAACCTGCTGAATCCTGAAATGATTCACTGAAATGACTGGCATAGACAAACAGTTTTTTGGGAACACAGCCGCGAATAACGCAGGTTCCACCAAAACGAAACTCTTCCGCTATGGCAACTTTAGCGCCGAATTCAGAACTCATTCTGGCTGCACGTGCACCGCCGGAACCTGCTCCAATTACGAAAAGATCAAAATCATAGTCTGTCATATCTGCCGTCTGTATCTGAGTTAAAAATTACACCGGGGTGCTCTGCCTATAAGTAACCAATCCAAAACAGGTTACAATAGCCCGCCAGCAAGTGTTCTGATGCTAGTAACCTTCCGGCAACTCTCCGTCAGCATCATAAGACCATTCAATTACGTCAACTCCGCCTTCTTTTCCAAGTATTGCAAGGTCAGCCATTCCAATGAAGAATCCTGTGGTGACAACACCTGGTGTACTCTTGAACAAGTCCTCAATCAAATAAGGATCACTTATCTGTGTGAAAGCATAATCCAGAATGTAGTTTCCACCATCAGTGATAAATGGAGAACCGTCTTCTTTCTCGCGCAGCTTGATTGAACCAGTACACTCTGCTTCAACAGCGATTTCTTTTAGGAAGTTCATTGTTGCCTTATAGCCAAACTGAACGACTTCAACTGGTAAAGGAAAAGTCCCAAGCTCTTCTACGTATTTGCTCTCATCTGCTATGATGATCACTCTGGCCGAGTTATGAGCAACAATTTTTTCGCGCAGCAATGCACCACCGCCACCTTTGATCAGACATAGGTCTTCTGAAATCTCATCTGCACCGTCAACAGTCAAATCAAGCTCCATAACTTCATCAAGTGTCGTCAATGGAATGCCAAGCTTTTCTGCCTGTTCGCGTGTTGCTTCTGAAGTTGGAACGCATGTAACCTTAAGGCCATCTTTCACACGCTCTCCAAGTAAATTCACGAAGTGAGCTGCTGTCGAACCGGTACCCAGGCCCAATTTCATCCCGTCCTCTACGAAGTCCAACGCAGCTTTAGCTGCGTTCAGTTTAAAGTCTTCCATGTCTCACCTTCTGAATTAATGCTTATCTTACCTCAGCTCTAACCGATTCAACGCATAACCACATCATTTATTAATTCCTCAAACTCAATTCCTGCCCCTTGTCTAACAACTTTTTCTCAAATCCTAAGGTGACATCTGAATATCTCCTAGCCTATATATTGTTGTAACAATATTATTAAAAGCGAGTCAGATATGCACTACCGAGATGCTTCCATTGTTTTTGACCTTGATGGAACACTGGTTGAATCAGCCCCGGACCTGCTCGGAGCTACCAATCATGTTATGCAACATATAAGCTGCCCGGAAGTCGGACTTGATATCATCAGACCAATTGTAAGCAATGGGGCCAAGGCAATGATGTTTGCTGCAGCCAGTGCAGGAGACCGTCATTTATCCGATGAGGAACTACAGGATCTTAACGCATTATTTCTTGAATACTACAGCAATAATGCCGCGGTAAATTCTTACCCTTATGAAGGGGTGGTGGGAATGCTGAAGATGATCCGGGATGCAGGCGGCAAACTCGGCATCTGCACCAATAAAAATGAGATGCTGGCTCATCGGGTACTTGAGGGACTTAATCTGCACGATTATTTTGACGCCATAATAGGTCGTGATACTCTGGGAGTTCATAAACCTCACCCAGAGCACCTTCTGGGAACCATTGGCAAAATTGGCGGAAACGCGAAGAAGGCGATTATGATTGGCGACAGTGCACCTGACATTCAAGCTGCAAAGGCTGCTGGTATACCTGTTGTAGCTGTGTCTTTCGGCTATACTGAAATACCAGTACAGGAACTCAGCCCGGACGCTATTATTAACTCCTACGAAGAATTGCCTGAAGTCTTATTTTCTCTTTTATCTTCTCCTGACACTTAAAATAAGGATGTTCACGTATTATTTGTCTCAGTGTTTCTCATTAATAATACTTCTGGGAGCGCAGGCTATTGTGGTAAGGTGCAGATTCAATCTTCTGACAAAGAGAATGAAGTACACTGTATATCCTGAAAACATTAAAAACACAGGATTGAACATAATAATTATTCCCTATATTCAGAGTTTCAACTAAAACTTGTCAGGATCAGATTATAAGCAATGGGAAGGGGTTTCGAGATTTTTTCTATATTTGAAAAAATAAAACAGCCACGTAAGAAAAAGAAGCCTTCCGGCAATTATTCAGAGGTGTATACAAAATACCTTGAGATGAAACTCGACCATGATTCAGGTGAGATGGTTGGACAGGTTTTAAAAGGACCATTTTCCGGGCAACGATTTTCCCGACTCTCTGTCAATGACATCATACAGCTACGCAAAGAATGTCAGAAAGAAGATCTCCAGAGTGTTCCTCTTCTTGATGCATTTCTTGATCATATCCAGCCTAAATGGCGGGACCATCCTGATGTTCAGCCAGAAACGAATGATGCGGAGCCAAAAAGAAAAGATATTAATATAGAAGAAGCCTACGCTATTCTGGGTATAAACAAGGGTGCCAGTGAAGAAGAAATCCGTACAGCGCACAAAAATCTTATGAAAAAACTGCACCCGGACCAGGGCGGCTCCACATATCTGGCAGCCAAGATTAATCAGGCAAAGGACCTTCTGCTGAGTTACAAATAGCGTTTCCCGACATCGACAACCTTGCTACTGCGCAATAATACAGTATAAAGAAAAGATAAATTATTGCAGTAAGGTAATATAACAATGAAAAAAACATCCAACCTTTGGCTTGCAGTCACTCTTATTGCTGCCTGCCTGTCTTTTAATATCACAAGCAGCATCGATGCCTCGGCAAATGCATATGAGACCAAAGCACTCCATAAAGGTGTCCGCACACTGGTAAAGGCAATTAATACCAAGAATGATGCCCTTTACTATAAGATGATGTGGCCGGAAATCCTGGAGCTGGCTGGTGGTAAGGAAAAGCTTCTTAAGCAGGTTAAGGCAATAAGGAAACGTGATAAAGAGCTGGGAAAAACGCAAAAATACTCACAACTGAAATTCCATAAGTCGCCTAAATACTACCGAGCCGGGAAACGTAAATTTGCAGTGATACCCTTTCAGGCTACGATAAAACTGACTGCACCAAATAAAACCATGCGTGCTGAACTGTTTTACCTTGGCATCAAAGACAGCAGAAAATCCAGGTGGGTTTATCTGGATGGCTTTTTCTTTTCGATTATCAGTGTGAAGGAATTTGTCCAGGATTTTCCCGCGGATGCTACCTTGCCGCAAACCCGGATTATCTCTCAAAGCGAGTAAGATCTTCCCTGAGAGCAGGTTCCCACCTGCTCTTTTCTATTCAGCTCGCAGCACGATGCAGTTAATTGATTTTCTCTTCAACAGGCGGCATGTCGACTTTGCTTTTCTTTTGCTGAAAGCGGCAAAACGAGCACGAACGATTGTTTTATCATTTCTGTCAAAAGATAAAGCGACTGCAGGATGTCCCCGAAGTATTGGACCTGCTTTAGTCGAAACTGTTGATAGTCTGCTTTGAGCATTCGAATGATCTGAAAATGCACCAACCTGAATATGGAAAGGCCCAGCAGCCTTAATATTATTTTCTGGCTGACGATAAACGGCCTTCTGAACCACAGGTTCTACAGGCTGAGCACTATTCTGCGCAATTTCTTCTGAACCCTGCTTCTCATTCCCGGTACTATTCTCAGTATTTTCCTCAGTTATCCGTTCAACCATATTGCTTTCACCAATAGGCTGCTCTGTTTTGACAACAACGGCAGGCTTAACTTTCAGAACTCTGATAACAGGAATATCAGGTTTACCGGCTTTATCAGCTACCCGAATTTTTTTAGCGGGCTTTGTAGCTTTCACCATTACCCTTGGAGGCTGAGTTATTTTTTTCTTTTTAGGCTTTTTCTTCATGGCAACAGCCTTGGGAATATAACGCCTCAGTAAATAACGCATCTGGGCGTTACGCTTGCGGGACGTCCTGCCTCCCATGACAACTGCCAGAACATGTTTATTTCTGGAACGATAGGAAGTGGTCAAATTAAAGCCAGAGGCTCTGGTATAACCGGTTTTAATTCCCTCAACACCGCGAAAACCAAACAACAACCTGTTATGGTTACGATATTTACGCCCTTTATAGGCAAAATACTTTGTTTTGAATATATGAAAATATTCTGGAAAATCTTCAAAAAGGCGTCTGGACAACGTAATCATATCCCGTGCTGTCGTCTTCTGCCTGGAATCAGGTAACCCGGATGCATTTCGGAATGTTGTCCGTTTCATTCCCATTTTACGGGCAACTGTGGTCATATTTTTTGCAAACTGCGCCTCAGAACCTGCAAGGTTATCCCCAACAGTGGCTGCAATATCGTTAGCTGATTTGGTGACCAGTGCTCTGATAGCATTCATAACAGTAATTTTCTGGCCTGGTTTCAACCCCAGCTTCGAAGGTGGCTGCATTGCTGCATGTTTTGTTACAGTCAGCTTTGTATCAAAGGCAATAGTCCCCTTCTTCAACTCAGCAAACAGCATATACAACGTCATCATTTTGGTTAATGAAGCAGGATATCTGTGACTATCAGCATTACGGGCATAAAGCACCTTGCCCGTGTTGCCATCCACAACCAAGGCTGCATATTTAGCTGCCCCTGAAGGAGAAAAGCTCATTAGAGTTAATGAAATAAAAAGGATGAATGTGTATAAGACCGAATGTAATTTCACAGAATTACATTTAACTGCGCATAGCTTAATCGCACTACTCAACATCACAAAACTCTATACTCTGTATTAACCCCAAGATATAACCATATTAATCTCAGGTTATATTGACCTGAATGATTATACTATCCCAAACAGGTATATTTTTATTATGGCTTTATTTTGCCATATCGCATTAATTGCAGACTATACCCGAACTGGTATGGTAAATCTCAATCATTAAAAGATTCTAAACCCAAACACTTATCGCCATTAAAGACCATCTGCTATGAGAAAAGAAAAAAAATGTTAGTCATTGTTAAAAACTAAAGAGCACAAGCCTTAACAAACTCTAAACTTACACTTAACATAGCTACATTGTGCACAGCCAACCTCATTGTTGGCAAAAAAATATAGTTTTGTTTGAGCTATTAACTTGGTATTTTTAGTATGAATACATATTTGAATAATATGCGTTGATAAAAAACAGGATTTCAGTTCAAACTACCGATGGCTCCATTGTTCAAAGTTAAAAGAGCCCTAAAGCTTTCTGATTGAGATAAATGACAAAGAGTTAATATGATTATCTATCAGGATTGTGTAAACTAATCTGGAGTTTCATACGCTGACTATGACTGATACGGATGGGAAAATCGGAGCGATTCAGGCCATGGATAAGTGGCTTACTACTATGACAGGTGAAAACGATAATTACGATGATGACGATGCCGGCACGGGTCTCATCACCAAGACCCGCACTAAGACCAAAAAGCCGAACCTTTACCGTGTGTTACTTCTCAACGATGACTACACGCCAATGGAATTCGTCATATATGTTCTCGAAAGGTTCTTTAACAAGGGCCAGGAAGACGCAACACGTATAATGATGCACGTTCACCAGAAGGGGGTAGGCGTTTGCGGCGTATACACCTTTGAAATTGCTGAAACAAAGGTTTCTCAAGTGATGGAGTTCGCGCGTCAACACCAGCACCCGCTACAATGTACAATGGAAAAGGAGTAAGCCGGAAGTGCCATCATTCTCTGCCAGCCTGGAAGATGCTTTGCACCGTGCTCTTCAGTATGCGAATGAGCGTTCACATGAATTTGCTACATTAGAGCATTTATTGCTTGCCCTGATTGATGATCGGGATGCCTCTGCAGTTATGAGAGCATGTAATGTAGATCTTGATACTCTTCGGGAAAAACTTCTGGAATATATTGATAATGAGCTGGACTCATTGACTCTGGAAGAAGAAGAGGAAATTGAAGCCCAGCCAACAACAGGCTTCCAGCGAGTTATGCACCGCGCAGTTATACACGTACAATCCGCTGGCCGGGAAGAAGTAACCGGGGCAAATGTTCTTGTCGCTATCTTTGCCGAGCGAGAAAGTCATGCAGCCTACTTCCTTCAGGAACAGGATATGACCCGCTTTGATGCCGTGCGCTATATCAGCCATGGTATGGCCAAGCGTCTGGATATGTCAGAAGCCCGACCTGTACGTGGAATGGATGAGGATATGGCGGCTGATGGAACAGAAGAGAAGAAATTCGGACAGGATGCTCTTGAAAGCTACTGTGTAAATCTGAACCAGAAAGCCCGCGACAAGAAAATTGATCCACTGATTGGCCGGGACGAGGAACTTAAACGCACAATTCAGGTTCTTTGCAGAAGGCAAAAGAATAACCCTCTTTATGTTGGTGATCCAGGTGTTGGCAAGACTGCTATTGCCGAAGGACTTGCACGTAAAATTGTAGAAGGTGATGTGCCTCAGGTCCTTGAAGACTCTACGATTTTCTCCCTGGATATGGGATCACTACTTGCAGGAACCAGATATCGCGGTGACTTTGAGGAACGCCTTAAAGCGGTTATGAAAGAAGTTGAAAACTATCCGGGTGCGATATTATTTATTGATGAAATTCACACTGTGATTGGTGCCGGCGCTACTTCAGGTGGAGCTATGGATGCATCCAACCTTCTGAAACCAGCTCTTCAGAATGGTGCGTTGAAATGCATTGGTTCAACAACATATAAAGAATACCGTCAGCATTTTGAGAAAGATCGTGCTCTTGTACGTCGTTTCCAGAAAATTGATGTGAAAGAACCATCCGTTGATGATGCGATTGAAATTCTTAAAGGCCTGAAGCCTTATTTTGAGGATTTCCACGATATCAAATACACTAACTCGGCTGTAAAATCCGCAGTTGAGCTTTCTGCCAAATATATCAACGACAAGAAACTACCGGACAAGGCAATTGATGTTATTGACGAGACAGGTGCATCACAAATGCTTCTGCCGAAATCAAAACGCAAAAAGACAATTGGCACGAAGGAAGTTGAAGCCACAATAGCTACGATGGCCCGAATTCCTCCAAAATCAGTTTCCAAATCTGATGCAGAGGTGCTGCAGAACCTTGAAACTGAATTGCGTCATATCGTATTTGGTCAGGACAAGGCTATTGATGCTCTATCAAGTGCTATCAAGCTTGCCCGCGCCGGACTACGTGAGCCTGAAAAACCTATTGGCTGTTACCTGTTCTCTGGCCCAACCGGGGTTGGTAAAACAGAAGTGGCCAAACAGTTATCCAGCTCTCTTGGTGTTGAACTTCTGCGTTTTGATATGTCTGAGTATATGGAGCGTCACACAGTATCTCGCCTGATCGGTGCTCCTCCCGGCTATGTCGGATTTGATCAGGGTGGATTGCTGACAGATGGCGTTGATCAGCATCCGCATTGCGTTCTTCTTCTTGATGAAATTGAGAAAGCGCATCCTGATCTATTCAATATACTGCTTCAGGTTATGGATAACGGTAAACTTACTGACCATAGTGGCAAGTCTATCAGTTTCCGTAATGTTATTCTGATCATGACCACGAATGCTGGCGCCAGTGATCTGGCTAAAGCACCTATGGGTTTTGGACGAGAACGTCGTGAAGGCGATGATGAAGAGGCTATCAACCGCCTGTTCAGCCCGGAATTCCGCAACAGGCTTGATGCTGTTATTCCGTTTGCTCCATTACCACCTCAGGTTATTTCAAAGGTAGTTGAGAAATTCATTTTCCAACTGGAAGCTCAATTGCAGGAACGTAATGTTACAATCGAGCTTTCGGATGAAGCCAATGCGTGGCTTGCAAAGAAAGGTTATGATGAACGTTATGGTGCACGCCCTCTTGCCCGTGTGATTCAGGAAAACATTAAAAAACCTCTTGCCAATGAACTACTCTTTGGTCGCCTCGAAAATGGTGGCACTGTTCAGGTTATTGTCAAAAAAGAGAATGATATCGAAACACTTGATTTCGAAATTATCTCTGCTACCCCGAAGCAAAAGCCCGAGGCAAAAAAGAAAGCGCCTGCAACTGTTACTATTTCAGGAGAGGAAGAAGAGGACGATGATGGAAACGTTATCGACGGCAAGGCCATAAGTCATAAACCCGTACCGCGCGTCCCTCATAAGAAAAAGTAATCTGGCTAAATTCCTGATTTTCCCCGTTTTGTCGTTGATGCAAGTGACATTTTCGACAAGATGGGGAAAACTGTATTGGCAATTCGTCTAAATCCTCAAAAATAATTTGCCTATTTGTTTTTAGAAATACTAGGCTGAATACAAGAGGATTCGTTTAATAGGGAGAGCCGAATGCCAAATAACAAGGTTGGTTGCTTTTTGGCATGCGTTACCTGGGCGATCTGTCTTGTATTTATGACGTTTGTAACACAAGCAAGATCACCTGAGCCTGACAGCCAGACACCTGCAGAAAATTTGAATATACTCCCTGAGCATATAGGTGGAGTACCTTTCGGCAATTTCCTGCAAAGCAATTCCTACCTCAGAATCCTTAAGAATAATGCATTGAAGCATGAACGCATTTATGGTGTTTGCTCAACTCCTGTCTTTCGGGGAAGAATAGAAACCGGAAGACCCCTTGCCCCAAGATCCTTACCGGTTTATGGAACAGTTCCCCAGTGGATTGAAGTTGTTGAAATTGGTGGTTGTAAAACAACTCACAAGCTGCACGTTCTGATTGCAATTGTAAATGATGCACCTCACTTCTATCCCCTACTCCCGGGTGATGGCCTTAGCCTCCTTGATTTCACAATAACCAATGATGTTATGTCAACTTTGATTGAGTTTGAGACCACTCATGCCCTTACTGCCGGCTGTAAAAAGTCAGACACTATCAGAATCCATAAAGTCAGGCTTATTGACTATCAAAAAAGTGAAGAAAACTTCACATGGAATGAGACCTGGGAAATTGCAAACTGCAAGAGCACGAAAACATTAAAGGTAAACTTTACAGCGAATCCAACCACTGGTACCCGCTTTACCATTCACCAACCTGAACCAGTTAAAAACCTGGCCAAGAAGCGCGACACTCTATCGGCACAACCTGTTGATATCAAATAACTTATACTCCTCCCATAAGCAATCAAACTATCTGGTTAACATATTAGCAATTATTTTGACATAATATGTGTCGATGAATTAGCTTTTTAACTGGACCAAGAAATGGTTGCTAGTATTTCAGACGTATTTGGTGGTGGTACCTTTGACACCATTTTCAGCATCGGCGTTACCGGTGGTGGAAATGAGGGGCAACAGGTTGCACAAGTT
>JBOEGA010000142.1:0-5936 GCA_050633205.1 Methyloligellaceae bacterium | reverse complement strand
ATCGTCACAGCAAGTATTGAAAGAAATGTAAAGGAAATCAATAGCCTGGTTTGCAGACGCATGTTGCGAAAAGTAGTCATATATTGCGCCTTGGGTAAAAACAGGACCTTTTAGCTGATGGTTCTATATTTCTACCTGATTAGCTTTAAAGAGGGTTTAACAGCCCAGGAAACGTGCATCTGCGCAATAAGTATGCATAGCTTACCTTTTAATTTGCCTTTAATTTAATCTTATGCTTGCCGCATAGGCATATCTGTTGTTGGCGTAAAATAAAAAATAAGGGGAGTGATTATGGATAAGGGTGGCGTGAGTGGAGATGTACTTTTTGTGCTGCTGGGGGCAATACTGGTTTTTGCCATGCATGGTGGCTTTGCTTTTCTGGAAGTCGGGACTGTCAGGCGTAAAAATCAGGTTAATGCACTTGTGAAGATACTGACCGACTTTGCTTTGTCAGTTACAGCCTATTTTTTTATTGGCTATTCTATAGCTTATGGGGTCAGCTTTCTGGTTGATGCCAAAACGCTTGTTGGTGGAGCTGACGGGTTTGACAAACAGGGCTTTGCTCTGGTCAAGTTTTTCTTTCTGGCGACATTTGCCGCTGCTATTCCTGCAATCATTTCCGGGGGAATTGCCGAGCGTATGAAGTTTTTCCCGCAGTGTGCTGCAACCGTGGCTCTTGTTGCACTGGTCTATCCTTTCTTTGAAGGGCAGATATGGAATGCGGATTCAGCGTTACAGTCGTGGTTTAAGGCGAGCTATAATGAAAACTTTCATGACTTTGCCGGATCAATCGTTGTTCACGCGGTTGGTGGCTGGATAGCTTTTTCGGCAGTAATTCTGCTGGGTGCGAGAAAGGGCCGTTATGATGATAAAGGGCGCTCGCAGGGTATTCCACCAAGTTCAATTCCATGGCTTGCATTAGGGTCCTGGCTTCTTTGTATTGGCTGGTTCGGGTTTAATGTGATGTCAGCGCAATCCCTTGCAGGTGTGTCCGGGCTGGTTGCAATGAACTCGCTTATGGCCATGTGCGGTGGAATTCTGACTGCTTTGTTTGTGGGTAAAAATGATCCCGGCTTTATTCATAATGGTGCGCTGGCCGGGCTGGTCGCTGTATGTGCAGGTTCTGATATCATGCATCCTGTAGGTTCTTTTGTTGTAGGGGGGATTGCAGGAGTAATTTTTGTTGTGATGTTCCAGATCTGTCAGGAGAAGCTCAGGATTGATGATGTGCTGGGTGTCTGGCCATTACATGGGTTATGTGGTCTCTGGGGCGGAATCGCTGCAGGCATTTTCGGATTGTCTGAGCTTGGTGGTCTTGGAGGTGTAAGCCTGACTGTGCAGATTATTGGCAGTCTTGTTGCTGTCGTATATGCCACTGCTATGGGGGCGTTGGTCTACGGAGTTCTGAAATTTGCGACAGGTCTGCGTATGACTGATGATGAAGAGCGTATGGGTGCAGATCTCGCTATCCATAAAATCAGTGCTTCCCCTGAAGAGGATATGATCCGATAAGATTGCACACAGTTTACAGATCCGGCAACAAAGTAGGCCGGGTCTGAAATGCATCAATTATAATTTAACAAGTTCGTAAATGACCTGAATTCTTATCAAACTAATTTGATAGCTTCTTATAACTATTGAAAACGTGCCTGCTTTTTGCAATATCCAATCAGGGTAAGTTCGGGTTGGGTGCTGTTTTCGGGAGAGGATATTGCTGTATGCAAAAGCGGGCTATTATTATTGGTGCCAGTTCCGGTATTGGTAAGGCACTGGCGGAAGTTCTGTCCGCTGATGGGTATGCTCTTGGTCTGACAGGCAGAAGGGTGCCGCTTTTACAGGAAATTCAGAATAATCTGGGCGGTGATATCACTATTCAGGAAATGGATGTTTCAGAGCAGCTCACAGCGCAAGAGCAGTTTAATAAACTGGCAGGCGAAATGGGCAGTATTGATCTTGTAATCATCAATGCCGGAACAGGATACATAAATCCTGACCTGAGCTATGATCCTGAACAGGAAACCATTGATACCAATATTTCCGGTTTTACAGCTATTGCGACTGCCTCTTATCAACTTTTTAAAAAGCAGGGTACTGGCCATATTGTTGGAATTTCCTCAATTGCTTCATTCAGAGGCAGTTCATTTGCACCTGCATATAGTGCGTCTAAAGCCTATGTATCCAATTATATGGAAGGGCTGAGATTAAAAGCCTTCAAGGATAAGTTTGATCTTCAGGTAACGGATATACTGCCGGGTTTTGTTGATACGCCGATGGCAAAAGGAGATGGGCTTTTCTGGGTTGCTTCACCTGAAAAAGCTGCCCGGCAAATAGCAGGTGCAATTAAAAATGGTAAAAAGAGAGCGTATATTACAAAAAGGTGGAGGCTGATTGCCTGGATCATGAAAGTGCTTCCCGAGGCACTATTGAAGCGGGTATAATTCTGTTTGCTTTATCCTGTTTACAGCACCTGCCTTACTGTATTGAAATAACTCCGGAATATTTTTCGTAGCTGAAATAAATGCATTTCCACGAGCGAAACCTGTTTATTACCATAACCGAAACCTGTTTATTAGACGTGTGGAGGCTGGTGGCACATGGACACCCTTCTCTCCGGATGATGTACCTGATCTGCATGACCTTTATGGCAGGACTTTTGAGGAAAAATATCATGCTTATGAGGAAAAAGCAGAGCGTGGGGAAATAAAGATCTTCAAAAAAGTTGCGGCTATTGACCTCTGGCGTCCTATGTTGACAATGGTCTTTGAAACCGGGCATCCGTGGATCACGTTTAAACATCCATGTAATCTGACCCTCTCAAAACAGGTAATGCTATGCCCTGTTGTGTTTCCGGGTTGTGTAATATTTAACCTCGCCTTTAACGAGATACTGATCTATCATTGATATAAGAGGGGATGTCATTTTCGTATTACCGGAAATGATGTAAATCAGTTAAGAAAAACAACCGTTCTCAGTGGTGTATAAATAATGAATAGTATCAGTTTTTTCAGAGACTTACTAAATACTATACTTTCCAAAGGCCTTCGTTTTTCAAGTTCTCAGGGGGATAATAAATACGACTGTACAATTGGCGAATTATGTAATGATCTGCTGTCTTCACGCGGAGAAGCTTCAGGAACTGCGATCGCCCATGCGGTTTTGCAAAAATATGCAGAGCTGGATGAAAATGGAAAAGAGGAATTCTTTCGTTTACTGGCCGAAGAATATGATGTGGACCTTGAGCCAGCCAAAAAAGCGATCAGTGAATATGAAAAAGACAGGTCATCGAAAAACCTGAAGAAGCTGATCAATACAACTGAACCCAGACGGCAGGAACTGATCCGACGCCTGAATATGTGCCTTGGTGGTACGGCCCGACTGGTGGATATGCGCGCGGAGTTTCTTGGCAATTCCTCAATCAGCAAGGAATGCGAGCGCATTGACCTTGATTTCAAGCATCTGTTCAGTTCCTGGTTTAATAAAGGGTTTCTTGTATTACGCAGGATTGACTGGACGACCCCGGCACATATTCTTGAGAAGATCATCAAATATGAAGCTGTTCACGAGATTGGAAGCTGGGAAGAGCTGCGTGCAAGGCTGGAGCCTGAAGACCGTCGGTGCTTTGCATTCTTCCACCCGGTAATGCCTGATGATCCGTTGATATTTGTAGAGATAGCCCTGACCAAAGGCATTTCAACGTCAATTCAGGAAGTTCTGGCCAGTGATCGGGAAGCGATCAGGGAAAGCGAAGCCACAACGGCAGTTTTCTATTCCATTTCCAACTGTCAGAAAGGATTGAAAGGTGTTTCCTTTGGCAACTTCCTTATTAAACAGGTTGCCATGGATCTGGCTATCGAATTGCCTAACCTTAAAACATTTACAACTCTCTCGCCTATCCCCGGATTTATGAAATGGCTTATGCGTGAAGCGAAAAAAGATCCATCAGGACCTGCGAGTGAAATGCGGGATATTGTCAGTGATCTGAACTGGAACAGAAACGAGCAGAACAGGATTGATCTGCAAAAACCGCTTATGACGCTTGCTGCGCAATATTTTCTGAATGAAAAGCGCAGAACAGGAGAGCCTATTGACCCCGTTGCCCGCTTCCATCTGGGGAATGGCGCTTCATTAAAACAGATAAACTGGCTTGGAGATACGTCTGCTAAAGGGCTGGGGCAATCTGCAGGTCTTATGGTTAATTACCTTTATGAGCTAAGTTCAATTGAAGAAAACCATGAGGCATATGTTTCTAATGGCGAGATCAAAACTACTGGTAAAATCCGTGCACTGCTGCCCGCTCCAGTAGCGGAAAAGCGAGGGACTGAGCTGGTTAAGGTGGAAGAGTAAGGGCAGGCAACCTGTTTGTTCCTTGCTGAAGGCAAAGGGAAGTGCGGTTTTGTTACCATGGCTGATTATTACCTTTGCCTTTAAATAAATAGTTTAAGATCTAAATCCAGCTGCTTGAATTCATGACGTTTTTGTGACAGTTTATATGAAGGGTGGCATAATCTGGTCATATTTTTTTGTGATTCAGAATGACTCGGCAAAAATACAGACAAAGAATCGTTGATGTTAATACTGAGTGATAAGAAAAAGATATTCTCGGGAGGAACAAGGCATTGTTATGCCTATCCGGATGATCCCGATAAGGTAATAAAAGTTCTGATGCCGCACCGGACTGGTGCTGCCCGCAAAAAGAGCGAGAAAAGCCTCAAGAAGTTCAGACCAGCTTATCTTTTTGACGATCAGTTGAAGGAGATCAAGGCTTATAATGGCTTGATCAAGCGTAAAAACCGCAATGTCTGGAATCATATTCCCGAGTTTTTTGGCACGCAGAAAACTGATATGGGGCTGGGTATTGTAACACGTCTACTCCGAAACCATGATGGAAGCCTTCCACCAAACCTTCAGCAGTTATTGCCAAACGGTATCACTCCTGCTCTTGCAAAAGGTATCAGGGAATTCAGATTGTGGTTGCAAAGTGAGCTGATTGAAACACGGGATCTGTTACCACATAATATTGTTGTTATAACAAGAGAAGATGGCAGCAAGAAATTATATATAGTAGACGGCCTGGGGAACTCCGAGTTCATCCCGCTGTCCTCTTATTCCAGTTTTTTGTTGCGTAGAAAAATTCAACAGAAAATAGTAAATTTCTGGGATCGTGCTGAAAAATTAATGTCTGGTGAGGTTAAGGCCTGGTAGGCCCGCCTTGCTTCGGTCTGTTCTGAATTACATAATACCTTTAAAACCGTCCCAGGCCAACTTCAGTCCTACGGGAAACAAAAGCAGATAAGAAACTCTGAAGAAAATTTCAGGCTCTACCCGTTTTACCATCCATGCTCCTGCAAAAACACCTAATGGTGCAATTGGCAAAAGCATGAGCGATGTCATTATATTTTCTGTCGAGAATTGCCCTAACGCCAGATAGGGTGGGACCTTGAGAAGGTTGATCGCTGTAAATACAATAACCATTGTGCCTACAAGCTTCTTTGGATCTATTCTGAGTGGCAGCATATACATATTTACTGGCGGTCCCCCTGAATGACTGACAAAGCTTGTAAAGCCAGCCACAGCGCCATAAAGGCTGCCCTTGATATAATTATGTGGTTGTGCAAGCTCTGAGCTGGCGGAGCGTAACCAGTAGGCCAGCACAAACCAGATGACGATAATACCAAGCATAAGCTTGACATGGGTTTCTGATATCAGTGCTGCTGTCAGCCAGCCTATTGCTATTCCGAGAAAAGCGGCAGGCAGTAATGCAATCAGGCTTTTTCTGTCATAAACTCCTCTCCATGCGTATAGTCCGGTCATATCCATCGCAATCAGAATGGGAAGCATAATTGCTGCAGCCTGAAATGGAGGGATCATCAGAGACAGGATAGGGACACCTACCACCCCGATTGCACTGAAGCCACCTTTGGAAACCCCGACAATAA